>CAZHTB010000038.1:0-27661 GCA_964535685.1 uncultured Gammaproteobacteria bacterium
TTCTGCATGAGTTTAATCGGCTCGGGCCAATCTATTTTTTCCAAACCAGCTAAAAGTCGGTCAGCATAATCGGTAATCTTGAAAAACCACTGCTCAAGATCTTTTTGGATAACTTGATTTTTACAGCGCTCGCACACGCCCCGCACGACCTGCTCATTGGCCAGTACGGTCTGACAAGACTCGCACCAATTGGCCTTAGCTAATTTTTTGTACGCCAAACCATTTTTATATAACAACAAGAAAAACCACTGCGTCCATTTGTAGTAAGCCGGATCAGACGTACTAATCTCGCGTTCCCAATCATAACTTAGTCCCAGTGATTTAATCTGCTCGCGAAAACGCTTGCTACTGGAGCCAGTCGTCTTGGCCGGGTGGACACCTTGCTTGATAGCAAAATTTTCCGCCGGCAAACCAAAAGCGTCCCAACCCATGGGATGCAAAACATCCTGTCCGTTCATGCGCAAATAGCGGGAGTAGATGTCAGTCGCGGTATAGCCCTCGGGATGCCCAACATGCAGTCCGGCTGAAGACGGATACGGGAACATGTCTAAAACGTACTGCTTTTTTTCAGCCCGCGGAGACTTGGGCGTGCGGTTCAGCTTCTTCGCGTCCCAATACTTTTGCCACCGACGCTCGATTTTTTTGTGATCGTAATTCATAACTATGCTACATGTTACATGATACATGCTACATGAATACTGGATAAATTTCAATTGCTGTAGTATAGTTGGAGGAGCTTGATATGCCCAATTTTTTTTCATTTACCGAAGCAATTTCCCGAGGTCTACGCTGGTTGGGCGGGATTTTTTTGATGGCGCTTAAAGAAATCGGCGCCTTAATCTTCCAATATCTCTTAATGCCGCTCTATCGCTTCTGGCATTTGTTGCGCTATCTCTGTAACCGTCTCCTGCCAGAACAGCCCAATCGAACCATCGCCTTGCTATTCCTCTTAACCGGCGCCGGAATAACCATTGGCGTGGTTATAGTTGACCGAACCACTGACCCAATTCGCGGCGACGTGCTGACGGAAAAAAGTCTGGCCGGATTATTTTTAAACGCGCCCGAAGACTATGATCTGCCAGAGATTGATAAGTTCTTGGAAGAACAACCCGCATCAGAAAATATCTCGACCCTGCCGCCGACCCTAAGCGCTCCCAGCTATACCAACGCCTTGCCGGCTCTACCCATTGCGCCAGAGCAAACCTTTTTAAACTCGCGTACCGATATTCTCAAGTACGAAGTTAAAACTGGAGACACGATCGAAAGCCTGGCGCAAAAATTCAATATCACGCCAGACACTATTCGCTGGGCCAATCGACTCACTGCTAAAACAAAATTAAAAGTCGGCCAAACACTAATTGTTCTACCTGTGTCTGGCCTCCAGCATACGGTACGGCGAGGCGAAACTGTCTCAAGTATTGCCCGTCTCTATAGTGTTGACCGTTTTGATGTTCTGCGCTTCAACGGTTTTACTGACGACCGCTCGCTTAAAATTGGGACCATGCTCATCATCCCTCATGGCAAACCACCAGCGGTAATCGCGCGTCAGCCCCGGCCACAGGCTGGTCGGCCCCTGGCCGAGGCTCCGCCGCCATTTATTGCCAGTCCCGAAGGTATCCATTTTATCTGGCCGATAGACAGCCGCCGCCTGACCCAATATTTTACCTGGCGCCACTTTGGCATTGATCTCGGCACGTCATCCGGCCTGCCAGTACGCGCGGCCGAAGCTGGTGTTGTCATCAAAGCCCAACGCGGCTGGAACGGTGGTTACGGCACTATGGTTATGATCGACCACGGCGCTGGCTTTAAAACACTTTACGGTCACAATTCCAATCTGCTCGTAAAAGTAGGCGACCATATCTCTAGAGGCCAAACCATTGCCCATTCTGGCAACACCGGCCGCTCCACCGGCCCGCACCTGCACTTTGAGGTCTGGAAAAATAACCGTCGCGTCAATCCGTTGTCGTATGTACGTTGAATAAATTAAGTGTGTAAGCCTGCCTGCCGGCAGGCAGGTAAGTAGAATAAGCTTACTTTACTTAGTCCTTAATTTACTTGATTTACTCGTACAGGTTTGCTATAGTGAATTTAAGGGGAGGGGGAACAGGTTTATTTAATTTTATTAAAACCCTCTTTTCTGGAGGGTTTTATGTTTCAAACTTTGACCAGGGGAAAAACCATGGTATTTATTGACGCTGGAAACATGTACCACGCCCAAAGACGATTAGGCTGGCGGATAAATTTTAAAAAACTCAAAGAGTTACTACAGCAAGAAACGGAAATGGTAAAAATATACTACTACACGGCCTATGACCCCAACAACATTAACCAAAAAAAATTCGTAGATTTTCTAGAAATAGTCGGTTACCACGTAAAAAAGAAACCTATTAAATTTATTAAAGACATCACCACTAATGGATTGGGTCACCACAAAGGGAATCTTGATATAGAGCTTACTATAGACGCGATCGACAATTTACCTTATTACCATTCGGCGATCTTATTTTCTGGAGATAGCGATTTTGAGCCCCTCATTAAATATCTTAAAAGTTTTCACAAGCAATGTCTCACCGTGTCTACCAAGGGTCAGGTAGCTATTGAACTTATTAGACAAACCAAATTTATTGATATAAAAAAATACAAAGAAATACTACAATTATAAAAAAGTTCCACCCCTAGGGTGGGGTGGAAGGTTAACGTTCCGCCATGCTATAGCATGACTATTAAAGTATAGCATCTAATTACTAACTGTCAAGGAGGGTATGTTAGCAAAAATCATGACGGCCACAGTGGTTGGCCTTGAAGCAGTGCCAGTAGTGGTCGAAGTCGATGTTAGCCCCGGACTACCGGACATCACTTTAGTCGGGCTCCCAGATACAGCCGTCAAAGAAGCTAAAGAACGAGTACGCGCCGCTTTCAAAAACAGCGGCCTGCAATTCCCACGCACGCGCGTCACGATTAATCTCGCGCCAGCTGATCTAAAAAAAGAAGGGCCAAATTTTGATCTGGCCATCGCGGTTGGTCTGCTCATCGCGGGCGGTTCAATTAAACGCGACGTGTCTAAAGATTTTTTTGTGGGTGAACTATCTTTAGACGGCAGCCTGCGTCCAATCACTGGCATGTTGCCACTCGCTCTGTTTGCGCGGCACTTTGAACTGCGACATGTGTATCTACCAAAAGACAACCGAGCCGAGACAGAATTAGTCCCGAATCTTGAAATGGTACCGCTCGAGTCATTGCGCCAGCTCGTTGAATTTTGGCAAACTGAAGAAATGGTTTCGGTCACCACGCGCGGCTTTACCGCGACACCGGCCGAACTCCCTATTTCTTGCGACATGGCGGCGGTTCAGGGCCAAGAACAAGCCAAACGAGCGCTCGAAATCGCGGCCGCGGGCAATCACAACGTGCTCCTGTCCGGCCCGCCCGGCAGCGGCAAAACTCTGCTGGCTCGCGCGCTCCCCTCAATTCTACCCGCGCTCACCACTGACGAAATTTTGGAAATAACTAAAATTTACAGCATCGCCGGTCTGCTTTCTAGCGAACATCCGATTATTACCGAACGGCCATTCAGAAGTCCGCACCATTCCGCCAGCGCGGTCGCATTAGTCGGCGGCGGACGAAATCCCAGGCCCGGCGAAATTAGCTTAGCGCATCGCGGCGTTTTGTTTCTAGATGAACTGCCGGAATTTTCTCGCCATACGTTGGAACACTTGCGCCAGCCCTTAGAAGACGCGGTCGTCACCGTCGCCCGCGCGCAGTCCACAGTACAATTCCCCGCTCGCTTTTTATTTCTGGCCTCGCAAAATCCCTGCCCTTGCGGCTTTGCCTCTGATCCGGACAAACCTTGCGCCTGCACCACTCACCAACTTAAACAATATCAACAAAAAGTTTCCGGCCCGCTCCTAGATCGCATTGATCTGCACGTCGAAGTGCCGCGAGTGACTTTTGAAAAATTAACTGACGACCAGTCAAATGGCGACCCCTCTAACATTATTCGCGCTCGGGTCGAGGCGGCACGCGAGCTTCAGCGTCAGCGTTTTGGCAAGGCCGGACTCGCTCGACTCACCAACAGCGAAATGGGACCTAAAGAAATCAAATGGTTTTGTCCGATTGATGCTGAAACCTTAGACATGTTGCGCCAAGCCATGCGCACCTTCCATTTGTCCGCGCGCGCCTATCATCGCCTGCTCAAAGTCGCTCGCACCATTGCCGACCTCTCGGAGGAGCATGATATAAAAAGCACGCACGTGGCGGAAGCTTTGCAGTACCGACCAAGAGAACGAGAAAACTAAATTCGGATTTCGTACTTAAGATTTCGAATTTATTTCCTCCATACTACTATTTCTCTCCAAACCCTCTGTCCTTCTCGGCCATACAAGAGTTCACCCCGCTTAGTGAGTAAAGAAAATCCCAGCTTTTGAACTTGTTGGTCTATGGCCAAAAAAACTCGCTCGCGCCCACCCGTGAACACCGGCCAGATCATGACCACCTTCTGCCCCGCAGTTAAAATTTTAGCAAACTGTTCAAATGCTTTTAGATAAAGCTGACTCAATTCTACGACTGCCTCGTTTATCTGCAACTTGGACGCGTGTTGCGGACCCAAATACGGTTCGGTCACAATCGCGTCTACTTGGCCCGGTTTGAGCCAGTGACTCAAACTCAAGACATTGCGTTCTTCAACACGCCAACCACGTGTCATCCCGGCCCCCGAGCCGGGATCCAGTTCCTTGACGTGGATCCCCGCCTGCGCGGGGATGACAGAAGAGGTCAACCATTTTAAATTCTGTTTGGCCCCAGTCACCGCTGTTGTACTAGCATCACTCCCCCAAACGTTGTACCCAAGCAACAAGGCCTCTTGCAAAATCGTGCCACTGCCGCAAAATGGATCTAAAATCGTAGCGCCAGTTTTGAGACCCGTGAGGTTTATCATCATTTGCGCCAACTTAGGCGGAATCATGCCTGACTTATCATCGCGACTAGGTCGACCAAAATCTCGCGCGCCATATTCTTCAAACGGCTGAACCGTCACTGTGTGTCCAATGTACCAACGCTTGTCATCCTGGAGGGAGCCTAGGCGACCGATAGGATCCACGTTCTGGATGCTATCGCTTCGCTCCAGCATGACATTCGTTGAACGCCTGCCAAAAATTAATTGCACCTCAATTCCCTCTGGCGGTAGCAATTTATTTTTTACGACCGCCACAGATGACAACACCGGCTCGCGAGACACAGCCCAACGCACGCGCTCATAATATTTTTGCAAAGCACGCTTGATCTCTGGGCCAGCCGATTTTATAGATCGCCGCGCCTGTTGCAATTCTACTAATCCACTACCTGCTTCATAAACACTAATACCAAAATAGGCTCGCGTCCTCGCCGTCCCTAAAACATCTATTACAAGTTGCACAATAGACTCGGCACCCAGCATTCCAAATTCTTTATTCTTAATTCTTAATTCTGAAACTTCCCCAATTTTTACCGTTCCCCCGAGCCGCTTCTGCAACACCTGCAAATCTTGCGTCACGCCATCAACAACAACCGCTTCTCGTCCAATGGCCACAAACTTAACATCACCAAGCACGCTCTTCAATTCAGCAATTGAAAGCGCTGGGTGCGTGCCTAAAATAAAACTGACTAACATAAAATATGTTAGTCATCCTGAGCGAAAGCCCCGCTTAGCGGGGCTGAAGTCGAAGGATCCCCAACAATTTGACGGAGATCCCTCGGCCTGGCTCGGGATGACAGGGTTTATAAACCCTGTCAGCTTAGCAGTAAGCGCTCCGCCAAGCAAGAATAGTAAAAAAACTCCCGCACGTGGTGTGAACACACGTACGGGATTGAACGGGGGGCTCTTCAAGCCACAAACTTTTCCGCCACTTCCGTGACGCGGCCACCGTAGTAGTCGAAGCTCTGCGCGAGAAGCTCGGGATGGCAGTAGTCGACGCAGACGACGCCGCTGTCCTCGACCGCACTGAGCGCACACTGGCCGAACGGCGTACGAAGCCAAGACCACGTGCTGACGTCGAGCTTACGACCGGTCTCGGCAAAGTACGCCCACCAGACGACGACGTACTCCTCGAGCGCGAGGAGATGATGCGCGCTCGTGAGATCGTTCCAAGACGTGCCGAGTCGCGGACACGACTCGGCAACCTCGGCCCAGAACCAGTAGCCCTCGGCCGCCGACTCCCAGCCGATCTTGGCACGGTTGATTTCGTCCACGACCGTCCAGTGAGTGCTCTGTCCGACCGCCGCCATGAACGCCTCGTACGAGACGGTCTTTGTGGCGAAACGGAAGAACAGCTCCTGTCCGAGCTTGCGCCGCCGCGCGAACTCTCGGTTGGAGACGCCGGGCTTGGGGACCGAGACATTGAAGCCCCGGCTACAATAGAACTTCTCCATCTGCGCCCGCCGCTCCTCGGCCAGGTCCCACGTCTTGACCTGCGTCGCCGCCCGCCGCGACGCCTCTTCGGCCGCGAGCGACTGATACTTGCGGATGAGCTCGTCCAGGAGCGTCATGACCTCGCCGAACGGGATGATGCTCCCGATGACCAAGGCCGCGAGTTCCATGAACTTGCGGAAAAACCTTGCTTCCTGCTTGGCTGTGATCTTCGCAGTTGCCTGCATCACAAACCTCCTTTGGGTTTCAGCGTCTTGCGACGGTTTCCCGCCAACGCTGGTGATTGGTATATTTAAGCATATAATCAAAACACTGTCAAGCAAGAATAGTAAAAAAACTCCCGCACGTGGTGTGAACACACGTACGGGATATTCGACCGAAACTTCATCGAATGGTGATCTTGAGAGAGAAAGAACCCTCCTCCACACTGATGACTGCCTCATCGCCGAGTGCGTTGCGGACGATTCCTGGGATGATCTTCGAACCGGGATGGCCCGGCTGTCCGAGGATCATCCAATCGTTCCACTCGTCGAGTGTTTGACCGTCACGCCCTAAGAGACGTACATCCATGCGCGGGCCTCCGTACGAGGCGTTCCAGCCAACATCGATCCTGTGAATCTGTCCCCTCTTCACCACGAGCCGACGATACAATTCTTCATTAGAGTCCATCGCTTCCTCCTGCCAAGAGATTACTACCTTATTATCATGAAAATCAAGATTTAGTCAAGGAGCGGCTGGCCTTGCAAAAATCACAGCTCTATGATAAGGTACCTCTACTTAAAAGGTCTTTAATTCACATCCCCACCCAATCTTTAAGAGGTGGCGATTACTCCTGCCACAAACGGGAGAACCCATTGTGAATCTATGCTATACGAACTCGTTTATCTCTTGCCGCCACACCACACGCCCGAAGAAGCGGCCTCCCAACGCGCTCAAGTGTTGGACATGATCAAAAAACTCGGCGCGACAGACGTGCAAGAGGAAGATTTAGGTAAGCGCAAGCTCGCCTACAAAATCCGCCAAGCGACACACGCTTATTACACGCAAGTGCGCTTCAAGGCAGAACAAGCCGCGGCCAAACAACTGCAAGAAGCTCTGCGCCTCGACACTGATGTCCTGCGTTTTGAATTAACGCACGGCATTATTTTATCACTCAAAGAAAAACTGGCGCGCACCTCGTTTGGCCGTCCGACTGGCGTGCGTCCGGTCGACATGCCGGCCGAAGCTAATGTCCAAGCTACAAGCTACCTGCCCACCGGACAGGCAGGCAACCTAAAACCTGAAACACCCCAACAACCAATCAATGCCGCTCCGGTCGTAGCCCCGGCCGCGCCAGCAATCGTCATGGAAGACCTGGACAAAAAATTGGCTGAACTGCTTGAAGACACTAAATTATAATCTCTATGAATGTCAACAAAGCGATTGTCGTCGGCCGCGTCACTCGCGAGCCGGAAATGCGCACAACCCCTAACGGACAAAACGTCACTTCTTTTAGCGTGGCGACGAACCGCGTCTACAACGACTCGCAAGGCCAAAAGCAAGAGCAAACTGAATTCCACAATATCGTAGCTTGGGGCAAGCTCGCGGAAATCTGCTCGCAATACTTGGTCAAAGGCCAAGAAATTTATGTAGAGGGTCGTATGCAAACACGCAACTGGGACGCCCCGGACGGCGCCAAGCGCAACCGCACCGAAATTGTTTGCGAGAATATGCAAATGGGCCAAAAGCCTAAGGGTTTTGTGCCAACTGACAACAGACAACCTACAACTAACAACAGTGAACCATCAATTTCTGTCGCGGCGCCAACTAATCAGCCCGCCGCTCCGTCGACCGAAGAAATTAATGTTGAAGAAATCCCTTTCTAAATTTGTATGGCCTATCCTAACAAACAACACAACAGCAGTATGCCGGTCGCGCCCAAAGCTTGCCACTACTGCGTGAACCAGGTTAAAAATATTGATCCCAAAGACACAACCACTTTGTCGCGCTTTCTTTCGTCTTACGCAAAAATTTTGCCGCGCCGCAAAACCGGCGTCTGCTCGCTCCACCAACGCAAACTTTCCAACGCGGTCAAACGCGCCCGCGTCATGGCCCTTTTGCCTTTCGTGAAGAGATAATGAACAAACTCCAAATGTTAAAAACCCGGGCCCAACTCTTGGCGGCTATTCGCCAGTTTTTTGCCGAGCGAAATTTTATGGAAGTGGACACCCCCGCGCTCGTGCCGCTCCCCTCGCAAGAACCGTACCTCTCCCCCATGGAAGTAAATTTTTCAGATGTCCGCGGTAACCCACTTAAATGGTACCTCACCACCTCGCCGGAATTTGCCATAAAAAAACTTTTGAGCATGGGCGCGCGCAATGTTTACCAACTCTCCCATGTCTTTCGTGGCGGCGAAGCTTTTGGCGGCACGCATAATCCGGAATTCATGATGTTGGAATGGTATCGCACGCCCGGCGACTACAACGATATTATGCAGGATGTGGAAGAATTAATTAATTTTGTATTCTCAAAGGTACTGGATCCCGGCTCGGGGGCCGGGATGACGGACGGGTGGCGCGGCGACGGGGACCCCATGGGGCGCAGTCGGGACGAGCACCGATGGGGTGAGAGCCGCGACAGGACCCGTCACGAACCGATCAGATCTTTTAAAAAATTTACTGTCACCGAGGCTTTCAAACAATTCGGCAACCTGGAAACCGCAAACTTTAACGAAGCGGATTGGATTGACACGGCCAAAAAATTCGGGCATAATGTTGCTACTCCCGACGACGCTTTCTTCGCGCTTTTCTTAAATCTCGTGGAAAACAAACTGCCCCAAGACGAGCCCATCTTTATCAAAGATTACCCACTGTTCCAAGCGGCGCTGGCTAAAGTAAAAGATGCGGGCGCGCTAAACGCGCCTAACACTCCGCTAAGCAGAGTGGCAGAACGTTTTGAGCTGTACTGGGGCGGACTCGAACTCGCCAATGCTTTTTCCGAGCTTGTTGATGCCGAGTCCCAGGAGGCACGCATTAAAAAGGATCAAGACAGTCGCCGCCAACTTGGCAAGCCAATTATTCCCATTGATCCGGAATTTATCGCAGCCCTTAAAAAAGGCTTTCCCCCAACCGGCGGCATTGCGCTCGGAGTTGATCGCTTGCTCATGTTGCTCACCGGAGCGAAGGATATAAATGAAGTACTACCGTTTCCGGCAAATAATTTAAAGAATTAAGAATAATGAATTAAGAATTAGGGGGTGTTCGTCTTCTTAATTCTTTATTCTTTATTCATAATTCCTAACACCAAGGTATGTCCTCCACCGCCGACTTTACCAAAGGCTTTGTCATTATCCATAACGGCGAGCCCAACATGATTACTGACGTGCAATTCGTGAGCCCGGGCAAGGGCTCGGCTTTTGTGCGCACTCGTCTTAAAAATTTAAAAACCGGCAAGATGGTTGACTTCACTTTTAAGTCTGGCGAAAAAGCCGAGGAAGCCAATGTCACGCGCCAAAACATGCAATATCTTTACGGCGACGCCAAAGAAGCGGTCTTCATGAACAATCAAAGCTATGAGCAGGTCAGTTTACCCGCGGCAGTGGTCGGCGAGGACATGCGATATTTAAAAGAAGGCATGGAGGCCATGATTATTTTACAAGACGGCAATCCGATCGCTTTGGAAATTCCTAAAAAGATTACGTTTAAAGTTATCTCCGCTCCGCCGGGCGTGCGCGGCGACACGGCCTCCAACACCTTTAAAGAAGTAATTTTAGAAAACAATATTGTCGTCCGCGCCCCGCTCTTTATCAAAGAAGGCGAGATGGTAGTCGTCAACACCGAAACCGGCGAGTACGTGGAACGAGCGAATGGATAAATAATTTCCCTCTACCCATTATAAATACTTTCTAAACTCTTGAACCAACTTCTCCCCGCCCATAGCCTTAAGCTCACGAATTATTTCTGCCTGACAGTGCAGATCCCCATGTCGCGGAACCATTATAAAACGGGACTGTAGCCCCGTTAACTGGCCAGCAATTTCTGCTGGCGGTATAAACTTATCGTGACGGCCATGTCGTCTATTAGCCATGCTAAATCCCAACTTGTTCAAAGCCTGAAGACACTGACGTGTATTAAAATTGAGTCCCCCCATACTCAATGTTACAAAGGTGATTAAGCAGGCTTGGTTTGTAACTGTCCGTGATATTGGACCACCTCGTCGCCCAAAGTAAACTGGTTATAAATAATATCAGCCTGACGACGCGGCACGTCAAAATAGGTCAAGACCGCGTCGTTGACCATCTCCACAAGCTCGTCGTGACTACGAGCTTCTGTGACCAAACCGGGAAGTTCTGAAGAAGTTACCACAAACCAGCCGTCTTTAAAGCGCACGGTCAAATTAAGCGTCTCCGGCAAACCATACTGTTGCTTAACCGCCTCTGGCGCTTGGTGCGGATACAATGTTCTAAAAATGCTGTGAAAAATAGTCTTCATATAGAGTTATAATAAACTCCCACTGCCTGCCTGTCAATACTACGTTAAAAGTCCGACGCTTAGCGTCGGACTTTTGCTACATGAGTCGTGAGTCATGCGTTACGCCGCGGCTTCTACTTTCTCTCGCTTCTCAACTTCCTCCCAAACTTTTTTCTTAATTTGGTTCATGAGCTTGGGATTGGCTTTAAGGTAGGCCTTGGCGACTTCGCGTCCGACGCCGAGTTTTTCCTCGCCAAAACTATAAGTGTTGCCGTTTTTCTGTAGCACTTCAAAAACCCCGCCCATATCAAGGACGTCGCCGGCGAGCGAAATGCCTTCGTTGTACATGATATCAAATTCGCAAACACGAAACGGCGGCGCGACTTTATTTTTTACGACTTTAACGTGTACGCGATTGCCAATCACTCGATCCCCTTGTTTAATCTGGGCTGAGCGGCGCACTTCAATACGCATGGATGAATAAAACTTAAGCGCGGTTCCGCCAGTGGTCGTTTCTGGATTGCCAAAAAACACGCCAATCTTCATACGCGTTTGGTTGATGAAGATCAAGACGGTCTTACTCTTGGAAATAATACCGGTCAGCTTGCGGAGCGCCTGACTCATCAAACGCGCTTGGAGTCCCATATGCGAGTCGCCCATGTCGCCCTCAATTTCCGCGCGCGGAACCAAAGCCGCGACTGAGTCTACCACAATGACATCTATGCCGCCACTTCGCACCAACGTTTCCACAATTTCCAAAGCTTGCTCACCGGTGTCTGGTTGCGAAATAAACATGTCATTAATTTTCACGCCAATTTTTTCCGCGTACTCCGGATCAAGCGCGTGCTCGGCGTCTATAAAAGCCGCGACCCCGCCCAATTTTTGCACCTCGGCTATCACATGTTGAGCCAAGGTAGTTTTACCAGAAGCCTCCGGACCAAACACCTCAATCACCCGCCCGCGAGGAAAACCCCCGACCCCGAGCGCGATGTCCAAGGATAAACAGCCGGTTGGCACCGCGTCCACCTGCATTTTTTTCGCCTCGCCAAGCTTCATGATGGCGCCGTCGCCAAAGCGCTCTTTAATTTGCGCGATGGCCTCAACGACTGACTTGCCTTTTTCAGCCACGGTTTGATCCGCGACCAGAATGTCTTTTGACATATACCCTCCTAGTTACCAATTAGAATTATGAATTAAGAATTATGAATTAAGAGAAAATCCCTAATTCCTAATTCTTTATTCCTAATTCTAAAATTTTACTGAACAACCACCCGCCGCGTCACGATCGTTTTCTTGCCATACTTACTCTCGGCACTGACTTCAATCACATTAATTCCCTGCCCCAAACCAACCCGATCGTAAAAATATCCATCCTGACCCTTACTTACCTCGCCGCCATTAATCGTGACATGAGCCGCCACGTCTGCCAGGCCACGAATTTCTATTTCGTGTTCATGAATCACCAAACCATCTGACAACTGCACTTCCAACATGGGTGGCGCCACCATCTTGCCTACGCCCAAACCAAGATACAAAACCAGACCTGTCACAGTCAACCACAGAGCGCCCCGACTTAACCAGTACGTCACAATCGGTATGGCCAACTGTTTCGGAGCTGGTAGAGCCACTGAAGTTGTTTTCATGGCTAACCCCTCTCGCTCGCGGGTCAACCGCTCTTGCCAGTCCTTGGCTGGCACGCCAAAAATCTCGGCCAGACGCTTCAGTCCCTGCTTGGTGTAAATATCCGAGCCTATCCGGCTGTAGTCATTAGCCTCCAAAACCGTAATGATGGACACACTGACTCCTGCCTTTTCAGCCAAGTCACCCGTCGTCCAACCAGCTTGCCCGCGACGATAGGCTAATTCCTCGCCAATCGTGGCCGGATTCTGTACTTGTCGTGATTCAAAAATCATGTTCTAGTTGGTTACTGGCGATTCGTCTTCTTCTGAAGACTCGTCCATTATATCATCACTCCCCGCCTCGTCAACTGATCGCTCGGCTGGCGGAATTAACTCCTGTCGGACTAAAATTTCACGTGGTTTAGCTCCCTCACCCGGCCCAATAATCCCACGCTCTTCCAAGAGATCAAGTAAACGAGCGGCGCGGGCATAGCCAACTTTCAAACGTCTCTGTAATAACGAAGCTGAAGCTTTGCCAGCCTGAAGCACTACCACCTTGGCCTCATCCAACAACTCGTCGCCATCATCATTCCGTCCCCATTCCACCCCCGACGGCGCACGTGATGGGCGCTCGATAACTTGCGGCTCATAAGCTGGCGCGCCACTATGAATCTTCAAATATTCCACCACGCGCTGGATTTCGTTTTCCGAAACAAAGCAACCTTGCAAACGTTTGGGCTTGGACAACTCGGCTGTTATATATAGCATATCGCCGCGTCCTAATAATTTTTCTGCACCTGAACTATCTAGGATAGTACGGGAATCAATTTGACTGGCCACCGCAAAGGCGATACGCGAGGTAATGTTGGCTTTAATCAAACCAGTAATGACATCTACGCTCGGCCGTTGAGTTGCCACAATCAAATGAATCCCAACCGCGCGGGCCATTTGTGCCAAACGAATAATAGCTGACTCAACTTCTGCCTGCGCCACTTGCATCAAGTCTGCCAGCTCATCAATAATAATAACAATGTACGGCATGGCCTCTTCAGCGATACTATTATACCCGGCAATATCACGCTTGCCGAATTTAGCCAAAAGTTCATAACGGCGATCCATTTCTAAAATAGCCCAACGAAGCGCATTCACGGTTTTTGGCACTTCGGTAATAACCGGAGTGAGTAAATGTGGAATGCCGTTATAAATCGGCAACTCCACGCGCTTAGGATCAACTAAAATCAATCGCAAATGCTCCGGCCCATTTTGATACAGCAGGCTTACTAAAACAGAATTAAGACAAACTGACTTGCCTGAACCGGTAGCCCCCGCGACCAATAAGTGCGGCATGCGCGCCAGATCGCCAAGCCAGCCGCGTCCGGAAACGTCTTTGCCCAAGGCCACCATAATTGAAGAACTGCGGCGTTTAAAATCATCAACCGACAAAACTTCGCGTAAGGTCACGGTCGCCACTTTTTGGTTTGGTACTTCAATCCCCACTAATGACTTACCGGGGATCGGCGCTTCAATACGAATCGGGTGCGCGGCCAAAGCCAAAGCTAAATCATTATTGAGCGTCGTAATCTGAGAAAGTTTAATACCCTCGGCTGGTTTCAAAGTATATTGCGTCACGGTCGGACCAACCGAAACTTCTCCCATCTCTACCGCAATGCCAAAATTTTCCAAAGTACGACGAATACGCTCACTTTGCGCCACGATATCCCCGCTCTGTGGCTTACCACTTGGCAAATTTAAAAGATCAATTGGCAGTTCCACGTACGGCAACTTTGGTTTAGACGGAACAATAACTTTTGCCGTGACCACCATCTTCTTAAAACGACTCGGCTTCTCTTCTCCCTCGATTTCTCGCTCTTCTAGTTCCACTCCCTCGCCGTCCTCGCTGACCTGGCCGTCCTCGCCGTCCTCGCTAGAAACACCATACTTCCTCCCCAACCACCAACCACGCAGTCGCTGAATAATCCGCCAACCAATAGCTGTGTGCTCAATCAATTCCTCTAAAGTCAAACTAAACCAAAGCAATGATCCAACAATTAGCATGGCCAAAAATACCACCACCGTCACCGCCATGCCCATATACCGCACGCCATAAAGACTAGCAAAGTAACCAAGATATCCGCCACCTGTACCAATTTTTAAAAACTCGGGCGTAGTTTGCTGGAGATAGGGCAAATGCAGGAGGCCAAGCAGGCTCACCACTGCTAAAATAGATCCAACCGTATTGACCCAGCGCCAGCCACGCTCCAGAGGATTTAATAAAAAATAAGCCAAAACAAAAAAGATAAATGGCACGACCACGCGCCCCCAACCCAGTCCCAAACGCAAACCCTCATCAACCACTTCGCCAAGACGTCCGGCCACGCCAATCAAGCTTAAAAAAGTAATGGCGGACAACGCAAAAAAAACAATCACGGCAATCCCGCGTTTGGTTTCTTTATCCAATTTATCCAACCAGCCTTCTTCCTCGGCGGCCCGGCGGCGGCGAACTGGTTTTTCTTGTTCTCTTTTAACCATAGATAATTATTATTTTAGCATATTTAACGCCGGACAGTAAGGGGATCGCCATAGCGCCGTCTACTAAAATCGCCACCTCCATTTTCAGTGGATATCTCACCTTGAACGGTTTATAAAGTGTGATATAGTTAGTATCTAATCACCTAACTGGCCGACAGCCAACCAAATATATATGCAGGAGGAACATATAAACAAAAGGTTTGACTCGCTTGAGACACTAGCGAAAGAAACCCAGGAAATGGCACGAGAAAACCAGTCCTCGCTTCAAGATCTCATTGAAGTTATTAATGAATTTGCTGGCAAGATAGAATCGGATATTAGCGCTCTTAAGTCCGATGTCTCTACTCTTAAGTCCGACATGGCTAGCGTTAAATCTAACATGGTCACCAAAAGCTATTTAGATGACAAACTTGGCGGCTTGCGGGCCGATCTCACGATACTAATTCGCAAAGAAGACACCAAACTCGTAGCCACGATAAGCACGCTGGCCAAACGCAAAGCGTTGACCACGGCTGATAAAAAACATTTGCTGGCTTTAGAGCCGTTTCCTCAGAGATAACAAAAAGACCGTCCTCGGGCGGTCTTTTTTGTTACAAATTTTATTGTAGATCCCCGTCCTGGCGAGGATGACGAACGTGACCGTCTACGCCGCTGCCACTTCTGTCAGTTCTTCCACTTCTTCAACTTCAGCCTTGCCATTATTGACAAAGCCGGTGCCGGCCGGCACCAAGCGACCGATAATGACATTTTCTTTAAGGCCGCGCAAATGATCAACCTTGCCGGTAATAGCGGCGTTAATAAGCACACGCGCGGTTTCTTGGAACGAGGCCGCGGCTAAGAAACTTTCCGTAGACAGTGAAACCTTGGTAATACCTAAAAGTAATTCCTTACATTCAGCTGGCTCGCCGCCCTTGGCTATAGTTTCCAAATTGGCCTCGCGAAAGTACGACACCGCCACCACCTCACCTGGTAAAAGCGCAGTATCCCCCACGGAAGTTACCATGACGCGCGAGAACATCTGTCGGCCAATGGTTTCAATATGTTTGTCATTAACTTTCTGACCCTGCGAAGAATAGATGGCTTGAATTTCACGAATGACATAACGCTGAACCGCCTCTTTGCCTTTCAAACGATACACTTCTTCCAAACTCAAACTACCTTCAGTCATCTGGTACCCGGGCAAAACCACCTCTCCCTCTTTAACCAACAGGGTATCATTGGGGAATAGCACATATTCCGTACGACTTGGGGTCTCACCAACCACGCTTAATTTCTTTTTAACCAGCTGTACCACCCCGGATTGCTTGGCCTCAATAATATGGTCGCCATCCTTAAACAACGGCGCACCCACCTCAATTTTTTGACCTTTTTTGACCAGAGGTTTAACGCCGCTTCTCAAATCATACGTTTCTTCAACCACATCTTGAGAAGTCACCACCAACAGGCGTGTCTTGCCCTCACCTTTTTCCAGAGAAACCACACCACCATGAAAGGCCAGATGCGCTTTTTTCTTAACCGGTCTGTTTTCAAAAATTTCTTCAACTCTAGGCAAACCCTGCGTAATATCTTGTTCGGCCACACCGCCAGTATGGAAAGTTCGCATGGTCAGCTGGGTCCCTGGCTCACCAATGGATTGAGCGGCCACCACACCAACAGCCGCGCCCATTTCCACCATCTTGTTATAGCCTAAATCCCAGCCATAACATTTCTTACAGATGCCACGAATAGTCCTACAGGTCAGCACGGAAAAAATTCTTGCCCTCGGTGGGGCCACTTTTTCCAACTGTTTTGACATGACGGTCGTGACCACCTCATTCGCGGCGGCCAGCGTCTTTTTAGTCTTTGGATCAATGATTTTCTCCACCAAAACGCGGCCAACTAAACGGGAGCTTAAACTCTCACCCATCTGATCGCTTTCTTCTTGCGTCAGCTCCAACCCTTGGGTATCGCCGCAATCATCGTTCGTCACAATAATATTCTGGGACACATCAATCAGACGGCGGGTCAGATAACCGGCGTTAGCCGTACGCAAAGCAATATCGGACAAACCCTTACGAGTACCGTGGGTAGAAATAAAGTATTCCAACACGTCCAAACCTTCCTTAAAGTTGTTCTTAACCGGCAGTTCAATAATCTCACCTTGCGGGTTGGTCACAGAACCTTTCATACCCATCATCTGGGTAATCTGACTCATAGAGCCGCGAGCGCCAGACGTAATCATGGTATAAATCGGACCATTACTAGGTAAAATCGCTTCCGCCGCTTTGGTCACAAGATTTTTAGTACGCGCCCAAATCTCAATCACCCGCGCGTGCTTTTCTTCAGCCGTCAACAAACCCTGCTCATATTGCGTTTCAATTTGTTCAATCTCGGCTTCCGCTGTGTCCAAAAACTTCCGCTTCTCGTTCAGAGTTGGTAAATCATCAATGCCCCACGACAAACCAGAACGCGTCAAATATTTAAGAGCTAAATCTTTAAGATCATCAAGTAAGGGGGCGGTACGCTCAAAACCAAACGTCTCATAACATTGCCGCACCAATTCCTTAAGCTGTTTCTTGCCATAAACCAAGCTGTAATCGCGCAACTCATCTGGTACAATAGAATTAAAGATAATGCGACCGACTGTGGTTTCTTCACGATGTCCATCTTTCATGCGCACGATAATTTTTTCCTGAAGCTGAATCATCCCAACGTCATAGGCCAACCAGGCTTCATTCTTGGAAGCAAAGCCTCTTGACTCCGGTCGCGCCTCCGACATCATGGTCATATAGAAAGAGCCCCAAATAATATCCTGGTGCGGAATAGTAATTGGCTCACCAGTCGCTGGCTTCAGGATATTACGTGAAGACAACATAATGTCACGCGCCTCGGCCTGCGCCTCTCGGGTCAGTGGGACGTGGACAGCCATCTGGTCACCGTCAAAGTCAGCGTTAAACGCCGGACAAACTAGAGGATGAATCTGAATCGCCTTACCCTCAATCAAAACCGGCTGAAAAGCTTGCACGGACAAACGATGTAAGGTCGGCGCGCGATTAAGCAAGACGTACGCACCCTTGGTTACATCTTCCAAAATATCCCAAACCTCTTTACGTCCCGTTTCAATCAAACGCGCGGCCGAACGCACGTTGTGCACCAAACCCTGTTGGATCAGTTTGGAAATAACAAACGGTTTGAACAACTCCAGCGCCATAATTTTTGGCAAACCGCATTGGTGCAAGCGCAGATAAGGGCCAACCACAATGACTGAACGACCGGAGTAGTCCACGCGCTTACCCAACAAATTTTGACGGAAACGTCCTTGCTTGCCTTTCAGGGTGTCAGCAATGGAACGAAGCATGCGCTTCTGACCCGTTGAGGCCACCACGGTTTTGCCATGACGCGCTGAATTATCAATCAAAGAATCAATGGCTTCTTGCAACATGCGTTTCTCATTGCGGCAAATGACTTCCGGGGCATTCAATTCCATCAAACGCTTCAGACGATTGTTGCGGTTGATAACCCGACGATATAAATCGTTCAAATCACTGGAAGCATAACGCCCACCGTCTAACGGCACCATAGGGCGCAAATCTGGTGGGATAATCGGCAATACCGTCAAAATCATCCACTCTGGCTTAATCTTATTACCCAACAAAATCTTTAAAAGCTTAAGTCGGCGCACCAAGCGACTCTGTTTGGTCGCGGCGACTGTACCCAAAGACAATTCCTTTTCTAGCGAGCTAATTTCTTTCTCCAAATCAATAGTCTGGAGCAACTCCAAAATAGCCTCGGCACCAATACCCGCCTCAAACGCTTGGCCGTACTTCAAAGACAGATCCTGGTAAACATTTTTAGAAATAACCCGACGTGGCTCCAGAAAAGCCAACTCGTCCTTAGCCACATGCAGGGCCTCTTCCAAACGATCAATTTTCTCGACCGTGGCTTTATCAACGTGCGATAATTCCTCATTTAAACGGGCCTCGACTCCCTCTTTTTTCTCGGCCCACTTGCGTTTAACCTCACCTTTTAGACGCTCGCCTTCTTGTTCTAATTGTTTCTTTTTGCTCATGAATTCAGCGGCCACCTGCTCGGTCATTTGCTGTTTCAGATCCTGATGAACCTTAGTAATGATGAACTCGGCAAAATAAATTACTTTTTCTAAATTCTGCACCGAAATATCCAAGACTAAGCTCATGTTGGAAGGTACCCCGCGTAAAAACCAAATGTGAGCGACGGGTGCTACTAACGTGATGTGTCCCATGCGTTCACGACGAACAATGGAGCGCGTGACTTCCACGCCACACTTGTCGCAAACAATACCTTTATAACGAATGCGTTTATACTTACCGCAAGCGCATTCCCAATCTTTAACCGGACCAAAAATTCTTTCCGAAAACAAACCCTCCGGTTCAGGCTTTTGCGTGCGATAATTAATAGTCTCCGGCTTGGTTACCTCACCGGATGACCAGCGCACAATGTCTTCGGGTGAAGCCAGACGCAAACGAATGGCCGAGAATTCATTGGACCTTACAACGTTCTGTTGCGGGGTATGAGTTGAGACGGACATACTTTCAGAGCTGTCAGCTATAAGCTGTCAGCTGTAAGCTTAATTGATTAACGCTCTTCCTCGGGCACAGACGACGGTTTGACCGCGCTACCCGAACCCAAGAGCTCAACGTTTAAACCCAGACCTTTTAATTCACGCACCAAAACATGAAATGACTCCGGAATATTTACCTTCTCAATGGGCTCACCTTTAATAATGGACTCATAAGCTCGCGAGCGACCCACGACGTCATCAGACTTAATAGTCAACATTTCTTGTAAAGTGTGGGCCGCGCCATAGCCTTCTAAAGCCCAGACTTCCATTTCACCGAAGCGCTGACCGCCGAATTGCGCCTTCCCCCCCAGCGGTTGCTGGGTCACCAAAGAGTACGGCCCGATTGAGCGCTGGTGAATCTTGTCTTCCACCAAGTGATTCAATTTCAACATATAGACGGTACCAACTGTCACTGGCCGATCAAACATCTCACCGGTCTTGCCGTTGTAAAGGGAAATCTTACCATTGGTCGGCAAATTGGCCCGCGTCAATTCCCGTTTTATAACTTCTTCCGGCACGCCATCCAACACCGGACTCGCTACGGTATAACCGAGCGCGTTGGCTGCCAAACCCAAATGGGTTTCCAAAATCTGACCCAAATTCATACGACTAACCACGCCGAGCGGGTTCAAAACAATATCAACTGGCGTACCGTCAGCTAAGTGGGGCAAATCTTCAATAGGAATAATCTTGGAAATAACGCCTTTGTTGCCATGGCGACCAGCCATCTTGTCACCGACCTGAATCTTGCGCAGGTTGGCAATAGAAACTTGCACGGTCTGAATCACGCCAGCAGCTAATTTGTCGCCCTGCTCACGAGAAAAAATCTTAACATTAACCACCTTACCATGTTCGCCATGCTCCAGATATAAAGAAGAGTCGCGCACGTCTTTGGCCTTATCGCCAAAAATCGCCCGAAGCAACCGCTCTTCCGCGGAAAGTTCCGTCTCGCCCTTGGGTGTAATCTTGCCAACTAAAATATCGCCGCTAGAAACTTCCGCGCCAATGCGAATAATGCCATCTGACCCCAAGTTGCGCAATTTTTCTTCGCCAACGTTAGGAATGTCATTAGTCACCACTTCTGGACCGAGTTTGGTCTCGCGAACATCAATCGTATAATCTTCAATATGAATGGAAGTATAGCGGTCCTGATGCACCAACCGCTCTGACAATAAAATGGCATCTTCATAATTACCACCTTCCCAAGGCATGAAAGCGACCAAAATATTCTGACCCAAGGCTAGCTCATTCCCCTGCATGGACGGACCTTCTACCAGAACGTCGCCCTTTTTCACTTTTTGTCCAGTCACGGCAACAACTTTTTGATTGACGCAGGTAGAAGCGTTGGAACGAACAAACTTACGTACCAGATGAGTCGTTTCTTGACCATCTTTAGCGCGAAAAACTACCTTGGCCGCATCAGCGTACGCCACTTCACCATCAGTTGGAGCTAAAATCAAGTAACCTGAATCTTCCGCCGCTTTGGCTTCCATCCCAGTACCGACCACTGGCGTTTGTGGCTTGACCAAGTTCACGGCCTGGCGTTGCATGTTCGTACCCATGAGCGCGCGCACGGCGTCATCATGTTCCAAAAATGGAATAAGCGAGGTCGCCACTGACACAATCTGTTTCGGGCTCACATCCATAAAATCAACTGTACGCACCGACGCCACCCCGGGTCGGCCGTTGGTACGGACTTCCGCGCGCTCACTGACAAAATAACCCTCTTCATCAAGTGGTGTGGTGGCGGCAGTCGTCACGTATTTTTCATTTTCTAGGGCGTCTAAATATACTACCTCTTTAGTAACACGTGAATGCGTACTGCCGTCCTTTTTTTGATCATGAACAACTTTCAAATAGGGCGTCTCAATAAAACCGTACTCATTAATCATGGCATAGCTGGCTAAGTGGCCGACCAAACCGATGTTGCCCCCTTCGGGAGTAGCAATCGGACAGATGCGCCCATAGTGCGTGCGATGAACATCGCGAACATCAAAGCCAGCGCGTTCACGAGAGAGCCCGCCCGGACCCATGGCTGACAAGCGGCGCTTGTGCTCCAATTCGGCAATGGGATTAGTCTGATCCATGAACTGTGACAACTGACTGGACATGAAAAACTCTTTGACCACACCCATGACCGGCCGATTATTAATCAACTGATTCGGTGTAAGCGTGGTGATGTCGCTGGTAGACATGCGGTCTTTAATGATGCGCTCCATACGCGCGAAACCCACGCGCAAACGGTTTTGCACTAACTCCCCAACGGCGCGAACCCGGCGATTGGACAAATGATCAATGTCATCCGGCTCGCCTTGCGTCTTATGATACTCAATGACACGACGTAGAGTTGCCACCACATCTTCTTTACGCAAAATACGCGTCTCGGGAGTGTTTGGTAAATCAAAACCAAACAGCTGATTAATCTTGTAACGACCAACCCGACCCACATCGTAACGAGCGAAGTTGAAAAACATGGCGTAGATCAATGACTTAGCATTGTCAGCGGTCGCCATATCGCCCGGACGAATACGGCGATACACTTCAATCAAACCTTCTTCCATGTTGGTGGCCACGTCTTTTTTCAAAGTATTCTTAATAAAGGAAGTCTCACCCGTGTCCACATCCTTAAACAAAGCCAAAATCTCCTCTTCTGAAGAATACCCAAAAGCGCGCAACAGAGATGTGGCCGCCACTTTGCGTTTACGATCAATACGTACCCAAATCACGCTGTTAGTATCAGCTTCAAACTCCAACCAAGCGCCACGATTCGGAATAACTTTCGCGCCATAAAGCCTACGACCCTTAGCCACCTCGCCGGTAAAAAACACGCCGGGTGAGCGCACTAATTGAGAAACGATAACGCGCTCAATACCATTAATGATAAACGTACCGCGCTCGGTCATGGCGGGAAAATCACCAAGATATACTTCCTGCTCCTTAATCTCGCCTGTCTTTTTATTAATGAGCTTCGCTTTGACGCGCAAGGCTGACTCAAAGGTAACGTTACGAGTCTTGGCTGACACCTCATCAAACTTCGGTTCATCTAAATAATAGTCTCCAAAATACAATTCTAAATCACGTCCAGAAAAATCGCGGATGGGAGAAATTTCCTGAAACAGCTCTCGTAAACCCTCGGACCAAAACCATTGATAGGATCTTTTCTGCACCTCAATCAGATCCGGCACGGGAATGGCATCGCGAAGGTTAGTAAAAAACTTGCGCATACGCAAATAAAACAGTCCCCTTACCCACTTGGGTGTGAGGGATTTTTAAATTTTAATTTTTAGATGCCTTGAAGCCAGGCATTTGAAGAGGTGTCGGCATCGCCCCAAAAGGGAACGAGGCAGTTTTTAACCGCAAATCCGACATTTATTGAAGATAAAAAGATTAGGCCAAAGATACCACGCTCTCAAAAAGCTGTCAAGAGCTGACAAAAAACTTATCCACACCACAACTCCTCTCTCACTACTTTCCGGTCATCCCAGGGGATTTTGCTACCATGCGGTCCGCAAATGGCTTGTTCACAACCCTTACCAGTAATCAAGACTAAATCGTCAGATTCGGCCAAACTCAAAGCTTTGGCAATGGCTTCGCGTCGATCAAGAATTTCTAAAACCGTCCTTGCTTGCCCTCCGAAGCCTTGGCGAAGGCGGGCTCCTTCTGCTACCGCTTGAATAATCTCCAACGGATCATCATCGTACGGATCCTCATTAGTCACGATTACCACATTGGCGTTGGCCCCAGCCATTTCACCAAACAACTGAAACTTACGACGATCGCGTCCCCCACCCACGCCGCCGAGGACATGAATAACTTTTCCGCTAAAAAAATTTTCTTGCCGCAATTTTTCAACCAACGCGTACAATTGCTTCATGGCCTCCACCGTATGCGCGTAATCCACAACCACACGAAATTTTTGTCCGGCTTCAATCAATTCAAAACGTCCGGGCAGAGGCGCTAAATGTTTGACCGCTTCTAACAATTTTTCTTGAGGCACGCCGAGAGCCACGGCCGTACCAACTGCCATTCGTAAATTTTCTTCCAGACCCGGCCCCCTGAGCGAAGTTTTTAGGTCTGGAAAATCTTGTTTCGTTACGCTGACCTTTTTGTCAGCTGGATATTGTAAAAAATAACTGGCTGCCAGATCGTCGCCGTTGACTACAATAGTTTTTACCTGTTTAAACATTCTCTCTTTAGCTTGCCGATATTTTTCATACGAACCATGCGCCTCAAGATGCTCCTCGCTTAAATTTAAAAACACCGCGACGTCATACTTGATGCCAATATGCCGCCACTGTTTTAGGCCTTCGCTCGAAGTTTCTATGATCGCGTACTCACAACCATTCCGCACCATGTCGCGGAGGAGACGTTGGGTTTGAAAACGGCCGAGCATGGTCATCTTGGTGTCGTTCAGCCATTCTTTGTCGCCGGTACAAAAAGTCATGGTTGAAGTCCAGCCAACTTTATGGCCAGTCGCTTGCAATAATTTTCCCAGTAAATTCACCGTGCTGGATTTACCATTCGTACCAGTAATTCCAATCACCACCATTTTCTCTGACGGATAACCGTAAACAAAAGCTGCCAGCTTGGCTAGTAGGAAATGGTACGCAGAGATAATAAAGTTGGGAATTAATTTACGCATAACAGACAAACAGACGATGTCCGTGAGCTTGGGTTTCGTGATTCATAAAATTATTGTGAGGTCTTTAATAAATCCGCAAGTGGCCCCTTGCAGGTGCTCAAATCTTGGGTCGCCGCGTCAAAGGGCAGAGTGTGGTCGTATTCGCAAGTCATGTCTTTGCCGACAAAATTCTTATTGGGATTTTTTATAAAGTTGGAAGTGACCGAGCAACGGCCATCTTTTAGTCCTACTATTTTGTAATAGTAAGCAATAGTTGGTCCCAATTCTGCTTGCAAGTCTTTGCCCACGGTACACGCTTGAAAGTATGGCTCAAAACAAGCTGAATTAGTGCAAGAGACAAACGGATTCTCATCAATAATATAGCGCTTACCTTTGTAGACAAAAGTTTTGGTCGCTTTTTTGACCGGCTTTTTAACAACTTTCTTGGCTTGGACGACGACCACTTTTTTAGACTTGGCCGGGACTTTAGTGGTCGCGGCCAGAACCGGACCGGCCAACAAGGCCAGACTTAGAAAAAAACTTGTTATTAAATATTTTTTCATAAATGATATGCGTCTTCATTTATAAATCTTATCGCGTCGATCAACCACTAGGACAACCATAATATTATTTTCTAAGTCAAACACCACCCGCCAATCACCAACTCGATAACGAAAGGTCCCTAAACCAGAGTCAACGAGGCGGTGGGCCAACTTAAGCGGTTCGGCTTGAGCGGCATACCAGACTAATTTATCCATGATACGCCGACGGATATCGACTGACAACCGATCTAAATCACGCACGGCAGATTTTGTAAATTCTAATTCACACGGCATAACGCTTTCGGAGTTGCTTTAAAGTAACACGTTCCCCCTCCCGACGCGCCACGGCAATCCGTCGGCGATAGCCTGTACTTGCGGCCGCTTCTAAATCTTCTACAAAATTTTCAAAATTCTCAGCTGACAAAAAATACCCTAACGTCATGCTACCTTTTAAAACCCTGGTAATCCCACGCAAAGAACGAGAGGGGCTTTTTTGTAGCTCTTTTATATTAACCACGTGTTCCATTTTTAACGCTTGTAGTGTAGAAAGCATATATACAAAAGTATATACCAAGTAGTCAGTGTTGTCAAGACTGCAATTTGGCTTTGCGCCTAGCAGGGATCGAACCTGCAACCTCTTCCTTCGGAGGGAAGCACTCCCCGCCTAAAGCCCAAAGGGCATTATGGCGGGCCCGCCTAAATGCGTAACTTTTGGCGGGTAATCCAAGTAATTATTATCCGCACATCTCTGTCCTCGGTGCGACTTGAACGCACAACCTTCTCCTTCGGAGGGAGACACTCTATCCAATTGAGCTACGAGGACAAAGATGTGCGAACCCCGCTACCTTTTAAACCATGCGGCCATAGAGAGCATCTTATACAATAACGGCCGGAGGGGCAAGTCTTTGGTGCCAAGATAGCGCACCTCGCTCCCGCCAAATCCTTTTTTAAAACGCGTGATGCCGGACCAAGCTTGCTCTTGGGGTTGAGCCCCCGGAACATCATCCATTTGAATCCCCCAAAAATCATAAACCGTACAACCAAGACGCTTACTCAATTTAATAGCCTGCCATTGAAGAAACGAAGAAGCCATAACCTGACGATCGCGATTCGTTGATCCGCCATGCAAATATGTAGAAATTTTATCATGAACCACTAAAATCAAGCCTGACAAATCCCGCTCTTCATAACGCGCCAAAAGCAACAAAACGCGCGGCTCATGAGTTAGAGACAGCATCCGGCGGTAATGATCTGACATTAATAAACTAATCCCATCGCGCTCGGCCGTTTCTCGCAGCAACTCCCAAAAAACTGTAAAATCTTTTTCTCTATCCCCCTCTATTACCGTAACGCCATGCCGCTCAGCCACCCGAATATTATAACGCGTCTTCGGATGCATCTCGGCCAGCAACTCCTTTTCACTTTTTGTCAGATCAAGTTTCAATGTGGCAGAAGGGCTGTGACTGCGCCGCATCAAACGAGGATAAACAAACTCCAACTCTTTAAACTCTGGCCCGAGCGGGTGCCCCCAAGGCAACTCCGGTGTCAAACGCACAAACACTGCCCCGCGTGCTTTGGCCTCTCCGGCTACATACTGCACCAACTCCATGGAAGGATCGGCGCGCTCAATATCCCAATACTTAAAACCGCCGGGCAAAGGACGCTCCACCACAGCCAGACGATGCGCGCGATCGGCAAAAAAATAACAGCGTCCCGGATACATGACCTGGTTCCACTCCCAGGACTGCAAAAAAGATCCCTGGTCAGCGGGGGCAATTCTCTCCCAGGTTGATTGGTCGGTTATTTTGTAAGACACAGCCAAAAATCTAACACCTAATACCTAGCACCTAAAACCTTTAACGCCGCCTTGAGCCGCTCCCCAACTTCGCCATCCTTTGGCGCCTGTCCAACCGCTTCACGCGCTTGGGCCACACTATAGCCCAAACTTACCAGAGCATCTATCACTTCGCCGTCTCCTCCTTCGCCTCCGCCTGTCACATCAGAAATTTTTCCTCGCAACTCCACAATAATCCGCTCGGCAGTTTTGCGGCCGATGCCGGAAACTTTAGTGAGCAAAGTTGGATCGCCCGCCGCAATACTTTTTCTGATTTCATCAACATTGGCAATGGCTAAAATCCCCAACACTGATTTTGGACCGACTCCACTCACCGCGTCTAGTGCCGCGAACAATTCTAACTCATCAAGCGAGCGCACGCCGTACAAGTCTTCTTTGTCTTCGCCGACACAATGCTGTAAAAATAATTTTACGTCTTGGCCAATTTTTAGATCAACCAACCAAGTTAAGGCCACAAAAACTTGATACCCCAAACCGTTGTTTTCCACGACAATAAAGTTCTTGCCCTTATGTGATATTTTGCCGTTTAAGCTGAATAACATATGTAATCATCCTACCACATTTTTAGTATAAAAAAAACGGTCGCCCCCCTCGACCGTGTCAACTCAACCGCGGCTTGGGAGCGACCTCCCCAAAGCCCCAGCTCCAGAGCTTGTGATACTCTTCGGCCCACCAGCGCCAGAACTTGAATCGTCGCTCACCGCGAAACTGCCAGCTCTTAGCGCTCTTGGAGTACGGCACCGGCACGCCCTGAAACCGAAAACGAAAAACTTGAAGTCGCGCGTGATGCCGACGCTCAGCGTAAGACTCGAAGACCATCTGCACGACCTTAAGTAGCGGCTCCGGTGCCACGATCAGCACGAGAGGCTGCTCGCCGCGCGGAATGCTGTTATGTGGTAGGAGACCCCAGAGCGCTTCGGCACGCCCGTGCAAGGTCGGAACCGCATACCCCAAAGCTAGAACGCGGTCATCCGAAGTGACGCCATGCGTCATGAGAAAGCGCCGCATCTCGCGCGCCTCTCCCACCCCGCCGGCCAGCAACAAAAAGTGCGGCTGGTGATCAGCGTCCAC
>CAZHTB010000039.1:0-8918 GCA_964535685.1 uncultured Gammaproteobacteria bacterium
GGGGCGGGGAGTGTAGAGCGTACTTCGTGTACGACTACCTCCCTCGCCCCTTTTTTTATTTTCTAGTATAATGAAGCCATGGAATTTTTTTTCTTATTACTTGGTTTAGCCAGCGTAGTCTTGCTTTATTTAGTCGCCACTCGTCCGCTCGCGGTTTTAACCGGACTCTTGCTGTATTTTCCTTTAGAACCATGGCTATTGCATTTTTTACCTGACACTAGTTTTGTCGTAGTTAGATATTTTCCCGAGGTAGTGTTGTATGCGTTGGTAGCGCGAGCAGTCTGGCACGTGGTACGTGAGAAAAAATTAATTGAAACACCACTTGCTTTGCCTCTGCTATGTTTGATAGCCGTTGGTCTGTTGTCTTGGTTGTTTAATCTCGTACCGGTTGAAGTAGCTTTGATTGGCTTGCGGCAAATTTTTCGTTTCATCTTATTGTATTTTGTAGTAGTGGCCCTGCGACCGGATGAAAACTGGATGCGCGGGACAGTTAAGGCTTTGCTCGGACTGGCTTTGTTGGAAAGTGTGCTCGGAGTTTTACAAGCCATCATTGGCGCGCCACTTGATAATTTTTTATCCGTGGACAGCGCGCCACGTTATCTTGGTGGATTGCAATTAACAACCGGCGGCGCACAGCTTTGGGATTATGGCACGCGCGTTTTTGGCACGCTCGGACGCTACGATCAGCTCGGAAGTTTTTTAAGTCTCTGGCTTCTGGTGGCTGTTGGTTTATGGTATGAATTAAGAATTAAGAATTATGAATCAAGAATATCTAATCGTTGGACCTTAATTCTTAATTCTAAATTCTTAATTCTTTTAATTGGTCTCATCGCGTTAGTATTGACTTACTCCCGTCTCTCCTGGTTTGGTTTTTTAGCCGGCCTCGCGGTCATTGGTTGGTTTTACAAAAAAGATGTTTGGGTTAAGCGTGGTTTTGTGGCGGCGGCGATTGTGGTGGCACTGTTGCTTGGTTTTTCCCAAGTGCAAGTTTCTGTTTTACACGACACCCCAAGTCAAACTTTGAGCGAGCGTTTTTTTGAAGTATTTTCGCGAGCTAGATGGGAAGGAGAATTTTATGGCTTGGGTCGGTTGTATTTTATGGTGGCGACCCCAACCAAAATCGTGCCGTTAAGTCCGGTGCTCGGCGTTGGTCCGGGACAATATGGCGGCGGTGCGGCGGCCGCGCTTCATCGCACGACTGCTTATGACCAAGCTGGCATTCCGTTTGGCGTGTATGGCACCGAGGGCTACATTGATAATAATTGGTTTTCATTGTGGGGGGAGCTTGGCACGCTTGGGCTGATTGTTTATATTTGGTTGTTGGTCAGACTGTTTCGCCAGGCCTCGGCTTTGTGGAAAAAAAGTCAGGGTTGGGTTAAGGGTTTGGCGTTGAGCACACTCGGAGTCATTGTGGCGTTTAGTGTGGAGGGACTCTTTGGTACGTATTTTGAAGTGCGAACCCTAGCGCCGTATGTTTGGATTTTAGGGGGAATGGTCACGGTTTTATCCACGAACCATGTAACACGAACCATGTAACTTTTTGTGTTACATGCTACAAGTTACATGCTATATGAAAATTATATTCGCTCACAAACACTACTACTACCGCGATGGGGCTTCCAACTATGTTTTGGATTGGGCCGAGGCCTTGCGTCAGCGTGGACATGAAGTCGCGCCGTTTGCCATGTTGGGCCGGTATAATTTACCAACTCCTTGGAGCCGCTATTTTATTTCCGAAACAAATTTACAAAAACCAAGTTGGTCGCCGCGTTATTTGGCCAAGGCGGCTGGCAGATTTTTTTATTCGTTTGAGGCTAAGAAAAATTTTACTAAACTCTGCGAGGATTTTAAGCCGGATTTATTGTACGTGAATAATCTTTATCATCATTTATCTACCAGTGTTTTGGATGTGGCGCGCTCTCGGCATTTGCCAGTCGTGATGATGGTGAATGATTACGCTTTGATTAATGCCAATTATAGTTTATTTGGCCCAACGCGTCTTTTGTCACAGGCTGGTTTTTTGTTTGAGCGCTGGCGGGGAACTTATAAACAAGTCGTGCAATATTTTATCGCGCCCACTAATTTTGTCAAAGATTTGTTAGTGCGGTCTGGTTTTTCGGCCGAGCGGGTACGAGTTGTGCCGTATTTTTTATCGCCGGATTTGCCTACTTTAGTTCGATCACCAGCGATAGGCGAGCAGGCGTATTTTTTGTACGCTGGACGGTTGTCAGGAGAAAAAGGCGTAGACGTGCTTCTGCAAGCTTTGGCCCAACTTAGATCTTCTGTTCGTCTTAAAATTATTGGCGGCGGTCCGGAAGAAAAATCATTGCGAATTTTGGCGGTTAAGCTGGGTTTGGGTGAGCGGGTAGAATTTTTAGGACATCAATCGCGAGCCAAGGTCTGGCAGTTGATGAGTGGGGCGCTCGCGGTTTGCGTGCCATCGCTTTGGTATGAAATTTTTGGGTTAGTGGCGTTGGAAGCTATGGCACTCGGCGTGCCAGTGGTAGCTTCTCGAATTGGCGGATTGCCAGAAGTTGTGGGAAGCGCCGGATTTTTAGTTACGCCAGGCGACAGTCAGGCTTGGGCCGAGCAATTACGTTATGTCTCGGAGCATACGGCAGAGGTGGAAACTGTGGCGCGACGCGGCGTGGCGCGGGCAAAGGAATTTTCAGTAGAGCGACATTACAAAGCCATGATGCAGATTTACGAACGGGCCAGAGTTTGAATTTTTGTCTACGCTCGCCGTCCCGGCGTGCCGTCTCACTGCCTAGCACCGTCGCTCGTCCAGCCGAAAATTTTCTTGACGGCACCTGTCGGAGGTTGCAAAGCTTGGTCCCGTTAAGGGTTTGCAATCGAGACCGGAGGAGGCCGGCGCCGCTGGAGCGCCGGAACTCCGTTGACGGCAGGAAATTTTTCGGCTGGACGCCATGCTCGTTCCGGCATCAAGGCCGACAAAAATTCAAACTCTGGCCCGCTTGATTTATTTAAAAAGTTATGCTATTCTAGTTTGTTATGACAGATTTAAGGCATTATTTAAAGTTTAGAGATTGCTTCGTCACTGCATTCCTCGCAATGACTTTTTTATTTAGCCTGGTCAGCCCAACGGCCGCCGCGCCGGTAGCGGACAAATTTGTGCGCGTGGCGAATTATCATCTTAAGGCAGGCACTGATTTGCGCGACAGCGATCTGCCCTTTTTGGCGCGCTATGACGTGGTGATTTTACCGGCTGAAGCGCAAGTGTATAATCGTCAGGCCGTGGCCAAATTGCGAGCCCTTAATCCACGTTTGGTTTTGTTAGCCTACGTGCCGATTCGTGCCATCAACAGTATCTGGCATGACAGTCTGCATCAAAAATTAGTTAGTGGCATTCAAAACAATTGGTATTTGCACGACGCGGCCGGTAAAAAAATTACGCTCTGGCCCGGCACGACCGCGCTTAACGTGGCCAGTGGCTGGGCTGAATATTTGGCGCGTTTTGTGGCGACCAATATTTTAGCAGACAATTTTTGGGATGGCGTGATGTATGACGAAGTTGATAGCGCGATCTCTTTTGCGAATAATGGCAATATTGATATAGAGGGTGATGGACAAGTTGATGAAGCCGGACGTGCCAATCAACTGTGGCGGGACGGTTTGAGCGCGATCTTAGCCGGAACGCGAGGGCAAGTGATCCCAGGCAAACTTATTTTAATCAATGGCAGTTCGCATCCGGATTTTTGGCCTTTTATTAATGGCAGAATTTTTGAAAGTTTTCCCACGCCTTGGGAGGGCAACGGACGTTGGCGTGATTCTATGGCGGCGTATTGGCGTTTGGAAAAAAATGTTCAAGGGCCTGTTACCAATATAATTGCCAGCGACACGGACAACACGGGCGAGCGTAATAATTTTCGGCAATTGCGTTTGGGTTTAACTTCAGCGCTCCTCGGCAATGGATTTTTTAGTTTTGATAGTGGCACCAAAGATCACGGCGCGTTGTGGTGGTATGATGAGTACGATGCTTTTCTTGGTGCTCCAGTCGGTCCGGCACAGGCTTGGAACGGTCAGGCCTTTGGCGAGCCTGGAGTTTATCGCCGCGATTTTAAGCAGGGAATTGTCTTAGTTAACAGTGGTGATGAAGACAAGACTATTTCGTTTGATTCTGAATATGAACATTTGCACGGCCAGCAGGACGTGGTCGTTAATTCCGGTTTTATTGTCAGTGAGGTGGTAGTTCCCGCGCATGACGGTGTGATTTTGTTGCGGCCCCTGGAAAAAGTGACTGGCGTAGCCTATCCTAATGGCGCTTTTACGCGCGTGTTTAGTGCTGATGGAGTGGTCAAGCGTACAGGGTTTTTTACTTATGAAAGCAGGTATCGTGGTGGCAGTGAAATTATTGAAGCCGATGTTGATGGTAACGGCCAGCCGGAATTTATTGTGGCGTACCGAGGCTTGGTTACAGTGTCGCGGGCTGACGGCAGTGAACTCGCGCGGTTTACGCCATTTGATAATGGTTTTAGCGGACCCTTAAGTTTGGCGGTGGGTAATGTTTTAGGCGATGACCAGCTTTCAATTATAGTGGCGCCTCGCGAGGAGCGAGGAGGGATGATAAAAATTTATCGCTCAACCGGACAAGTGCGTGACACTGGTTTTTTGCCGTTCGGGCCTAAATATAAGGGCGGGGCCTATCTGGCAGTTGGGGATACTGACGCTGATGGACGTGATGAGATTGTGGTCGGACCAAATCAGGGCCGTCCCGAGGTTAGAATTTTTCGCGGCGATGAAACAAAATTAAAACAATTTTTCGTGCAAACACCGGCCCAACGTTTCGGCGTGCCCGTGGCGCTCGGCCGTCTTTCATTGTCTGAAGGGCTGACGATTATTGCTGGTACTGGTTTTGGCGCGCGTCCAGAAATTTCTCTGTATCGTGCTAATGGTACTTTACTGAAAAAGTTTACACCTTTTTCCAGTACGGCTAAAGTCGGAGTGCGGGTTGGAGCGGCTGATTTGGATCAGGACGGGAAATCAGAAATTTTAGCCCTGACCACGAACGTTTTTACTACCGCGTTTAGTAAATAAATGGTATAGTGTTAATACTATGTCTGAAGAAAAACCTTTTCATCATCGCGTGGCCGAACATTGCGTGCGCATCGCTGGCACCAGCGCTAAAGTTTGCTTGGAGCCGATTCGTTCGCGTTATTATAAACATTATCATAAAAAGCGCCATCATCTTATTATTGATCTGGCCTTGAGTGGGGTAGTGGTAATTTTAGGCGTGCTGATTGGCTATTTATGGATCGCGCCTATTTTGTTTGCCCCGGTTATTAGTTTTAAATTAGTCAATAAAGAGCCGCTCAAAAGTTTGGCCAGAGGCGAGTGGCAAGTGCGTCTCACTAATACTTCCAAAGATCCGCTGACTAACATTAAGGTTGGTTTGCACGCTCCTAAAAATGTTTTAATAGAAGCTAATGATTCTGCTTTGTCGCTAGCCACTTTGCCACCGGGCGCGAGTACGGAAGTGGCGTGGCAGGGGCGGATATTGGGACGACTGCAAGCAGACGGCAGTTTTGCCAGCGAGGATATTGTGTTGACCAGCGATTATGATCGTAAAGAAAAACATCATCAAGAATTATCTCATTTAGTCGTGCGCCCGGAAGGCAGTGAACTTATGTTTGATCTCAAGGGGCCGACTACGGTCGTGACCGGGGAGTCGGCCGAGTGGACTTTGGTGTTAAAAAATTCCAGCGATCAAACTTATAAAGCTAGTGGCAATTGGTCAGCTTCATCCGGTATTAAAAGTTTGGGTTCGCCGACTTTTACCGCGTCTTTGTCCCCAAGACAAAATCAAGAAGTGGTGTTGCGGGGAAATTCGTTTTTATCTAAAGAATCATCAGAAAAAATTACAGTTGAAGCCGGAGTGCGCGAACAAGATGAATTTTATCCGCAAGTGCGTGAGGAAATCGGGGTGCGGGTAGTGTCTTCTCGTGTGGCAGTGACCATGACTGTGACTGACGGCCGCAGTCTGGTTCGTCCGGGTGAGGTTTTACCTTTTTCTATTCATTATCAAAACAATGAGTCAGAAGTGATAGAAAACTTGGTCATAGAAACAAATCTTTCGCCAGATTATTTTGTTTTGGCCACACTCTCGTCAGCTGAAGCGCGAGATAATGGACAACACCAGTTGAGATGGAGTGTGCTCGGACGGCCGACGCTCACTCGTCTGGAACCGGGGGCCAGCGGTGATTTACAATTTTTTGTGCAGGTGCGCAAGCCGATTGTGTTGACGAGCCATGAAACAGTTAGTAATTTGCCGGCAGAAGTGGCCCTGTCTTATATTCAATCCAGTCGTTCAGCCGAGGCGCTCAAGGTGCGCGGGATTTTGTCGTCCCTGCCACTGGAAACTGTGGTAAATTTAGAAACAGCTGTACGTTACTTTGCTTTTGGTGGTGAACAATTAGGTCGGGGGCCACTGCCGCCGCGAGTCGGACGTGAGACGCGCTATTGGGTATTTTTAAAATTAAGTAATACGACGAGCGCGGCACAAGACGGACTGGTCACGATGCGTTTGGCTTCAGGCGTGCGTTGGACCGGACAGGTCAGTGCCAAGGAGCCGTTGGAATATGCTCGCGATAGCGGGGTAGTTACCTGGCGCGTTGGTGAGTTAAAAGCTTGGGACGGTTACAACACTCCCGGACCTGAAGCGGCGTTTGAAATTGCGTTCACTCCAACCGCCTCACAAACTGGTCAAGCTCCACCGTTAGTGCTTGAGCAATCTTTTACTGGTCAAGGTAGTGTTACCAACCAACCTATTAAAATTTTATTACCACCACTGACCACCAATCTAACAGGCGATTCAATTGCTGTGGGTAAGGGTTTCGTTAAACCATAAATCATGTAACTTGTAGCATGTAACACGAGTTGTGCTATATGCTACATGCTTTGTGCTATATGTCAGAAGATCGTCACGTTTTAGAACATCGTATCAAGTTTTTAATGACAGCTCTGCAATTGTCGCCTGACATTCAGGAGTCATGGTTGAATTCCTTGGCGCGTCTCACCGAGACTGAACTAAAAGAGGTGGCTGGTAATTTAGAGCGTGAATATTACGCGGCCGTGACCAAGTCAGTGGACGATGAGTTGGCGCAAGATTTAGCTTTGATTCAACGTCACAGCTTATGAGAGAATTTAGTACCCAGCAAGAAGTTGTAACTTCTGGACAAGTCGAAACGCGGCAATTGCAAAAAGGCGTGCTCGGGCTTTTGCAAGAAGTCCAGATTTTAGAGGTTGAGGCTAAGCGTCGCGGTTTAGAGCTTGAGGATCGTGAGGCGAGGAACATAGGTGATGAATTCATGTTTGATTTAGTTGGGAGCACTGACGCCAAGTCATTGGAATTGAAAGCCGCGCAGTTGACGGGTTATAGAGATACGTTGAAAAAATTTTTAATGTATCAAGGAACAGACGCCCAGCTAGAACGTCGACCCGCTGTTCGTGAGCGTGCCTTGGTTCATGCCAAGGAACAGTTTGCGAGTTTAGTTGATGAGGCTTGGGAGGAATTTCCTAAAGCGATCAAAGTGGCCAAGCTTACGACCAGAGCGACTGGTGATACGGTGCCGTTTCCTTTAGAACACTGGCGGCAGAAAATTAATAGTGATGGTCAATTGTCATTTGAAGAACAGCGTCTCCTGCGCGAGACCTTGTTTGCTTTTAGATATAAATGGGATCGTTTGGTCCGAGATCAAGCCGCTACCCTAAAAGTTGAATCACAAGAAACCAAGCCGTCAGTTGAGGTGGCGGCTCAGGTCAATAAATATTTGACTGACGCGCGCTGGTGGGAAGCGGTGTTTGATTTACGTCTGCGTCGTCTCACGCAAGATATACCATCTTCGGAGATTGCGACGGCCGCGGCCGAAGCGTTTGCGCCAGAGCGTATTCCCACCGATCAGGTTCGTCGGGCTATCTTGCAAGCTTTGAGCAGTGTTGATGGAGGAGTAAAGGATATTCGCCGCGGCTTTAGAAGTGGGGCCGAGCGCTTGACCGCGGAGCGGCGTTATGACGCCTTAGTTTGGTATTTTATAGCTAAGCGCAAAGTTTTGGAAACAAGTATGAGGTATACCGAGCTCGCTTCGCAACGTGGTACTCCGGAAGCTGTGCCGCGTGTTGCGCTTGAAGATCCGCGTCAGCTCCAACGACGCGTGCAGGCGATTATAGATTTGAGCAGTGAAGAAGCCAGAGCCGAGGTGGCCAAGCCGTTTCATGCGTAGCAAGTAGCATGAAGCATGTAACATGTAGCAGTGTCATTGCGAGTTCCCCAATTCCTAGGAATTGGGGAACGTGGCAATCTAAAAACTCTCGCCCAGTGTCGGGAGTTTTTGAGCTTGACAGATTAATTTGTTTATGGTAATATGATCAGTTACGATAAAAAGCCATTAAAACCCTATGAAAATTGCATTTATTGGACAAAAAGGCGTGCCGGTCACTCAAGGTGGCATTGAAAAGCACGTCCAAGAAGTCGCGACTCGGCTGGTAAAATCCGGACACGAGGTTTTGGTGTACGCGCGGCCGCACTATGTGAATAAGATGGTCGGGGAGTACCACTTAGTTAATGGTGTCTTGCGTAAACGCGGTGCCGGTCCACGAGTTTTGGTTTTACCGAGCATTCATACTAAACATTTGGACACGATTAGTCATACTTTTTTAGCCATCTTGCACGCGACTTGGGCTGATGTTGATATTATGCATTTTCAAGGACACGGTCCGTCCCTATTGATTTGGTTACCAAAATTATTGTGGCCAAAAATTAAAATTGTGGCTACGTCCCAAGGCATTGATGGTCTGCACCAGAAATGGGGGCCAGTCGCGCGTTTCATGTTGCAATTAGGCGAGCGGTTGATGTACTTGGTCGCGGATGAAGTTATTTGCGTGAGTAAAAATTTACAGCAAGG
>CAZHTB010000040.1:0-7371 GCA_964535685.1 uncultured Gammaproteobacteria bacterium
TTGAATGCCCATGGCCATACGTCTAGGTTCGTCAGCCAGTAAATCTTGAATCTTAGATCGTAGATCTTCCACGTCGCCAGTTTTAAACTTTAGCCCCGTCTCCCCTTCTTTAAATACCGTTCTGACGCCCGGCAAATCGCTTGCCACCACTGGCACGCCACAAGCTTGCGCTTCCAAGAGCACAATGCCAAACGCCTCGGCGCGATTGATAGACGGCAAAACAAACACATCAGCCGAGCGGTAATACTCAATTTTTTTATCGTCCGGCACCGCCCCCGCAAACCGCACTCTATTTTTTATTCCCAACTGTTCTACTGATGGTGCGAACCTGCCTGCCGGCAAGGCAGGTAAGGCCTGTTGATCGCCACCACCAACGACCAATAAATTGGCTTGCGGAATTTTAGCCATGGCCGGTAGTAAAATATCTAAACCCTTAAAATAATGCTGTTTATCCAAGGCGCTTAAAAACATGACCAGCGGCACATCATTCTGCCGGCGCTCGCGTGGCGTAAACTTTTTCGTGTCCACCATAAACGGAATTTCTACCAGCCGGTCACCGAGGTTGGCCAGATACGGAGCCAACGCCGAATGTTCCGCATAATCACGCGAGCTGACCACGACTCGATCCGCCACTTTGAGCAAAAAAGGCAAAACAAATTTTCTTTCTACCCACCAAAAAATCTTCATCCAACCTTGCAACGTTGGATCCATGTGGTAGTGCAAAACTAATTTAGCCGCACGGCCGCGTTTAGTAAATATTTTCCATTTCCACGCGACATGACTAAGCCCAAAACAAGGATAATGCAAATGCAAAACATCACACTCTGGCAAACGCCAAAAAAGCTGCGGTAAAAAAGCGCCATGCCCCACGCGAATCCATGGCCTCAATGAAATTACGCCTGATATTTCTCCCCTGCCAGCAACCGCCGGAGTAAAAACCAAGACTTCATGTCCGCGTTTTTTTGATTCATTTACTAGATCAAATGGGGCGACTGACATTCCCCCACGCACCGGCGGATACACGGCTGTGACATGGACAATTTTCATACTACCACCACATCACTGTCCGCAAAGTCCACCAATAGACATACAAAATAGGTTGAAGAATCCAAGCGATAACACGCGGAATCTGCACGCGTGGGAGTTTGGCAGTTAAGTGCGAAGTAAACTCGCGATCCGAAATTTTACGCCGCGACTGAAGAAAGGCGCGAATACGTTTAATGTAAGCGCGTTCCCCCCAAAGTTTGGCCCAAACCTTGAAACACTCTTTGGGATAACCTTCTTTAACCGAGTAACCAAACGTCATGAGTTGCCAAAACAGCAACATGGGCGACAGCAACAAGAGTGTTGGCCATTTATAAAACTTAAGTATCACGAGCCAACGTCCGCGCTCACCCCAAAAAAATTTGAAAGCCGTAATGCTCGGACGATATTTGTGATACATGATAGAGGTCGGCGCTAATACCCCCCGCCACTGGCGCAGATGCAATTTCATGCCTAAATCCTGATCATCATGATAAATAAAAGCTTCCGGATCAAACGAGCCAATGTCGTCTAAAGCCGAAATACGATACAAAGCGGCCGCACCAGAAGGATACCCGATAATTTCCAGTAAGGCATCTCCGCCGAGCCAAGGCTGACGATAACCATTAACATAGCCAAAACCGGTAAAATGTAAACTGTCGCCATAACTATTACCCAAATCTTTTTCCGGCCAGAGCATGACTCTAGATTGCACAGCACCTAAGGTTGGATCCTGCCCCAAAACCCGCCGCGCTTCGGAGAGCCAGTCTTGTCCGACCAAGGCATCCTGATTTAAAAACTGAATGGACTCGGCCCCCAACTCTTTAGCTTTGGCAATGCCAATTAAGTTGCCGCCGGTAAATCCGGTATTAATTGTCTGCGGCAAATAATAAAAATGCGGGAACTTCGGTGCCCACTCCGCGGCAATTTTTTGCATGGCTGGTGAGACCGCGTTATCCACGACAATGACCGCCACTTCGTCAAAGACGTCATGACGCAACATACTGGCCAACAACTCCGGCATGTACTCTTCTCCATGATACGCTAAAATACTAACGGCGGTTTTGATCATATTTTTTTTCAGCTTCATTGATGGTCAAGACTTTGGCCAAATCCGCGATTTCTTGCTCTAGGTACGACTGTTTAATAAGTAAACGAAACACCGCGTAAAACAGCACTAAAATTGAGCCGTAAACAACCAGGTCTGCCCCGCGGCCGACTCCCACTAGGTGTGCTAGACGCGAACTAATATCAGGCACCAGCGCCACCACCGCGATAGCTAACCATAAAATCGTCCACAACGCCAGCGGACCGCGCCGTAATTGTCCGCGCCGAAAAACCGTCAGGACTTTGGCGAGCGAGACAACGACGAACAATAAAATGAAAATTCTTAACAACATACTTATGAACTGTCATCCCTCCCCCGCCTCTCGCGAGAAGCGGGGGAGGGATCTCCGGCCGGGGATCCTCACGTCGTCTCCCACTAAGCGGTGGACTCCTCAGGATGACATTTATTAAATAGTAAGCTTCCCTAGAATAAGTCGCCAGACAATGCGCCAGGCATTAATATTTTTTTGTCCTTTAGCCCTGCTATACTCCGAGTAACGCACCGTGACCGGCACTTCCACATACGATAATTTTAGCCGAGCAATCTCCTCTAAAATTTCCGAAGCGTGCGCCTCACGATCCTGCTGCCAATGAAGCCGCTCGACCGCCTGTCGCGTCATAGCGCGCAGGCCATTTTGCGGATCATGCAGTTTGAGACCAGTCCACCACCATGACCACTGTCGCGCTAAAGTGAGAAGCCAAGCGCGACTTCTGGTCATACCAACAGTTTGACCGCCGGGCGCGAACCGAGAACCAATAGCGACTACCACACGACCTTCCAAAAGTGGTCGTAGCAATTTCTTCAAGTCTGCCGGATCATGCTGACCATCAGCATCAATATGAACAATGATCCCAGCCCCACGTCTAAGTGCGTAAGCTGTCCCCGTGCGCAAAGCCGCGCCTTGTCCCAAATTCAACGGATGACGCAACACGAACGCGCCCGCCGCCGCCGCTTCAGCTCCTGTTTCATCTCGCGAATAATCATCCACCACCACCACTTCATCAACCTCTGGTTTAACAGCGCGTACCACTTCAGCCACCATTGACGCCTCGTTGTAAGCGGGAATAACGGCCACGGTTTTCATAACTACCTTTTTAAGATCTTCGTTGCCCGCACATACTCAATCGTCTGTTCAATTCCCGCGGCCAATGACACCACCGGTAGCCAGCCCAATACTTCTTTGGCCTTACGGATATCCGGTAGTCCGAGCGATGTCATAAACGGCAAAGAATCTTGAAAAACAATTTTAGAAGCCGAGCCAGTTGCTTCTAAAACTGCTTGCGCCACATCCACAAGTTTAAAATCTTGCTGGGTACCCAAATTAACCGGCCCCGGATCCGTATCAGCCGCCATCAAACGCATCAGCCCTTCCACAATATCACTAACAAACGTCAGGCTCGTGGTAAATTCTTTGTCCCCATAAACAACAAGATTCTCGCCAGCAAGCGCTTGCACAATAAAATCAGATAACATCTGGCCGTCATTCAAACGCAAACGCGGTCCGTAAGTCCGGAAGATGCGGGCTACGCGGGTTTCCAACCCATGCACTTGCGCGTAGGTGGCCACACAGGTCTCGGCAAAACGCTTGCCTTCGTCGTAACAGCTACGCGGAGAATTTAATTCCACTGAACCCCAGTCTTCTTCACGAAAATACGTATTCTGCGGTGGCCGCGGACCGTACACCACGGACGATGAGGCCTGCAACAATCGCGCGTGATGCTCCAGAGCCAACTCCAAAACATTCATCATCATTAAAGAATTCGCCTTAAGGGTGGCCAGACGATACTGATCAAAATCCTTAGCCGAAGTTGGACAAGCTAAATGATAGATCTCTTGCACGCCCTGATATTTTATCTGAAAACGCTCCAGTTCTGGAAAAATAGCCAAATCCAGTGGCTTATTCAAATCATGTCGCAAAAAAATAAAATCCGGCGACTGTAATAAGTTTTCCAAATTACTCACCTGACCATGAGAAAAATCATCCACCCCAATGACCTGATGATGAGCGGCTAGGCGTTCAGCCACATGCGAGCCGATAAATCCCGCCACGCCCGTAACCACGATATTCTTTTTTTGAAAAGTTTTAGTTTGAGTCATAAAAAATTATTTACTGCTAACGCTCACCCCTCCACGATATTTGGGGGTAAAAGCAAAAAATTGCGTCAAACTTTCGCCACTCTCCGTAAAGACACGTACCTGCGAGCCACCCGAACCCGGAGCCACAATCACTTCTACTGTGCCATTACCATCAACGTCGCCGGTTGTAACAGTAAGCCCTCCGGACCAAGAAGTAGGATACGCGCGAAACTGCAAGCCCAGCTGCCCACGCAAATCGAAGATGCGCACGAGTGGCTCACGTGCCGAGGCTGGAGTCACCACAATCCGGCCGCCGCCCGCATTCACGAATGTACCAACCGCCACGCGAATGCCCTGCTTGTAATCTTTGGGGAAAGCAAAAAAACTACTCAAGGCCAATCCCCGATCATTAAATACTCTAACCTGCGGTCCGCCGCCAGAGCCAGCGCCGGTCACAATTTCGTCCTTGCCATCAGCGTTAACATCACCCACCGCCACCGCTACCCCACCGCGAAAATTACTGTCGTAAGCAAAAAACTGACTGACCAAAGTACCGGCCCGATCAAACACTCGCACATGTGGTCCGCCGCCAGAGCCCGCGCCGGTCACAATCTCGTCCTTGCCGTCGCCATTGACATCACCCACTGCCACCGCTACTCCACCACGGAAATTTTTCTGATAGGCCAGCCACTTGCCCAAAACCTCGCCGCTCTCATTAAAAATGCGGACTTCCGGCTTGGCGCCCCGCCCCACTCCGACCACAATTTCCGTCACCCCATCACCATCCAAATCACCAACCGCCACGCTGGCGTTATCCATAGGTTCATCAAAAGCTAAAAATTGGCGCAACAAACGACCCCGGTGATCAAAAATCCGCACATAAGCCTTACCCTTATCCGAAAACGCAGTCACAATGCCCGGATAATGATAATTGGTATCAGCAGTCGCCACCTCAACGTGCGGTGGGACAAGACTACTATAAATATTCAACAATCCCGCGCCAAGCTTAGTGTATAACTCTGGATTTTGCAGAGCCAAACTATCAGTGTGCTGTAACAGACGATCACGAATCTCGGCGTTGGTCAGGTTGGGGTAGGTTGATTTAATAAGTCCGGCCGCGCCAGACACCACGGCTGTAGCCAAAGAAGTACCGGCCCACCAGCCGCCATAGGCCTGACGAAAATTTGGCTCATTCGCAAATACCGGCTGTAAACCAACAAATTTAGTACCGGGCGCCACGATATCCACGCAACGCTTGCCATAATTGGAAAACGCCGCCAGTTTATTATTTTCATCAACCGCGGCTACGCCAATAATACTATTCTCGGCTGACTCCATGCAAACCGGGTACTGCGGTGTCACATCCATGTCAACTGTTTGCCCTTCGCCCTCATTGCCGGCCGCCGCCACAATAACCAAGCCTGCTCGCCACGCCCGTTGCAAAGCCTCACCCAAGGCCGGACTGCCGTGCACGCCAACAAAACTTAAATTCAAAACATTAGCACGCATGCGCACGGCGTAATCAACTGCCTCAATGACACTAGCCACATCGCCGCGCCCTTGTCCGTCCAACACACGGAGCGGCATAATCTTACAACGAAAACACACGCCCGTAACCCCAAGCGCATTACTGCCGGTCGCCGCGGCGACCCCCGCGACCATAGTGCCATGAATGATGGCTGGCACCCGATAGTCGCCGGTTATCTTAGGGGATGGGTCCGCGACGTTGTCTACAAAATTCCACCCATGCACATCATCAACATAGCCGTTGTGATCATCGTCCTGACCGTTTTCCACCTCACCCGAGTTATTCCAAATATTTTCGACCAGATCAGGATGGGTAATTTGTACCCCCGAATCTAGGACCGCGATTACCACCTGCGACGAACCTGTACCCACGTCCCAGGCTGGTTCAGCATGCACGGCCCGCAAGTATACTTGCTCACGATAATATGTATCGGAAGGAATCAGGGCCTTACTCGGCAAGGGCCAACCACTTGAAACAAAAAAAATGATCCCGATAGCCAAAACAAAAGATAGGGATTTACTTTTAGCCATAAAATTGATACCTTGATTATAGCGAACTTTAAGCCTAATCGTCAACCGCCTGTGTCTGAACTCGCTCGCAACAAAAAGGCTTTTTTTGAGTACACTATCCTGTCTGAATGGGAGGGTGGTTTAGTCTTGACCGGACCAGAGGTTAAATCCGTCAAAAAAGGACAAATGAGCTTGCAGGGTGCTTTTGTGACCATTGACCGCGCCGGACGGGTTTGGCTTACCAACGCACACATCTCCCCATACGCTCCGGCCAAGATGGTGCAACTAAACTACGACCCGGAACGCCCGCGCCAGCTACTGCTCCACAAAGCGGAAATCGCGGAGCTACGAGCGTCCTTGCATGAACGGGGATTGACGTTAGTACCCCTTTCTGTCTATACTAAGAGGAGATTATTAAAGGTCCGCCTAGGTTTAGCCCGTGGCAAACACAAAGCTGACAAACGGGCGAGCATCAAAGCGCGTGATATTGCTCGGGAAATTCGAGAATTAAGAATTATGAATTAAGAATCACGCCACATTCCTAATTCCTAATTCTTTATTCTTAATTCTAAAAAAATGCCTCACTATCTCGCCCATCGCGCTTGGCGCCGCCAGCAAACAAAGCCGCAAAGTCGTTACGTGGCCAACCAAAATATCACCGTGCCGGAACTGCGCGTTATTGATGAAAACGGCGAAATGCTTGGCGTGCTCACGACCGAAAAAGCTTCGGCCTTGGCTAAGGAACGCGGCTACGATTTAATTCAAGTTGATCCCAATGGCAACCCACCGGTAGCCAAATTTTTAGATTTTGGACAACTAAAATACGAAGAACAAACACGACTCAAAAAACAAAAAGCCTCGGCCAAAGAAATCAGTATCAAGGGATTGCGTCTCGGACTACGGATTGGCCAGCATGATTTACAAACCAAACTGGAACAAGCGCGCGAATTTTTGGTTGACGGACACAAAATTCAAATCAGCATGCAACTGCGCGGCCGAGAAAACGCTCACCAAGACTTGGCGCGGCAAATTATTTTAAAATTTATCGCTGACCTGGGTCCGGACGTAGTCGTGGAACAGCCAATCTTGCGACAGATGCGGGAACTACAAACGCTCATTTGTAAAAA
>CAZHTB010000041.1:0-4946 GCA_964535685.1 uncultured Gammaproteobacteria bacterium
GGCTTAACCGAGTTTTTGCCGGTGTCTTCGACGTTCCATCTTATTTTCACTAGCCGTTTTCTCGGTCTTCCGCAGACGGATTTTCTTAAACTTTTCGAGGTAGCAATCCAATCTGGCGCCATTATTTCGGTTTTGGTTTTATACGGTCGTGAGCTTTGGCGCGACCGGACGCTTATTAAAAATGTTTGTCTGTCGTTTGTGCCGACCGCCTTGGTTGGTTTTGTTTTATATAAAATTATTAAAACTTTCTTTTTTGAGTCAAGCGGCCTTATGGTGGTGGCGTTTATCGCCATGGGACTGGTCTTTTTAATGATGGAGCGTTTAGTGGCTGGGAGACATATAGTGCTGGAACAAGAAGTTAGTCGTCTGACAGTTCGCCAAGCCCTGCTGATTGGTTTGGTCCAAGCGCTGGCCGTTGTCCCCGGTGTGTCGCGGGCTGGCGCGGTCATGGTTTTTATGATGGTGCTCGGTTATCGTCGCGGCGAAGCGGCGCGTTATTCTTTTTTGTTGGCCGTGCCAACTATTTTAGCGGCCAGCGTCTATGACCTTTGGAAAATGCGCGAAGTTTTGGTGAGTACTGTTTCTAGCGGGAGTCTTTTATTGGTCGGCTGGCTGACCGCGTTAATTTCCGCCTATTTGGTTATGCGATGGTTTATTCGTTACTTACAAAATCATACACTTTCGCTGTTTGGCTGGTATCGTTTGGTTTTAGGCGGGGTGTTGATGGTGATTTGGCTTCTTTAGGAAAGATTAGTATAATGTATCTATTATGAAAAAAGCAATCATTGGAGTAATAGTAGTTCTGATTTTGGTGGGCGGGGGTTGGTATGCTTGGCAGTCAGGTTTATTAGGCGGTGGTAAACTGCCGCCGTCAGAGCAGACGCTGGGATCGTCCGGTGGGGGAGTTGGGATTAAAAGTTTGGCTGGTGGTTCAGGTAGACTGAATGTTCCGGCCGGCGCGCTCAAGTCTAACACTAAAGTTTCCATTAAAGAGGCGCCGTTATCGGCTAGGCCAGACGGCGCGGTGGGCGGGTTTTACCAAATCGAACCACATGGCACAAAGTTTGCCACGGCCACAACTTTTACCATGCGTTTAAAAAGTCGAGCGCCGCGCGGCTTTACTTTGGCTTACTGGTATCCGGAAACAAAAAAATGGGAGGATTTAAAAACGATCGCTGTTTCTTCAACCGAGTATCGCGCCCAGTTGCGGCATTTAAGTTATGTGGGTGGACATGTGAATGGCCCGGGGACGGCCGCCCGTGCCAGCACGAGCGGAGGTTTGTCAACGCCAGTGGCTCAAGGATTGAATAGTTTGCTCCCGACGCTTGACCAAATCGAACAAGGACAAGCGCGCGGCGACATGTCCGAAGCAGAAGAAAATCGATTATGGGATCAGGCGCATGAGCAATTGGCCACGGTGGCTGATCTGGCCATTGCCTTAGCTGAACAAAATCCTAGTTTGCAGGCTTTGCAAGATATTTTAGGTGTAGATGGTGTGGCGCAAGCTCTCGGTTTTGGAGATCTTGACTCTCGTCTCCAGAAAGCGGCCCATAAGACGTTAGATAAACTGGCGACCAAGGCCATTGACGAATGTAAAGCGCGGCCCGGTCCGGAAGCTCATCGCGTCATACTTAAAATTATTGAATTGGCACAGCTTTTGGGTTTTGGAGATATTGAGGCGCGGGCCAAGGCGATCGAGCCTAAATGCGAAGCCTCGTATAAAATTGAGCAGACCGACAATGTTCCCTATACCTTCTCCATGCCTGGAATAATAAGTTCCAACGGCACGCAAACCATAACTTCGGTGGGTAGTCCTAAGGAAGCGGCCAAAGAGGGTACGCCGGGTTGGCAGACTTCTTGGGATGTGGTGCAAGATACGAGTGGTATAGATAACAGTACGTTTCAATTGAATTTGGGCGGTGTTAGCAGTAATGCGATAAATAGTCAAGGCAGAACCACTGATCGGACTCGTCTCTTGTTTAATTTAGCAGGAGTCAAATCGGGTCAAGCCTTCCCCATCACCTTGGTTCGTATCGGGACCTATACACAGAGTACTTATACCCCGCCCCAAGATTTAATTATCAAGGCAGACAAACTAGTTCTTGAAGGGCATGCGGGGGAGTCAAGTAGTGACACTTTGGGAGCCGGTAAACAATTACAACTAGAAGGCATTTTACAGCAGGATCTGGGTAAAGATGGAGCCATAGTTGCTTTTGGTAAATTTCCTTTTAGTTTTCCTGGCCTGGTCCTGAAGATACCCCCCTTAAGAATTACTTCCGGGTCTTTAAAGTCTTCTGATCAAGGCGGATCTACCACGCCACCTAAACCAAATCTTCCTAGTGTGCCGCCTCCGCCAGCTGGCGGACCGTCGGCTAGTCCGCCCTCGACCAAGGGTTCAATCCCTCTGCCCGACAAGGATAAAAAACCAGTAGGCGCTGGCGGAGTCCCAACTGACATTAACGAAATGTTAAAACAATATCAGGATCTCTTAAAGCAAGGCGGTCTGGGTACCGCATCTCCTGAGTAAGAGTACACCATAATGCGTAGGCATAACCATTATTATGAAGTAGTAGCGTCTGATCGATATGAGCTCGGCCTAAGGTTGGGGACTTTATTTAAAGTTGATTTACATCTGGCTTTGCGGCGGGGGCAGAAGATAACAGCGTGGGGCAAGACGGTAGATCGCGCGCGCACATACCTCGCCTCAACGGAGCATTATTTCCCTGAGCAGATTGAAGAACTGAAAGCGGTGGCGCAAGCGGCGGGAGTAGAATTTCCCGAGCTGTGGACTTTGAGTTTGGAAGATGAATTTGAGGAATTAGAACATTGTACGACCGTTGTCACTAACAACGGTCTGATGGTGGCGCATAACGAAGACTGGGAGCATGACGATGCCAGCGCTGTTTGTTTGCTTAAAAAAACTGTGGGCAAACTGACTGTTTTGGAGTTATTCTATCAGCGCACCATGGGTGAGAATGCCTTGAGTATTAATAGTTATGGTTGGCTACAAGCGATTAATTCTTTAAATCAAAGCGATCGACAAGTTGGCATTCCTCGTACTATCATCAGTCGGTGGTTATCTGAAACAGCGCATCCGCCTGGCGATTTAGCAAAATTTAAGACCCTACCACGTTCGTCCGGGTTTAATCATATTTTTGTTCATCGTTCGGGCGAAGTTTTTAATTTAGAAAGTTCGACTAAAAAATTAATTTGGTCAGGCCCGCTGTTGCCATTTGTTCATACGAATCATTATTTATCGGAGTTGCCGCGTCTGCAAAATGTGAAGCCGAGCGACTCTAGTCAGTTTCGTTATCAAACAGCTCGCGAGTTAACTCGGCCGCACATGAGTTTGGAGCAAATGGCGCAATTGACAGCTGACCAATCTGGCGACCAGTTAACCGGTGTGTTTAATAAAAATACTATTGCTCGGGTGATGGTTGATTTTAAAGAGGGCGCGGCTTATGTTTGGCTCAAGCGTGAGGCCGAAGCTGGCTGGTTGGCTTATCCTTTGGATTTTTTTAGTGTTTAGGGAGTAGAGGTTGGAGTTACGGTTGGTGTCGGCACTGTTGGGACGACAGTCGTGGGCACAGTCACATTGGCTGGAGCTGGCGCGGCTGGGGCAGTTGCTTGGTAGGCCGCGAGAGCTGCTTTTTTGGCTGCTTCAAATTTTGTTTGGGCGGTTTTCATGGCTTGCTGAAATGTTTCACGGGCAGCTTGAGCGGTTGCCAAGTATTCCTTGCGGGCCGTTTCAATGGCGGCTCGGTGTTGTCTCATGGCTTCGGCGTTGTTTTGATTTACGGTTTTTTTGTCTTTAATTTCTCGCTTGACTTCTTGGCGCAATTCTTTTTGTCCGGTTTGAAATTCTTTTTTATCATTTCTAAATTGATCGCGATTCATTTTTAATTTTTCTTGCAACTGCTTGATCGTGTCTGGTTTGGCCCGGGGGGTTGAGGTCGGGGCGGTATCTTGGGCCAAGACGGGAAGGGCGGCCATAACTAGAAGACCGGTTGTTGCCAGTGAGATGATTTTTTTCATATGAGACAGATGATTAACTAATTAAGTTACTTATGTTATAATAGCGCAATATGATCTTGTTTGACAAGTATCGCGGGTTTGGACCTTGGTGTTTACGGTTAAGTATGGCCGCGACGCTCTGGTATTCAGCTTGGTATTCCATTGAACATCTTGATGGAACATTAAAGATGTTGCAAGACGTTCATGTGCCAGGCGCGAGCGTGTATTTGGTTTGGGGACTGGCCGTCTTTTTTGTGATTCAGGGGTTAAGTTTTATATTGCGGTTGTGGCGGCGTCCTTTGGCCGTGCTTTTATGCGCGTTTTTTGTAATGACCTTAATTACTGTGCCCTGGTCAGGACCGGAAATGGTCTGGAAAGATATGGTCTTCTTGGGGGTGTCCCTTTGGTGGTTGTTGACGTAATTAGAGCGTCTTGGTGAGTGTCATGACCAATAGGGAGGTCGGAGATGGGAAACATGACGCAGTTGGAAATGGAAGGGGCCGCACGGAGGCTATTTCCCGGTGCTGAAATCGTGGACAACTCGGGAGATTGGTCGGCACGGGTTATTTTTATCCACACACTGCCCCCTTGCGGGTGGTTTTTTATATGGTAAGATTGCTTCTTGAAATGAGAATTAAGAATTAAGAGTTAAGAATTAAGATATGCCTGGAGGGGCTAAAATCTACACTTTTACTGATTTAGTAGTCTGGCAGGAGGGCCATCGCCTAGTCCTGGAGATTTACGAGATAACAAGATCGTTTCCCAAAGAAGAGGTTTTTGGACTTACAAGTCAGATGAGACGATGCGCGGTTTCTATAACTTCTAATATCGCAGAGGGATTTAGCAGGCAATCTTATAAAGAAAAGGTTCAATTTTATTCAATAGCACTGGGTTCAGTTACGGAGTTACAGAATCAATTAATTATTTGTCAT
>CAZHTB010000042.1:0-7385 GCA_964535685.1 uncultured Gammaproteobacteria bacterium
ATGCGACAAAACATAAGTCCCAATCATGATACGACGTTTCACCTCGTCGCCGAAACCGCGCGCTCGCGTTTTAGCATACGTGTCATAAAGCGTCTCGCCGTTTTGCACCGCACCATAACGCACGCCGTCGTAGCGCGCCATATTTGAAGAAACTTCAGCCGGACTAATAATGTAATAAGTCGCCACGCCGTACTCGGTCAACGGCAAATCAACGTCAACAATTTTAGCGCCCATTTTTTCATACGTCTCGGCCGCGGCGCGCACTAATTTTTCTACGTCAACGTCCAGACCTTTAATAAAATACTGTTTGGGTAAACCAATTTTTAAACCTTTGACCGATTTTTCTGCAACTGCCAGTCCGGCTACATAATCCGGCACCGCGACTGGTGGGGTTGTGCTATCGCGAGTGTCCGCGCCAGCAATCGCTTGTAAAACATAAGCCACATCTTCCACGCTTCTAGCTATAGGCCCAATCGTATCCAAACTTGAAGCCATACTCATAACGCCATAACGCGGAGTACGGCCATACGTTACTTTAAGTCCTGTGACGCCGCAAAACGCCGCGGGCTGACGAATAGAGCCACCAGTGTCTGTACCCAAAGCGTAAGCGCATTCCCCCGCCGCGACTGCGGCAGCCGAACCGCCACTGGATCCCCCGGAAACACGTTTCAGATCCCAAGGATTTTTTGTCACGCCATAGGCCGAAGTTTCCGTACTCGCGCCCATGGTAAACTCGTCAGTATTGGTCTTGCCGAGAAGAATCATACCCCGTTGTTTCAAACGCGCTACCGTGGTCGCGTCGTACGGCGGTACATAGCCTTTTAAAATTCTGGATGAAGCTGTCGCTTCAACTCCCGCGTAACAAAAAACATCTTTGAGCGCCGCCGGCACGCCAGATAATACTTGTTTTTTATCCACGCCGTTTTTGTCCAACCCCTCGGCTTGTTCCAGAGCCAATTTTTCTGTCACCGTCACAAAACTATTAACTTTCGGCTCAACTTTTTTAATCCGCGCCAAATACGCCTGCGTTAACTCTACGCAAGAAAACTTTTTCTTAACCAACCCTTCGTGGGCGTCTTTTATTGATAATGTTATTAAATCCATATAATGCACAAATCGCGTTGTTCTTTTTAAAAGACACAGTCGCCTGCCCCAGCGTGCCAGGCGCTGTTCTATGCTCGGCCTCGCTCGTCCCGCCGGTCTTTCTCTGCGAGCACTTGACGAGGCGGCGGTGCTTGGTCCCGAGCTCAACGAGGGACCGCCGCCGAAGTCATAGAGATGGCCGAGCCGCTGGAGCGAGGTCATCGTTGCTCGCGGGGAATGCCGGCGGGACACCCTGCCCGCTTCGGCCTCCGCAAGCTTTTAAAAAGAACAACGCGATTTATTCAAACACCGCCTTAACTTCTACATGCTCGCCCTTTTTCTTCGGCACATTCTCCAGCACTCCGGCTTTGGTCTGCTCACCAAACGTGTCAGCCTCGTCCGCGCGCGCGATATTTTCCAAACCGGTCACTTGCGCCGTCGGCTCAATTCCACTCGTGTCTACCTCTTTAAGTTTATCAACATACGCCAAAATCGCGGACAACTGCCCTTGAAATTTTTCTACTTCAGCCTCGCTTAACTCTAACCGAGAAAGCTTGGCTAAATGTTGGACCTGTTCTTTGGTGAGCATACTAACAAAGTGACTCCAAACTATATTAATTCATTTTGCAGAGCGATCTCACCGTGCATATCTTCAATCATTTTTTGTTTAATATCTTCGTATTTAGTTTTCTGAGCTAAGAACCATCCGAGCTTCACGGTCATTGACTCAATACTCATGTCATGGGCGGGAATTGCCAGATCATGCTCTTTTAAATATTGTCCGGTTTCGTTTACTTGAAAGTTGGAAACGCCGCCTGGCGCTTGCGTTGTAACAATTATAGGAATTTTCTTTTTCTTTAAATACTCAAAAGCTGGAAACAAATGACTACTTGGATCGCCGGCACCAAAAGCTCTAAAAATAAAGGCCTTGATTCCGTTATTCTCAACCAATGATTTAAAAATATCAACCGACATGCCGGGAAATTCCGTTAAGGAGGCAATCGCTTTTGTATCAAAATATTTTTTAACGCTTAATACTCTGGATTGAATTGCCAAGGGTTTATATTTGGACAAATAACCAACGTGCTTTTTCATGGCCGATTCGTCAATTCTCATAAACCTGCCGATATTGCCCAGAGAACCGGTTTGAAAAGCCCTAAAGGGATCATAATCAAAATCGGTTCCCTTTTTTACTCGTACTCCCGTAATAATTTTACTTCCGAAGACCGCCATGACTCCTTTAATTTCATGATAACCCCAAACTGCCATTCTTAAAGAATTGACTAAGTTGGTCACAGAATCTGTACCCAAATACCCCAAAGGAACTTGGGCTCCGGTTAAAATAACTGGTTTATTGATATTTTCTAAAGCAAAAGTTAATGCCGCCGCGGTGTACCCCATCGTATTTGTTCCGTGCAAAATAATAAAAGCGTCAAAGTCATCATATTTATTCTCTATCTCTTCTATGATCTGCGTCCAATTTTCTGGTTGTATGTTGGAACTATCAACATTGAGCAACTCGGAAATAGCCGGGGTAATTTCAATATTCCAATTTTTCTTCACAATATCTACTGAATTTTCCAAGATAGCCATAAAGCTATTGGGGTCGGACTTGGTATTTTGCGAAACCTTGCTATTCGCGACATTTCCCGCGATAGTACCACCGGTTAAAATAACTAGGATTCTTTTTTGGGTATAAGTAGCCATATTTTACATGAAAGGTTAAATAGATATGCTAGTATTCTAGGCCATTTTACTAAGCTTGGCAATGGTCTGACTAGACTCCCAAAAACTTTTTAAACCCCGCCTCATCTAAAATCTTTACCCCCAACTTTTTGGCTTTACCGTATTTACTCCCCGGCTTATCCCCGACTACTACATAGCTCGTTTTTTTACTGACCGATTCGGAAACTATTCCACTATTCGCACGAATAAGGTCTTTGGCTTGATCGCGGGTAAGAGTAGACATTTCGCCGGTCAAGACAAACGTCAGACCAGAGAGCGGCCCAGTGGTCGGCGCGCCATCTTCTTTTTCCACACGCACGCCAGCCTCTTCAAATTTTCGGAGCAAGGCCTGATTTTTTTTATCGTGAAACCACTGATCAATACTTTCCGCCACGACTGGCCCAATGTCTGGCACGTTTTGCAAATCTTCCCGCAACACTTCCTTTAATTTCGCCAGCGTATGAAAATGTTTAGCTAGTGCCAGAGCGGTTTCTTCACCAACATGGCGAATGCCGAGCGCGAAAATAAAACGCGACAAACTAATCTTCTTGCGACTTTTAATTGCCGCCACCAAATTCTGCGCTGATTTTTCCGCAAAACGTTCCAGCGGCTCTAAATCTCCCTCGGTTAAGGTAAATAAATCCGCCGCGTCCTTAATCAAACCGACGTTAAGCAGTTGCTCCACGATTTTTTCGCCGAGGCCGTCAATATCAAAAGCTCGCCGCGCCACAAAATGACGCAGGCGCTCACAAACTTGGGCGAAACAATCTTTATTGGTACAAAAAATTGCCACCGAAGTACTTTGTTTTTTATCAGCTACAGAAATACGTTTGACTAACGAGCCGCAGACCGGACATTTGGTTGGCATGACAAATTTTTTCTCCTTACCCGTGCGCATGTTTTCTAAAACCCGAACAATATCTGGAATAACGTCCCCGGCGCGCTTCACAATGACGGTATCGCCGATGCGCACACCCAAACGCTCAATCTCGTCTTCGTTATGCAAGGTCGCGTGGGTCACAGTCACACCGCCCACAGCCACAGGTTTGAGTAGTGCCACTGGTGTAAGTGTCCCCGTCCGCCCCACTTGCACAAAAATATCTTCAACAGTCGTCGTCGCCTCAATCCCCGGGTATTTATACGCGAGCATCCAGCGATCAGACTTACCCACACTGCCCAATTTTTTTTGCTGGACCAAACTGTTCACCACAATCACCAGCCCATCAATTTCGTAGGCAAGTTTGACGCGCTTTTTTTGCATGTCCTGATAATACGCCTGCACCGCGGCTAAGTCTTTAAGCTCGCGACACTCTGGATTTGTTTTAAAACCAAACTCTTTGAGCCAATCATGCACTTCAGCATGCGTCTCTTGCCCCAAATCATTTAGAATTTCAAAAGCATAAAAAGTCATGCGGCGCTGAACCGTGACCTTGGGATCTAACTGACGGATTGACCCGGCCGCGAGATTACGCGGATTGGCAAAAGGGGTCTGACCCCTTTTTTCTTGTTCCTGGTTAATGCGCTTTAGCTCATCTTTGGTGATCACCACCTCGCCCCGCACCCATAATAATTTCGGTATGGACTTTATTTTATTTCCCCGCAAGCGCAAGGGAATGCTTTCAATAGTCTTGAGATTATGCGTGACGTCCTCGCCCACCTGCCCGTCGCCGCGCGTCACTCCTAAAGTTAGCAAACCTTCATCATAACGCAACATAATAGACAAGCCGTCCATCTTGGGCTCGCCAAAATACCCCGCCTCGGGCGGGGCAAGCTCTACCCCCTTTAATATTTTCTCATTACGTGACTCCCAATCTTTAACTTCTTCAATACTAAAAGCATCGTCAATAGATAAAATTGGCCGCACGTGTCGGACTTTAGAAAATTCTTTAAGCGCCTCTCCTCCGACTCGCTGGGTTGGTGAATCGGGCGTGACCAAATCCGGATACTGTTGTTCTAATTCCCAAAGTTCATGCTTAAGCGAATCCAAGGCGGTGTCAGAAATTTCACTCTTATCCAAAACATGATACAAATAGCGATGGCGTTCAACCTCGGCGCGCAACTTAGCTAGCCGTTCTTTGACGTGCTCTTGGGTCATGGCTGTAAATCTTTAATTAGTGAATCTTGTGAAAAAATTACAAAATCATACAAGCCAGACAAAGGCGACTGACGCGGTAACTTGGCTTGCACGGCTTGCCTGGTCTGACCAACCGTGCCAGTGGCTTTAATTGTAACGTCAGTTGGTAAATTACCCCCAATGCCGGAGACAATAAGGCCAGTTATATTGCCACGTAAAGCCTTAAAGCGTACGCGAAATAGCGTTGCTTGTTCGTTGTCAGGGCTTGAAAAATTAACAATCATATTGGTTTGCGCTGGACTGATTTGTTTGACTGTGGCCGGTGTCCATGTCCCGTCATGCCAACCCGCCCATGACACTTCCAACCAACCCGTGCCGGTCCAGCTAAGCTGAACACTCCGCGCGAACGTTTGGGTAAAGCTGACATCATCAGGATCATACAAATCCAACTGCCAAGTAGAATTCTGTGTTAGATCCCGTGGTGGCAAACTGGATACCGCATCGACCGACACTGTTCGTGCCCAAGTACCTAGTTGGGTTCCAGCATTCAAGGTACCAGTAGCGGGAAAATTTACGAGCGGCATCGTGGTTTTGCGCAAAAAATAAAGCCCTTGCTCCAAACCAGTCTCGGCCAAATAAGTGGCGCTCGTGGCCGTACTCAAATTGCGCGCCGCGACCAATTCATCTATAGCATTTCGCGACACGCTTAAGCTAGCCGCGCTGACGCCAGCCAATAACAGTAAAGCTAACAATAAAACTGAACCGCGCTTAGCGTACATATTGACGAGAAACAATGGTAGTTTGATAGGTCGTACGCGCTACTTCTACCTGCTTAGGATTAGTCGTGGCCGTTGCGAGCTGAAGGGAAACTACGGGCTGTCCCACCCCAGTGCTAGAGCTATAAGGATTAACAACTGGAGTAACAACAAATACTAATTTCTGCACGGCAATGCCCTCGGGTGTTAAAGCCACCCAAGTAGAGCCTCCATTAGTACTGACAGTAATACATGGTGAAGCCAAACAATTTACTCCAGACTCCTCACGAAAGCGCACGCTAGTACCGTCAGAGCGAATCAGTGCCAGCGCCACCTTGGTCGGAGTATTGACCCCGCCCCAGCCATTGGAACCGACCCCGAGCGGGTTGCTTAAATCAATAGCGTCATTGGTCGCGGGAATGCCATCTGGGTCTTGATAATATCCATAATCAACCCTCGCGCTCTTTATCTCTCGTACCATGGCCTCAAAAGTATAACGCGCGTCGCCTTGAATTTTTTGCAACTCACTTACTTTTTTCTGCGCCCGGGTGCTAGCCACAAAGATACCGGCAGTCATAATCGTCACGGTGGAAAAAACCGCGAGCACCATCAAAAGTTCAACCAAGGTAAACGCTTTTTTATCTTGTAGCATAATTTACCGCCAATTATAAAGACGATTGGCTAAAGTAACAGACTCGGTTTTACCTTGCTCTAACCATTGCACGGTTGAATGGAGTTCCAGACCAATTTTGGTTTTACCAATAGCCGCGCAACCACCAGCTGGTACAGTATCGTTATCACAAACCTCATCTATAGTTAACAAACGAGCATAGGGCAACAAGGGATCGCTAGTGGTCTTAGTGGTTTGGTACCATAAGCCCGCTCCCTGACTTGACCGACGCAGTTGCGTTGCTCCTGCGCCCAGGACAAAAGGACCGAAGAAAATCCGCCAACGATTAGTGTTTGGAGCAAACAGTGGTACGGCCGTCCGAGAATTTCCTGTCAGTCCACTATCCCAACTAAAACAAGTGCCACTAACGTTCGGGTCAGGACAACCAGCTTGCCAATTGTTGTCGCGGACCATACGTACTATCTCCAGGCCCTCCGAAGCCAAATAGGTAGCGGTAACCCGGTTAGCCGTGTCAGTGGCGCTAGCCAGCGAGCTGGTAGTCAAAGTAACTGTGCCAACCACGCCAGTCGTGATGACGCCGAGAGCGACGATCAACTCTAAAAGGCCCTGACCTCTTAGTTTATGACTCATGACACATGACTTATGATTCATACTTAATAGGAAATTCGTCCGGTGGTGCTATTAATATCTAAAAATTGCGAGCCGGCGTTTTCCCGATCAAAGCGCCAAGCTGTCGCGCCATTTATTCCCCCAACAATTACCATCGTGCCGGACGGCGGGCTGAATAAAATTGTCACGGCTCCCGGTGTGTCTTGATGGCCGGGGCTCGGACGAGACGCAGTCACTCGCCTCATGGTCACGCCCGGCGACAAGGGCTGTGCTCCACCCCAAATTTGCTCACTGGCTTCGTAGGTGCGGCTATTATCAGCATCAAAAAAATAAATTGGCGCTTGTCCCGCTAAAACCTCCACTCCAAAACCGCACTGGCCGATAGGACACAGGGGAACTCCAGCGGTCACTCCGGACAGCGCCGCGTTTTGGGACTTGCGTAACATCTCGGCCACTTGTCTTACAGACTGACGCACGGAATCATTGCGATCGCCTTGTTGAAAATTTG
>CAZHTB010000043.1:0-11485 GCA_964535685.1 uncultured Gammaproteobacteria bacterium
ACGCCAATAATCCCGACCGGCACGCTGACTAAATTTGTCGCTAAGTTGTAAACAGCCACGGATCCAAAGGCCAAGGTTGAGGCGACAGCCGTAATAATAGTTTGACTTACTTGATTGATGGCGAGACTAAACACCCGCGGCATCATGAGGGTAAAAACTCGTTTTATTTCATTATTCCAGATAAAGCGCGGCCGCCAGGACATACCCGCTTGTATTAGAGCCGGTATATGAATAAGCGTGTGCAGGGCCGCGCCCAAAACCACGCCCCAACCTAAACCCGCGATTCCCAGGCGTGGTTCAAAAAAGACAATACCGATAATTATGCCGACGTTGTAAAAAATCGGGGCGAGGCTAGTCGCCACAAATCGCCGCAAAGACTGAAGCGCGGCGCTAAAAACATTACTGGCGGTTAAGAAAATAATCCCACCCAACATGATGCGAGTCAGTTTGACGGTTAGTAGTTGTTTGTCTGGCGTAAAACCCGGGACGAAGAATGGTAAAATAATTGGCGCTAGAAAAAATAGCAATACACTTACAATACTCATGGCGACCATTAACAGCCACCAGACCCCCGAAGCTAGTTCCCAAGCTTTTTGTTTATCTTTATTGTAAAGATTAAGAAAAACCGGAATGAGCGCCGCGCCGAGCGCCCCTAAAATAAAAGTCTGAAACAAGAAATCCGGCAAACGAAAGGCCGCGTAGTAAATATCGAGCGTATCTCCGGCCCCAAAGCGTGAGGCTAGCAAGCGTTCCCGAAACAACGCGACCAAATCACTTAAAAAAGAAAAAACCGCGACGATAATCGCCGCGCCGCCAGTGGTAGAATTTAATTTTTTGAATAAAGTGGAAAACATGTCTTTAGAACCGTATGGCTAACCACTCATCTTTTTTCCACGGCATGGCGGATGACCATGTGGTAGCTGTTTTTTCCCATTCTTGCGACAAACTGGACAGAAGTTTTTGGGGAGGACTGGAGGGGTCGGTCACGACGTTAAGAGAAAAATTATTCCAAACCGCGCCAGGTTGTTTTTGCAAATACCAAGTGTGCCACGATTGGTCTTGAGCCGGACCCGGAAGTGAGCGCGGAGCGGTAAAAACCAGACGCAAAGTTTTTTCTTCGCCAGGCGCCAAGTGCTGCCAAAAAGAAATTTCCTGCTTGTCAGCGATGGGGGTGATGGTTACTAAATCAGAAAATTTTTGCGCGGCTTGGGTTAGCGCGGTTAATTCCGGATTGCTTTCCAGCGGCACATTGGAGGTATAGGGTTCAGCACGAGTTGGCTCTTCGGCGCCATCAACAGAAATCAGGTGAGCTTCCTTTGGTACATAGATACGCCAAAAAGCATGATTAGTCGCGCCATAAAGAGGTTGTCCCCGCTTACCCGTGTGTTTTCGCGTTATTTCCAGGGTTTGGGTTATGCCCTGCGCTCCTGGCGCGATGTTTAATAAGCCATTTTGAATAATTTTAGCATCGGTTTTTGCGCCGCCAATATTAGTCTCCACGACGGCCAGATAATCTCCAGTGCCCATACGCAGACTGCCGGTCCATTGATATTGATCCAGACGGGTCTGCAGTTGCGGATCAGCCGCGTAAAACATGATATTTTTTTCCGTCAAACTGGTTAATAAAAGGTTGGCCAGTTTTAACTGCGCGGCCGGCTCCAGAGTTCCCATTTTAGGGATGAGGAGAGATAAAAGATCGCCAATGAATTTTTTTGGCTTATTTTCCTTTTTGTCATAAAGAAATTCAACCTGGCTTTGCGTGACTTCATAAAAATTATCCGCGGTCACAGTTGTTTTATAATCAGGCAAATCTATCGGTCCGGTAAGTTTTAATATTTCCGGTAGTAGGTCAGCGCTTAAAGCAATTACCCCATCAAGCGTTGGCCCACCCGATTTACCATAAAACCACATGAACTGTTTGGCTGAGCTGGGGAAATCAAAATACCAATTAGCGTCCTGAATTTGCCATTCCGGATTAACATATTGTAGCGGTAGGGGTGGTTGTACATGGGCGCGTGAAATACCGGCCAGGTCATACGGCCCACCACCGGGGAAATTAAGCCTAGTTACTACTCCTTGGCGCATGGTGAGTTCGGCCAGACTGCCCCAAAATCCGCCCGTGGCGCGTAGCTCATGGGGGTTTTGAAAAACCAAAACATAACGCTTGGTGTTTTCCGAACCGAAAAGTTTGTACCACAAATCAAATTGGTCTTGAGCCAGATCTAAAAATCCATCCGCGGTTTTTAAGGTGGTCAACATTTCTGGCCAGTTATTTTTTAATTGATCAGGCAGGGCTTCCGGATTTATGGTTTTAATTTCTTGGTACCCGGTACGGAAAAATGAAATAGTGCGGGCAATGACTGGTTTTTGCGCGACCAAGCGGGTGAAAAATGGAACGGAAAAAATCGCGTCAGCTGGAGTTGGTGACGAGCTAGAAAGCGCGCTGGCTAAACTGGCTAACCCCTCACTGGTTTGAGAAAAAGCCGAGGCGGCAGTGAGTAATTGTTGCGCGGCGCGGCCTTTCGCGCTAAAACGCAGGACAAATTTCAACAACGAATCTGATTTTTGATACTGTTCTTGAGTGGCTTGCAGGGACAGGGTAAGTTGTTTTAATTGATCCGCGATCTCTTGAAGATTTCCGGAACTTAAGGCTTGTTTAACATTTTCCGCTTTGGTAAAGGTTTGTTGCGCCGAGAAAGAAATAGCTTCAGCCTGCTGATGCCAAACATCATACCAAAAAAACATTTGAAACGGCATCACAAACATGAACGCCAAGACGGCAAAGGTCGCGGCGTGCCACAAAACATGCCGAGACGGACGAAAAACCAAAATCTCAAACGGTTGGGTCAGTAAATTAATGGATAGAGGTGTGGCCTCCGGAGTATTTGAGTATGAGGTACACAATAAAGCCGGTGTTTCAACTGTGATTTCTGACACTACTTGGACTGGAATGTCTTCGGTCTGGTCTGTCTTGGTAGAAAACCATTCGGTTAAGGTATCTGTAAAATCCGGCTGGACGGGCACCACAAACGCCGTGCGTTCATGAAGTGTATCAGCCTCAGACAAAATCATATCATCCGGCTCGGGAAACAAAACATGCACCAACACATCTGGGGCCGGCACAAATTTATTTTCTTTTTTTTGCAGGAGACGTTTAACTTTACGCACAACTTTGCGTTTGGTTTTTTTAACCACTCGTTTTTTAATCTCCTTTTTAGTTTTCATGTATTTATTTTACCACATTTTGTTTTAAATCCCAAATGGCCGCCACGCAAGCCTGGGGATATTCAGCCAGGTCGTAGGGATTTAATAAAATAGCTTGCGTAGGCGCGTATTCCGGTAGACTGGTGGTGTGGGAAACAACTTGCCCAAGCCCTATCCCCTCAAGCACGGGAATACCAATACCTTCAAAAAAAGAAGTCTCAAACAAGAGACCGGCACGTTCTAATAATTTTTGTTTTTCGGCTTCTGAAATATAGCCGGTGTAAGTTACTTCCTCGCGGGTTAGCTGGCTTTTTTCACCAGGACCAACTACGGACAAATAATATCCATTTGTTTTAAGCCATTCCTTTATTCCCTCAATAAGTCCGGTAATATTTTTTCTGGGGCCGACTCGGCCGATGACGAGCGCTATCATATGACGTAGGGCATTACACTAATTTTTTTAGATGAAATACCCGCGGTTTTTTGTAAATCATAAGCTGTTATTTCAGAAACACACGACAGGAGATCGGCCCGTTGCCATAATTTTTGACACATGACTAACTTGTGCCAACATCGTGATTTCAAAGAAAACCAGGTGGGGTTATGAAGAAAAGATAAATCATGTACGACCATTAAAACTTTAGCGCGACGACTTACTGCCACAAAGTGCAGATTGGGCAGAACCAGTAACGCTAGGGGTTGACTCTCATATTTCATGATGCGCCGATCAAGTTTGGGCCAACGGCAAAATAAAAAAAGCACGTTAAGCAATAAATGAGGTAGGCGCAATTTTTGCCAGGTTATTCTTGGGGCGAGGGTTGGTGAAAATTTTGGTGGACAAAAAGTTCTTAGGCCAGCGATAAATAAAATAAATTTAGCCTCTGGGTATTTTTGTCCCAGGCTTTCAATAAAAAAATGAGTATAACGTGTCACGCCGGTTGGGAAATGCTCCTGAAACACTCTAGCATCTACACCAATGATCATATTTTACAAGTTCCCTGTCGTTCCAGATAAACCTTTTCAATAAAAGCGGTTAATTTTCGCGCGAAAATTTCTTCATCAAACTGTTCCGCGTGTTTGCGTAAAATATCCGGATTGAAATCGTCAGGCTTGAAACGAATTACCGTGTCGGCCAAGTCTTCCCAGGTTTCTTTTTCAAATAAAACCCCGGTTTTTTTAGGAATAACTGTTTCCAAAGCGCCGCCACGACCCAAAGCAATGACCGGTTTACCACTCGCCATAGCTTCCAAAGAGACCAAGCCGAAATCTTCTTCTTGGGGATGAATTAAAGCTACCGCGTGCGCTAAAATGTTGTCGCGAGTTTTATCGTCAACGCGTCCGGTAAATCGAATGGTTGGACCGGCCAGAGAACGCAATCGCCGCTCATCTGGTCCCCCACCCATAACCACCAGCGGCATTCTTAAGCGATTAAAAGTTTCGATAGCCAAGTCAACCCGCTTGTAGGGTTGCAGGCGGCCCATGGATAAAAAATACTCCCCGGGTTCGTGAGAGACGTGGAATTTTTTTGTTTCTACCGGTGGATGAATGACCACCGCGTCTCGTTGGTAGTAAGTGCGAATCCGTTCGGCCACAAAATGAGAAATGGCGATAAAATAATGAACGCGCTGGGCCGCGGCATAATCCCACTGACGAAGACGGTGCAATAAAAAAGGCAGTAACTTTTTAACCAAGCTCGTGGTACGAAGCGCTGAAATATAACTGGCCGTGTCGCTCCAGAGATAGCGCGGTGGGGTGTGGCAATAGGAAATGTGTGTGGTGCCCGGATGAGTGATGACACCTTTGATTAGGCCGGAGGCGGAGGAAAGCACCACATCGTAGGCGTGAAGTCCGAAAGATTCAACAGCCACGGGAATAAACGGTAAATACCAGCGTAAATGTCGGCGCGCGCCGGGAAAATATTGAAGAAACGAAGGAATGATCTCCGTGCCTTGATAAAAATTCCTAAGTTCCGGGGTGGCCACGACCGTGTGAATGGGAGCGTCCGGGAAAAGTTGGGTCATTTTTTTGACCACTTGTTCGGCGCCACCCAATTGGTTTAAGTGATCATGAACCAAGGCGACTTTCATACTGCTTGTCTCGCTGATAAAACAACCAAGGGAGTTTTGAGGAGAATATAAATATCAAACAACAGTGACCAATGTTCTATGTAATAAGTATCCAAACGTACTTCCTCGTCAAAATCCAAATCACTGCGTCCGGAAATTTGCGCCAGGCCGGTAATCCCCGGCTTCAAGGTAAGTACGCCTTTATGATGATGACTGTAGTGCGTAACTTCTTCTGGTAAATGGGGGCGGGGGCCAACCAGACTCATGTCACCTTTTAGTACCAGCCATAATTCTATCAACTCATCCAGACTGTACTTGCGAATAAAATGTCCGACTTTGGTAATGCGCGGATCATCTTTAATTTTAACCAAGGGACCTTCGCGAAAATTTTCTTTAGCCAGTGTGGTATAGCGCAAGTCATGAGAATTTGGTCTCATAGAGCGAAACTTAAAATAGTGAAACAATTCACCGCCTTGACCAACACGCATGACCGGCGAGCCATTATCCAGACGTGACCAAAAAATGGGGCCGCCAGTCTCCGCCCAAATGGCCAGTGCTTCCAAAAGCATCAGTGGAGAAAAAATAATAAGTAGCAGCGCGCTGACCACAATATCAAACAACCGTTTAAAAATTCTCCCCCAACCTTCCAGGGGCGTACGGCGCATTTCAATAATCGGCGTACCACCCAACATTTCAATTTCCATGCGCTGGCTATGCGCGGTAAATAAGTCAGCGGAATATTTAAAAACAATATGGGACTCTTCGGCAAAATCCAGCAAAGCCAAAGCTGTATTTTTTGGCAGATGGGCATCAGCTTGGAGAATTTCATCAACAGCTTGTTGTTTGGTTAATTCACCAAGACTAGCCAAGAGGTCAATTTCTTTACCGGTAAAATGCGCTATTACGGCATAACCCAACTTGGGTTGTTTTTGAAATCCTTCTTGTAGGGTTTTTGTCGTTGCGTCATCGCCAATAATAATTACCGAGCGCAATCCCCAACCTCGCTTGAACAGGGCGCGAACAATATACAAAACAATGAGGCGGGCAGTTAAAAGATAAACAAAAGCTAGAAGCCAACCAGCCAGCATGATAAAACGCGAAGAAAAAAGTTCACGCTGGAAAAACACTGCCACGATCAAAATTAAAACACTGGTGGAAGTAGAAAAAAAGATACGGCGGATTTCGTCCTGGACTCGTCTGGTACCGCGCATGGTGTAAAGACGCGCCACCGCATTGACTAAAATAAAAAGCACGCTAATCGCGGCTAACCAAGAAAGAAATGTGGAAAATGGAAAAGTGTAAATGGCGGGACGAATATCAGTGAGCGCGGTTTGAAAACGTAAAAAATAAGCTGTCAGCCCGGCTAACATCACCATAATATAATCTAATGGAACCAGAACCGCGCTAAAAAAAATTTCACTGCGTTTCATCATATAGGATTTTGCTAAAGTGTGCCTATAAGCCGAATTCTGTGCTGACGCAACTGCCAACATCTAGCCTCCTACTTCCAACTTAAGAAAAATATTCTTCTATAGCTGGCAGTTAGAAGCTGGTTGCTGGTAGCTACGTTAGCGATGACTATCTCTCTGGATCTGCCATTGCTGGCAAATACTAGCGGCTACCCTATAAACTTGTAAGCTTACAGATTTGCCTTGCACCGGATAGGAGTTTTCAACCCCGACGCTTCACAGCGCCGCGGCGTGAGCTCTTACCTTCCTCCGCCGCTCTTTCGAGCTTTGGAGGATCCCCCGTAGCTTGATTGCGTAGGGGGACACGATTTCAACCTTACCGCTGATGTGAGCCTCCAACTTTTCGCTCCCAACATCCAACAAAGTTGGTAGTTGGTTGTTAATAGTTGGTGGCTACCATCAGGTAGGCGGTATATTTTCTGTTGCACTATCCATGGGGCTCACGCAGCTGCCAGCTACCGACTACCAACCGCCAACAATGTTTAGAAGTTAGGAGTTAGAAGTTGGAAGCTGCGTAAGCGCCCTGTCGCTGTTAGCGACTATCTCTTGCTGACGCAGCTACCAGCAATCGGCTTCCAACTGTTGGCTAAGGAATTTTTCCTATAGCTGGAAGTCAGAAGCTAAAAGTTGGTAGCTGCGTCAGCAGGTGTCCGGACTTTCCTCCAGCTCACGCAGCTGCCAGCTACTTACTACCTACAACCAACAAAGCTGGAAGTTAGGAGTTAGAAGTTGAAAGCTGCGTAAGCCAGCAGTCATCCAGCACACTTTAGCGGTTTTAGATTACCAAAAAAGAACAACTCTGTCAACTTAATCTTTTACTAACCTTCTAATTAGCGGATTAATCCGCGTCACCACTTCATAGTTAATCGTTCCGATTTTTTTTGCCAGTTCTTCAGCGGTTATTTCTTCGTTACCTTGTTTGCCAATTAAAACAACCTCGTCTTCAATTTTTACGTCCGGCACATCAGTGACGTCAACCATAGTCATGTTCATGCACACTCGCCCCAAAACTTTACAGCGTTGGCCGCTAACTAAAACTTCGCCAACACTGGACAACTTGCGATCATAGCCATCAAAGTAGCCAATGGGCAGGACAGCCACTCGAGAGGGCCGTTTTAGGCGTTCGGTAAGACCGTAGCCAATGGGCGCGCCAGCAAGGAAGGATTTTAGTTGGGCGATGATGGTTTTCCAGGTCAGTACAGGTTTTAGGTTATAGGTGTTGGGTTTTAGGTTTGGGGCAATGGACCATAATCCATACAAAGAAATTCCAAGCCGCGTCATGTCAAAGTGGGTTTCGGGAAAAAGAAAAATCGCAGCGGAGCAGGCGGTGTGGCAGATGGGTTGAATGTCTTGGCTAGCCAGTATTTCTTTAGCCTGATTAAATTTTTGCAATTGCTCCATGGCGTAACTAGAATTTGCGGTTTCCCCAACATTGGCAAAATGCGTTGACAACCCTTCAGTGATAAGACCGCGACTCCACGCTCGCAAAGTAAAAGCTGACAGCTGATCCAGTGGTACGCCTTGTCGCCCAGTGCCCGTCTCTACTTTAATATGAATCTTGGCACCGGCCGGTAAGGCATCTATTGTTTCCGGATTATAAACCGTGAGTGATAAATTTTTTTGGACCGCTTCGGCCAAATTTTTTAAGGGCACATAGCCTAAAACCAGAACAGGAATTTTTATGCCATTATCACGAAGTACTATCCCCTCCTCAACTGAATCCGCGGCAAGCCAGTCAGCGCCATATTCTTGCGCCAACTTGGCCACCTCTAAAAAACCATGTCCGTAAGCATTGGCTTTCACCGTACAACAAAGCCGCGCCCCCTCTTTCATGGCGCGTCTGGCGGTCTCCATATTATGTTTAACCGCGCTGGCAGAAATTTCCACCCAGGTTTTCATATTTAAAATCCTTTATTTTCCACTAACAATTCAAGCAACTCGCGCGGTAAAATGGGTGGATTTTCCGCCAGTCCTTGGTGGTAAAAAACCGTTGAAGGAGTTAAGCCCGGCAAAGTGTTGACTTCAATGACCAACAAATTTCCGTTCCGCAAATTAACAAACGCGTCAATGCGAGAATACCCGCGCATGCCAATTTTTTTCGCCAGTTCTTCAATTGATTTTTTTACTTTTACTAATATTTTTGGTTTCATGAGACTGCCTGGGGGTGGGGTAATGTTAACGCCCGTGCCGCCTTGAAATTTTTCTTCCATGGTTAAAACTTCTCCCTCCACCACTGTGATACTTGGGTTTAAAGATTTTATTTTACCGGCTATTTCCACAACGCCGACAGTAATCTCAACCCAACCCGTCTGATGCTGGTGTTTTAATTGATTAGCCTTAACGCGCAAAATATCCGTCTCAATGAATTTTTCCAGCAGAAGTTCAGATGGCGCCACCGTCGGCATTTCAATGATATATACCTGGCCGGTAAATGTTTGTTTGGGAATAAACGAAGCTTTTTTAGCAATCAACTCCAAATATTTTTTTAGATCGTTTGAGGAATACAAATGAGCAATACCGGTGGTACAACCGTCCGCGCGAGGTTTTATAATTACAGTGTTGGCCCCAAGTTCTTTTTTAATTTTTCTCCAAAATAATTTAAAATCGGAATCAGTAAACTCTACTAGGGTGTTTACCCGAAAGACCTTACCTGGTATAGCCCTAGCGCCCTTGAGTCCCAAGTCATTAATAAAGTTTGAAGTGTTCCACTTGTCCATGCAGAGTCGGGACACTTTCTCGTCCGGGCCGTTGAATTTTACGCCTTGAGCTTTGAGCATTTTTTGAAGGTTGCCGTTTTCTCCATCACCTCCATGTAGCGCGATAAAAACAAATTCGGAATCTTCAATGAATTTTTTCAGGGTTAATTTCTCCGGCTCAAAAAATTCTTCTTTATCCTTAGGCTTCAGTAAACCCAGTCGCAAGCGAGCGCGCTCTTCAAACTCACCCAGCTTGGCTTTAGCGTTTTGATAATTTTCGCAATTTCCAGTAATTTCCTCAACGGTATGATTCAAGCAAAGATGGTAAGGTAAATGCCAAACATTACCCCGGAGATCCAAAAGATATGGCTGGGGCTGGAATTTTTTAGAACGACGAAGTTTGAGCCAGACGTTCGTGCCACTCATCAGCGACACCTGCTTTTCTGAATTCTCACCACCCATTATAATATTTACTCTTTTTCTCGGCCGTAGTATTTTTGTAGCCTCGGGTGGAAAATCAAGACCGTACCTCTGACACGCCAGTCCGACAATATGGCGCAAGACATCGCTATGAGTCAGTCCAACGCGAGAGGCTTGTTGGAAAAGAAAGCTGTTCTGCTCCATGCCGCTTACCAGATTAAAATCGCAAAACCAAATATTACCGTCCGGCAAAACCCAGCCGTCAAATCTGCCGCAGTCGCGCATACCAAACAGCGCGAACAGTTGCTCGGCTTGCGCCTGAATTTTTTCAATGGTTATTTTGTCAAATCTTGGAGGACAGTGCCAAGTCACTTGATGAGTGGGTAAATATTTTCTGCGGAAATCAAAAATCTGGTGTTCGGTATAATCAGTTTCAATTTCCGTGGGCGGTAGGGCGACCGGTAAACCAAAACGGTTTTCCAGAATAATCAGGGTAAATTCAGCGCCCTTAGCAAACGGTTCAACGACCACGCGAGTATCCATGCGTTTGGAAAAAAGAAAATCCACTTTTTCCAGCGCTTCGCTGACGTTTGAGACCGAAAAAACACCGATACTTGATCCGCCGCTCGCCGGTTTCACGATAGCTCTCTTGATATTATTTTCTTTAAAAAACTTTTCTAAAATTTGCCGGTGGTCAGTATGGTATATCTTTAAGACTACTGACGGCAGAGTAAAAAATCCGTGCTGTTTGATGAATTCATTGGCTTTAAATTTATCAAACGCCTTTTTGCACGCTTCCGCGGTTGAACCGACAAAAGGCAGATCGTGTTTTTCAAGAAAACTTTGAATTTCGCCATCTTCTCCAAAAGGACCGTGCATGACCGGGAAAATTATGTCAGTTGTTTTTAGTAAACTGACCAAAGTGTTCTCATTTAGAGGTGTGGCTGTTAGTTGAAGTTTGAAATCAAAATCTGATGGTGTATTGCTATAAAGTTGGTTTGGGGAAATTTTGTATGGCTTTTTTTGGGAATCAAAATAGATTGGGATTATCTCTATGTCTTCAGATTCAAGATGATCCATGGCTGACCGGGCGGAGTTAAGAGAAATGCCCCTCTCCAGCGATGAGCCTCCGCAAAGCAGGCCAATTTTTATTTTTGCAGAAATTTTAGGCATAAATTATGCCGTAACTATAGCATAAATCCCACTATACTGGCAAGTATGGTGGGAAATTTAAAAACTTTTGCAATTTTACACCGTACCACGTCTATCAATCGCCATATTGACGAGCGCGTCTGCTTCGTGATTTCTTTCGCGTGGCACATGTTTAAACGTGCAGGTCTGAAAATTTTTCGTCAAATTCCAGGCCTTCAGAAATAGCGGGGCCAGTCCCGCGTTTTTAACTTTGTATTTTAACTGCATTTGTTTGACAATAAGCTCCGAGTCCATCAGACACACGACCTCAATCGCGCCGAGCTCTTTCGCTTTGGTTAGCGCCGCGATCAACGCCTGGTACTCGGCTTGATTGTTCGTGGTCTCGCCTAAATATTTTCCTTGCGCGAACAAAATTTTGCCATTTTCTTTAACAAGAAAACCCAAACCCGCTGGTCCGGGATTTCCCCTCGCTCCCCCG
>CAZHTB010000044.1:0-3719 GCA_964535685.1 uncultured Gammaproteobacteria bacterium
GGGTAATGTTCACCAACTGGTTGGAAAAATTTCTTGGGACGAGGCCAAGCTGGTGGAAAACATTCGTGCTATGGCTGATGCTATCACTAAAGCTAAGCCTGGTTCAAGCAAGGGCGTGTACTTACAGAAGGTGGTTTTAACCACTACCATGGGGCCGGGAATCAGGGTGGCGCTCTAATGGACAAAATATAAAAAACCAAGTAAGCTGTAGGCAAACGTCTACAGCTTTTTGGTTTTATAAGGTGGGGGTCCTGTCACGGCACACACCCCACGAATGCTCGCCGTGGCTACGCTTCATGGGGTCCCCAGTGCCGCGCCACCCCTCTAAATATATATGCCAGAGTTAATCGGCGCTTTGCCCTCACAAATGATTTTAGACATGATGGCCGCGGGCTACTTGACCGGCGCGCGGGAGCAGGCGGTTCGTCCGGCTTCGCTTGATTTGCATATCTCAAGTGAGGTCTACCGCATGCGCGGTACGTTTTTGCCAAGGGCGGGGGAGTCCATTCAGGAAATTGTAAAAAATGGCATGCTCTACGCGGTGGATATTTCTCATACCCCTTTGGAATTGAACGGCATTTATTTGATTCGCATGGAGGAAAGCTTGCGTCTGCCGGATGCCATTTACGGACATACCAATAGCCGTAGCACTTCCGGTCGCATCAATCTGCAGACCAGACTCTTGGTCAATAGTACATCGCAATTTGATCATGTGCCTCGCGGTTATAGCGGCCCGCTTTGGCTTGAGGTTATCCCTAAATCATTTCCCGTTAAACTTTCACCAGGCCAGCGTCTGAACCAGTTGCGTTTGTTTACCGGAGACTCTCGGCTGTCAGCCTTGGAGCACGAATTTGTTTACGACCGCTACCATCTACTGTACGATAAAGAGGGCCGAGAGGTTGAAAAATTTCCTTTTATGTTTGAGGGCGGAGGACTGACCCTGTCTATTGATTTGTCTGAAGAAATTGTCGGCTATACCTGCGCGCCCTCAAGTTCTAAAGTCTTGGATTTTTCCGCTGATGGTACGCTTGATCCGATGGATTTTTTTGACCCCCTGCCACGGCCGAAAGACGGACAACTGACACTCCGTCGTGGTAATTTTTACATCATGCACTCTAAAGAATGGTTGCGGGTACCGCCGATGCTGGCTAGCGAAATGATGCCTTACGACCCATCCAAGGGTGAGTTTCGCGCTCATTACGCCGGTTTTGCCGACCCGGGCTGGGGCTGGGGGGCAGATGGTTCGGTTAAGGGCGCGACCGCGGTTTTGGAAGTGTTTACTCATGATAATGATTTTGTCCTGCGCGACGGTCAACCGATTTGTAAAATGGTTTATGAAAAATTAGTAGATACGCCTGACCGTCTTTATGGCGGACGGGCGTCCCAGTCGCATTATCACATGCAGTGCGGCCCGAGATTGTCTTCTCATTTTCGTGTTGGCCCGCTAGCCCCCACCTATGCGCCTTTGTTTGAAACGCATTGATCCCACTCTACCCTTACCCCAATACATGACCGCCGGATCGGTGGCGTTTGATTTGTATGTCCGGACGACGACAGTGGTTCAGCCCGGTGAGCGAGCGGTGATACCGCTTAACCTCATAGTCAAAGTTCCCGAAGGCTATTTTTTATTTTTACTTCCACGTAGCTCCATGGCCAAACGCAATTTATTTTGTCCAAATAGTGCGGGGGTTATTGACCAGGACTATTGCGGCCCTGAAGATGAGTTAATGTTTCAAGTGGTAAATTTTAGCCATGAACCAGTGACTGTGCCACGCGGTGATCGCCTCGCCCAAGCATTCTTGTTACCGATCGTTCAATCGGAATTAGTCGAAGTCACGGAACATTTTACTACTGCCAGCCGGGGGGGGATTGGCAGTACGGGACTTAAATAATTTTTAATGCCTATGTCCTCGTTTACTCCTGAAGAATTGACTTTACTAAAACAGTACGTCTCGCATCCCGAGTCAGACGTTTTTGCTATTAAAAATTTACCCGGGTTGGTTGGCGCGATTTACGCGCGCTATAGTCGGGCCGCGACTGGTTTTAAAGAAACACTACTTAAAGAATTTATTAAAGACGGTAAAATGGATGTGTCTCATGCTGACGAGTTGATTGACCGTATTTTGGTGGCTTACGGCGATGATTCGGTAGGGGAGTTGGAGGGCGCGCACATGTCATTGGAAAAGGTTTCAGCCATTGGTGAAAAAGCGGTGGTGGATCACAGAATTGGCGGCGCTTTTATCGTGCAATCCACGCGTTATGTTTATTTTGACAAAAAAGATGACAATGGAAATTTTCGATATTACCGCGACCCCAAGATTATGGCCTCGCCTTTGGCGCAGGAGTTTGTGGCGACCATGGATTTTTGTTTTCAAACTTACACTGATTTACTTGTTCCGCTTCAGGAGTATCTAAAAACCAGAAAACCATTAGCCGAGGCAGAGTATGACATTAATAACGATGGAGTGAAAGAAAAGTTTTCGGATTTAAAAACCGATGATGATATTAAAGCTTTCACGCGCACGTACAATTTTGATTTACGCGCCAAGAGTTGTGACATTGTTCGCGTAACCTTGCCGCTTGCGACTCATCATAATGTCGGGGTGTTTGGCAATGGGCGTTTTTATCAGGGCATGATTAGTTCTTTTTTAACAAGTGAGTTTTCAGAAATGCATGACATGGGACGAAAAATGCACGAAGGTTTGAATCAGATCATTCCTAAATACGTGAAACGCGCTAAGCAAAACGACTATGTGGTCGCGACTGAACAAGCTATGCAGAAATTAGCAGACGAACTTTTACAAAATGTTCCGGTTAAACAGGCTCCCGAGATATCGCTTGAGCCCTGGCACGCGTCAGTGCCAGACTTTGACCTCTCGACGACCGCGCTCATGCTGTACGGCTATACTCATCATTCTTTGGTTCAATTAAAAGAAATCGTGGCTGGTCTGCCCGCGGAGATCGTGGATAAAATACGCCAAACATATTTAGGCAATCGGCAAAATCGTCGCGATCGGCCGGGGCGAGCCTTGGAAGACGGCTATCCCTACACGTTTGATTTATTGGTGACTTATCAGGTCTTTAAAGATTTGGAGCGGCATCGCATGAGCTCACAAGTTTGGCAGCCATTTACGCCAGAACTTGGTTATCACTTGCCGGAAGAAATTCAGGAACTTGGTTTGCAGGAAAAATTATTAGTTTGTGAGGCTAAAGTACGTGAGATTTATAAAAAATTGGTAGCAATTGGGCTCCGTCAGGAGGCGCAGTACGTGGTTTTACACGGACACAAAACACGTTGGGTCTTTCAGGCGAACGACAGAGCACTCATGCACATGTTTGAACTGCGCACTACTCCGCAGGGTCATCCCGAATATCGTAAGGTCTGTCAGGGTATGCATCAAAAAGTTACCGAGCGCTCGCCGTGGCGCGGCCAGGCCATGAAGTTTGTGGATTACAATGATTATTATTGGTCGCGGGCTGATTCCGAAGCGCGACAAAGAGCTAAAGAGCGTCAACTGGATGAAAAATACGGTCACCAAACTGTTTCTTAACGTAAAAAAATAGGGCGTCAGAGTCACCTCCCGGAGGGGGGTGGGGAGTTTCTCTGACGCCCCGGGTACAGGGGATGATAGAAGGGGGCTCTCGGCTTCGCACTAGCCGACAAGGAAAGAAAACCTTTGATGGCGTCCCATCAACGTTCTATCTCCAGGGTAGAGCCG
>CAZHTB010000045.1:0-7380 GCA_964535685.1 uncultured Gammaproteobacteria bacterium
GCCACACTTTTTACACTGGTTTATTTTATCCCCGGCGTCCAACAAAATCTTAAACTCGCCAAAACTATTTTTCTAATTTCTTCAGGCCTGCTCGGCGCCATCGGCGCGGCTACGTTCCTGGTCATGCTGAACGCCGCGGCGGTGACTTGCGAAACCCACGCCGAAGGCACAACTTTCGCGCTTCTGACTTCATTTTGGAACATTGGTTTGATGGGCTCGGACGCGCTCGGCGGATTTCTCTTTGCCAAAACCGGCTTGCAACCCTTAATCATAATCTCCACTCTCTTTACCGCGGCCACTTGGTTTGTTTTGCCGTATTTAAAATTCGAAGACGACAAAACCGCCTCGTCTGTCATCCTGGAGGGAGCAAAGCGACCGATAGGATCCACGTCTTAAACTTTCTGGATTCTATCAGTCGCCTGCGACGACCTCCAGAATGACAGTTGCCCGTCCTTGCTGACCTCGCCACAAAAACCTTGACTCCAGCGCCGATTTCTCATATTCTTATAGGCATCGTGAACATCCTGACTGCACCCATAGCTCAATTGGCAGAGCAGATCCCTCTTAAGGATAAGGTTGCAGGTTCGATTCCTGCTGGGTGCAGTCAGGATTATTACGTATAGCTTCCACCAGAGGCGGACCAGCCTGTGGCTGGCAATTGGCAGAGCGGCTCCCTCTTAAGCCCCGACGCACTGTCTCTTTAGAACAACGAAGAAAATTTTTTACGATTTATGATTATTGAATATGGATACACATTTGGTGCTATATTTCTATCAATAGTTTGGCTCTCAATTTTTTTCAAGCGACCCGACTTACGGAGGCAAACAGTGTTTATTGGTTTTTTGATTGTCCCTGTAGTCATTGTGGCATTTTTCCTCAAGCCGTTTGTATACGGATACTGGCATCCTACTGTTCTATTTAATTTAAATGCTATTCTTGGTTTCAGCCTAGAAGATATTTTATTTGTATTTACACTTTCTGGAATTACCAGCGTTCTGTACGAAGTATTTACTAAAAGATCAGAAAGATTAATTGAACAATTATCCGCCAGACAAATTATCATAAGAACTTTTGGTGTATTCATTTTTCTTTTTTTAACATTTACTTTTCTGAGCTTCATTGGTTTTTGGAAACATCTCTATAGTTCTCTAATTCCAAATATAATTCTGATAACTTATATTGCGATACGAAGAAAAGATTTGATGAAAGTTATGGCTCTTTCTGGACTCTTTGGTGGTTTAATGTACTTTGCTTTATTTGCTCTGTTCCTTCTGATTTTTCCTTCGTATATACAGGTTGTCTATAATTTAACTAATCTTTGGGGCGTTTACATTTTGCGGATTCCATTGGAAGAAATTATTTGGGGGTTTCATTTCTCGGCGCTTATGGGTGGACTTTACGAATACATTTTTAGAGTTAAACTGGAGAAAATTTCTTAAAGAATATGCCGCCTCAGCCAAAGGCTGATGAGCCTCTGGCTCAAAACAAAAACTCCCCCATTATCAGGAGGAGTTTTAAATTTTTTTAAGCTGCCAAAGCCTCATCATCTTCCGCGTCTGTCGCCTCAGTAGTATCATGCTCAAGTCTATGTATCGGATCAAGGGCGTCAAAAATATGCGCCATAATCTCACGTTCATTAGAATCCGTGCTGGACACCAAGCGCTCCTGGGCTAACTTCCGCACCGCCCGCATTACGAAATCCAGCAACTCTTGTTCAGCTTTCCAGTCAGACGGAGCGTTGGGAAGCTCTTGTTTAAGAAGTGGGGTGTGGGCGCGAGCAAATTGACGAACTTCACGAATAATTTCTTCGGGCGTTGATTTATCAGCAGTTGTACTCAAGGCCTGTAAAATTTCTTCCGCGGTTTTTTTAAACTCCTCTCCTAATTCTCGCTCATTTTTCACCCCACCACCACGAGCATGTTCCGGAGATAGCATCTCTAAACGCCGAAAACGTAAAATCATATTTATAAATCACGATTTAAGCGCGTCCTTCAAAGTTTTACCTGCTTTAAACTTAGCCACTTTAACTTCGGGAATGTGAATGCGCTCGGTGGGATTTTTCGGATTGACTCCCATGCGTGCCGTTCTAGTGCGCGCGGTAAACGCGCCAAAGCCGGTCAATACGACTTCGCCGTCTTTTTTTAATTCATCAATAACCAAAGTCTCAAACGAGTCTATAATTTCTTCGGCCCGCTTTTTAGTGAGCTGATGGCGCTCGGCCAGTTTCTCACAGAGTTGAGCTTTGTTCATAATAAATTTACTTAACCTCAACTTCATTATACAAAGGAATAATCTTTTTGGCTAGTTTGGTTTTTGGGTCAAGCTCAATAAGCGTCGCGCAGACTTGGGCCCAACCTTTTTCCGGAATCTGGTGCACGGCCGGCCGTTGAGTTAAAAACTTTTTGATAATGATCTCTCGATCAACGCCAATGACGCCGTCTCTAGCTCCGCTCATCCCCACATCAGTCTGATAAGCTGTACCCTTAAGTAACAGCCGCGCGTCCCCGCTCCGCACTTGGGTATGCGTACCAACCACTACCGCGACCCGGCCATCCGCGTACCAACCAAAAGCATTTTTCTCACTCGTCGCTTCGGCGTGAAAATCCACAAATACCGGCATCTTGTTCTTGGTTTGTTTTTTAATTTCTTGAAGCACTTCGTCAAGCTTACGAAATGGATCGTCAATATGCTCATGCATAAAAACGCGACCCTGAAGATTGACTATGACCAATGACTTATGACCAACGGTCACGACCTGCCAACCCTCACCCGGAGTACCGGACGGATAATTGGCCGGACGCAACAACACCACTTTTTTTTCTTTAATCACGTCCAAAACTTGCGGCTTATCCCAAATATGATTGCCGCTCGTAAACGCGTGCACGCCCGCGTCAACCAATTCCTGAATCGTCTCTGGCGTCACGCCCTTGCCATGGGCCAGATTTTCCGCGTTGGCAACAATAATGTCCGGCCGATATTTCTTTTTCCAAAACGGCAAAATAGCCGCCACTGCTCGCCGGCCAAGTTTACCAACGATGTCGCCGAAAAATAGGACTTTCATTTACTTCGCATATTCCACTACGCGCTTTTCGCGAATGACCGTAACTTTCACGTCACCCGGATATTTAAGTTCTTGTTCAATCTTAGTCGCGATATCTTTGGCCATTTTAACCGCGCCCCAATCATCAATTTTATCCGGCGTCACAAACACGCGAATCTCACGACCCGCTTGAATCGCGTAAGCTTTTTCCACGCCTTCAAAACTCATAGCCGCCGCTTCCAACTCCTCTAAGCGCTGGAAATAATTTTCCACCGTGCTGTTGCGAGCGCCTGTCCTGGCTCCAGACAGAGCGTCAGCGGTTTTAACAATAATCGCCTCCAAAGTTTTGGGGTGATCTTCATGGTGGCCAATGGAGTGATAGGAAATTTCTTCCGGCAAACCAAATTTTTTCATGATTTGATAGCCAAGTTCCGGGTGAGTCCCTTGAATTTCGTGATCCACGGATTTACCAATGTCGTGCAAGAGCCCGCCCTTCTTACAATTCGCCACATCCGCGCCAACTTCTTGCGCCAGCATGGCGGCGAGTTGTGAAACTTCCATGGAATGCTGTAAAACATTTTGCCCGTAACTGGTACGGAATTTAAGACGACCCAAAAGAGCAATCAGCTTTGGCGGTAGTCCAGCCACGCCACATTCATACGCTGCCTCTTCACCAGCCTGTTGAATTTCTTTAGCCAATTCGCGCTTAACCAGTTCCACTGTTTCTTCAATACGCGCCGGTTGAATGCGGCCATCCAGAACCAATTTATCCAACACTCTTTTCGCCATATGTCGGCGCAAAAGCGAAAAACCGGAAATCAAAATAATACCGGGAGTATCATCCACCAGAATTTGCACGCCGGTAATATTTTCCAAAACCTTAATGTTGCGACCTTCCTTGCCAATGATGCGACCCTTCATGTCGTCGCTTGGTAAATTAACCACAGTCGTCGTATGCTCCTGCGCTTGTGAGGAAGCCAATCGCTGCATGGCCAGCGCCAACAAATTTTTGGCTTTAGTATCAAACGCCTCACTGCCCTCTTTTTCCAATTTGCGCACGCGATTAACCAAATCTTCTTTAATCTGATTTTCCATGGTCTCGGTCAAAATGCGCTTGGCATCGTCTTGCGAAAGTTGGGCAATGCGTTCCAATTTTTCCAGCTGTTGCTTGCGAACTTCTTGCAAATCCTCCTTGGCCTTATCCAATTGCTGGCCCTTTTCTTGCAGTTGCTGTTGCTTCCCTTCCAACTCCAAAATCTTTTGGTCAAAAGTAGCCTCACGGCGATCCAAACGAACCTGCCGATCTTGTAATTCACGATAACGCTCTTGCTCTTCGCGCTTGGCCTGCTCCACGACCTTAAGCGCCTGCTCTTTGGCCTGCAATAATAATTCTTTTTCTTTGGTCCGCGCTTCGGTTAACATGTTCTCGGCTCGCGCTTCGGCCGAAGAGACATGGCGGATGGCAATTGATTTACGAATGGCGTAACCAACTCCCGCGCCTACGGCTAAGGCAATGACAGCGACAATAAATGGTATCATAAAATTTCCTTTTATTTTAAAGGAACGGCTACGGATCTGCGATTGGCAAAAACGCCAAAATTAGGCGGTCTTTACCACAGGGGAAAGAAATTGAGTTGTCTTAAACCCAATAGACATGTTAGAAAGCTCGAAAAAATGCACTATCCACCTACTCGCAACTCTTAAGCGTTCCGGTTCTTTCAGTTAATTACGACTAACTCCACAATACCGCTATTCAATAATTTTGTCAATGATGCCGTATTCCAAGGCTTCTTTAGCACTCATGAAGTAATCACGGTCCGTGTCTTTATCAATGCGCTCCAAAGTTTGACCGGTGTGTTTAACTAAAATATCATTAAGCCGATCTTTGATTTTCAAAATATGTTCAGCTTGAATTTTTATGTCAATCGCTTGTCCTTGCGCACCACCCATAATCTGATGAATCATAATTTCGGCATTGGGCAAAGCAAAACGCTTGCCTTTGGCGCCAGCAGACAAAAGAACAGCGCCCATGGACGCGGCTGTGCCCACGCAAATCGTAGCAATGTCCGGTTTGACGTATTGCATGGTGTCGTAAATCGCCAGACCAGCCGTAACTGAACCGCCGGGCGAGTTGACGTACATTTTTATTTCTTTGTCCTGACTTTCGCTTTCCAAAAACAATAACTGCGCAATGACCGTGTTGGCAATATGGTCATCAATGGCGTCACCCAAAAACACAATACGCTCTTTTAACAAACGCGAATAAATATCATAGGCTCGCTCGCCTTGTGGGGATTTTTCAATGACGGTTGGGATTAGATACATAAATTGAGGTTTTTCAGCCAGAGGCTGATCGGCCTGTGGCCGAAGGGGTTAGGTGTCCCTATTGTATTTTTAATATTCAAAAAAGTCAACCCAACCTGCGTCTTAACTTCTGATGAAAGCGCCAGTCGCTCAAACGGTCAGCTAAGATTACGGTTACGCCGGCCACGATTGATTCTGTTGAGCCAATGGCGGCCAAGACCCAGCCGTTGTGCATCCAGCCCAACAGAGCGCCAATGATGCCAACCATTGGAGCTAATGCCGCGCCTAAAAAAAGTCCGAGCCGAGCCGGATTGGTAAAATCCTGGCGCAGAGCCAGCCAAGTTAACTCCCCGTCGCGCATGTCTGACACTTTATTTTCACTCACTAGTTTTTTTAAATTACGCCGATACATAAAAAATGACTGAATAGCTGTGGTCAACGAAAGCGCCACGGCCGACAAACCAAAAACTGCACCGCCCCAAATCAGATGCCCGGTTTCCAATAAACCCTCAACCTGGTACGCGCCCCAAACCGCGAGTAAAAAAATAGGCACTAAAATATAAGAACGCTTTATTAACTCGCGCCAAGTAAAACCAGATCCGCGCAGGGCAGTCAATTCCGCGGCCTCGCCCAACAAATCATCAGCCGAAGCGGCAAAAACTTTACCAATGCCAGCGGCAAATTTTTCTAACACATGCGCGATCGGACCAATGAACAACAGCGCCTTCACAATACTCTGGGCAATTTCCGTCCGCTCATTGGCATTGTCCGCCACAATCCGAAACACGGCGTAATCAACCGCGAGTGGTTGAATTAATTCTGAAAGTTCGTTGACTAAATGGTTGTCACCACCGTCTACTAACACCACGCGTTTAAAATTCAAACGCTCATCTTCAATAGCCCGCACGGCTTCATGAAGATCATGCCCGGCCGCGGCCGCGCGTCCTAAATCTTCAGGAAAAAACTTTGGCACATGCTTATCGCGGAGCAGGGCTGGCAACCAAGTAATAATAAAATTGTGCTGGCTAAAAGTGCTAATCGCGTGCACCGCGCTCAATAACTTTTCTGGCGATTCCAACTCCGTCCGAATACCTAACGCCTGTCCAGTTTGTAACAACTCGCAAACTTTCGGCTTGTACTCTGGATAACGCGCAAAAATATACCGCAATTCAATTGGCAAAACGGCAAGATTTTCACATGCTTCCGGATATGAAATAGTTTGTAATTTGTACTTGGTCATAACTTGTCACTAGTTTACCACAAAAGCCTTGCTTAAAAAAATACGCCGCCACCCCACTTAGGATAGCGGCCGACCACTTTCACGGAGATCATGGCTTTTGCAACTGGATGTGAGCGACGCCGTCCACGATACTGACATCGCCAAAACAATCAATCCAGGCAATAAGCCCTACCGAATCACCACTAGAATTACTGCCGGGAATGAAATTTCCCGCCTCCGCCACACCTGAAACGTTCCAAGCATGCAGCGGAATTTCTTCAGACCCACGATCCAAGTAACATCGCCAAGGATATTCCTCTCCCTTACGGATACGCTTTGCATGTCCCGCGACCCGAATCCAAATTCCTTGGTAGTTTGCCATAATTTTTCCTTGCGTAGAGTGGTCATCATCTTAGAATAAATATTAATAAAAAGCAAGTAGTGTACCAGTGAAGCGAACCCTAAAAATTCTGGTCGGAGTGCAGGGACTTGAACCCTGGACCTCCTGCTCCCAAAGCAGGCGCTCTAGCCAACTGAGCTACACTCCGACAAAGACTTCTTCTAGCCCCAGCCAAAGGCTGGTCCGCCTTTGGCGGAAATTGCGCCACGCCCCGAGTAAACTAACTAAAAGCTGTCAGCAGTGTAGCAAAATCATGATTTTCTAGCAAGACACTCCATCTTGTCATAATTGACTTTTTTTGGTAGACTGGCCATACTATTTGTTGTTAGCTGTTAGTAATAAGTTGGTAGCTCGCTTCGCGCGGGTGCGTAGCTCAGTTGGTTAGAGCACTTCACTGATAATGAAGAGGTCGGTGGT
>CAZHTB010000046.1:0-22510 GCA_964535685.1 uncultured Gammaproteobacteria bacterium
CCACGCCCCGCCTTCGGCGGGGCTCGTGATGACAAAAAAGAACGCTGAAAAGCGTTCTTTTTTGTTTGTGTTTTTTAAACAGTCTTTGATTCTTACTTCGCACCCGGAGCCACTGAGACAAATTTTCGGTTAACCAACTTACCAGTAAAACTCCTAACTTTACGGCTGGCAAAGGAAACAACACCGGGAAGAGCCGCGTAGAGTGTATCGTCAGAACCCTGACGCACGTTTTTTCCAGCGCGCCATTTCGTGCCGCGTTGACGAATAATAATCGAGCCGGCGTTGGCTTTTTGGCCGGTATAGAGTTTGACCCCGAGTCGTTTAGCTTGTGAATCGCGGCCCTGACTATTTGAGCCTTGAGCTTTTTTATGAGCCATATCGAGTTTTTAGGTGATAGGTATTAGGTGTTAGCGTTAATGTGGAGAGATTATAACTGGTTTTGATTTTATTTGCAACTCTTGACAGATTTTGTTAAAAATGCTAGTATAGTATTATCTAATTTTGAAACCAGAAATTAGGGATAAAAGCCTTATTTCCTGGTCTCAATTTTGAGCACGGGTCTTCTGATGAGTAGTCAGAAGAGCGGTATCATTCAGATAAGAAAGGAGAACGGCCATGAGCAGTGGCAATATTTGGAAGACGTTGTTTGACCAGTTCGCCAACGTCATGAATCTGGTGCGCGAAGGCAAGCGTACCGCCGAGTTTGTCTCGCGCGTTCTGCAGGCCATCATCGGGGACGACGAGATCGCGATCAGCCCCAAGCAGGCGTCGGTCCCGCCGCCCCCGCCCAAGCCGCCGGAGCTCAAGGTCTGGAAGACTGTCAAGCTCGGTACGGGTCTCAAGACCGCCGCTGACTTCCGGATTGCGCTCAAGAAGGCCGGTTATAAGATCGGCGATTGGGCGGACGATGGCCTCGGTACTGACGCGTTCGCGGCCACGGTGGCGACGAAGGAAACCGTTGTTGAGCTCGTTCGCGTCACGGTCGCCGAGCTGGGTTTCCAGAACGGCGCTCGACGGGACGAGATCTACGCCCGCGCGTTGGGGTTCGGTCTCGGGAAATGCTCGGCCGAGGTTGGCCCGCAACTGCGTCTGCAATACGTGGACCAGCCGCTCGGGGAGTGGATTCGCGTGGGCATGGAGCCGATCGCCGGCTCTGGCGGCACTGCCGCGCTCTTCAACGTTGGGCACGATGGCGATGGCCAGTACCTGTTCGGCGACGACGGCGGCGCTGACAACGTCTGGCACGGCGTCAGCCAGTGGGTTTTCGCCCGCGTCAATTAAGTCCTTACGACCTTTGGTTCTTTGGTCTCCTTTGACCCTTGAACCTTTGGACTTGAGGCCCCGTACGTGTGTTCACACCTCGTGCGGGATTTTTTTATTCTGCTATAATTAAAAACGGAACTAGGTGAATATGCAGGCGATTACGGTTTCCTGCTGCCGAACCCAGTATCCATACATCCAGAATATCTCCGACTAAGGTTTGAGATAGCGTGATGTATGCAGGACTTCAAAAAATGGAGATACTTGGTGCAAGGTGTTGAGTGAGTATATCTCACGAATTATTTACAACCCCAAGAGTTCTCAAGGGGTGGTGGTTTAGATGACGCCTCGCACAAACCGACTCTGACGGCAATGCCAAACTCTTCAACGTTGAGCACAATGACGATGGCCAGTACCTGAACGGCAACAACGGCAACGCTGACAACGTCTGGCACGGCGACAACCAGTGGGTTTTCGCCCGCGCAACTCTCTTCATTTCTCCCTGGCTTTTTCAGCCGGGGAGTTTTGTTTTATAAGTTGGCCATGCCAACCGCCGAGCATTTTACCCACCTCTTCAAGGTAGACTGACAAAGCCCCATACTCTTTTGTATCCAGTGATTTTACCTCCCAAAGAATAAGTAGAAGTATTTTAGCTGTGTCTATTTTACGTATGGCCTGCTGGACGTAGGGGAGCTTTGCCTCACGGAAAAGAAATGTAGCGGCCGCGATGGCTTCAATACTTTCAATAAGCAGGTTGTCTACTCTTAGGCCGAGCGAATGGCGGTGAGTCTTGGGAAGTTTTTTATGATAGTCAGACCAGATAAGATATCCACTTTTTAATTTTTGCAGGACTGGTAAAAGCCGTGGGGGGGGGGTATCTTTAAGGACATGAAGAAAGCTTTGTTCACTCATACATATAAAGAAGTTATTGCTTTAGAAAATTTACTTGAAGCCTGGCGAGAGTTTGTTAAGGGCAAACGCTCCCGTAAGGACGTCCAAGAATTTGAACGTAATTTAATGGGTGGCGTTGTTTCTTTACATCAGGATTTGGCGACTCTGATTTACCAGCATGGCGGTTATCAGGAGTTTCGTATTTCCGATCCTAAACCCAGAAAAATTCACAAAGCAACAGTCCGCGACCGGCTCGTACATCGGGCGTTATATCGGTCATTGTACCAGTTTTTTGAACGAATATTTATTGTAGATTCTTTTTCTTGCAGGTTAAGAAAGGGAACCCATGGAGCCATGAGTCGTTTTAAACGGTTTACGTATCCAGTCTCCCATAATAATACCAGAACCGTCTGGATTTTGAAATGTGACATCAGAAAATTTTTTGCCTCAATTGACCAGCGCATTTTGGGACAGATTTTGGGCGGGCGTATTCAGGATAAAAATATTGTTTGGCTTTTGGAAAAAATTATAGCCAGTTTTTATACTGATCGGCCTGGAATTGGGTTGCCACTCGGGAATCTTACCTCCCAGTTATTTGCCAATATCTATATGAATCGGTTTGATCAGTTTGTAAAGCATGATTTAAAGGTTGAATATTATGTTCGTTATACTGACGATTTTGTTCTGTTGTCATCCGATAAACTCTATCTTGAGCGCGCGCTTACAAGAATAAGAGATTTTTTACGTGGTGAGCTTAGGCTTGAGCTTCATCCGGACAAAGTTTTTATCAAAACGCTGGCTTCCGGTGTTGATTTTCTCGGCTGGGTTCATTTTCCAGATCATCGTGTTTTGCGAACGGCTACGAAACGGCGCATGATGCGGCGGATTCTAGAAAGTCCAACTACTGAAACTGTCCAGTCGTATCTTGGATTATTGGAACATGGAAATACGTTTGGAGTACGGCAGGAGGTAGTGCAGAAGTATTGGCTGTGTCAGTAAGTAATGGTTATTATTGGGGTGGATAACTGGCGTTGACCGACTTTGAGGCGGGGTTTACAATAAAGATCTAATAAGTAATTATAATCTTATGCGGGAGGATAAGATCTTGCGAAAGCTTAATCAAATAGATAGGAAGTTCGATAAAATCGACCAGAAGTTCGACAAAATCGACAGCAGGTTTGATAGAATAGACGGAATTTTTCAAGCACACGGTAAAGTACTCCAGGAATTGCAGAGCCACAACGAGTTTGTTGATGAGCAACTTGAGTTTATTCGAGAAACAGCTGTGACCAATTTAGAGTTTCAGCAATTCCGCGGTGAGTATCTTCAAGGGCAAGATCAAGTTGTGACTTTTTTGAAACGTTTAGACGAGGAGCGTTTAGTTACCCATGCTCGGCTCGGGCTTTTAGAGAGCTGGCGAGAGTTGCAAGAAAAAAACTCGCCACCGCTGTTTAGCGCGACGCTTTGAGCGGTAAGCTGACATGAAACGTCGTGCCGAGGTTTTCCACGCTTTCAAACCAAACGCGGCCGCCATGGTGTTCAATAATTTTTTTAGCCAGATAGAGGCCGAGTCCGGTTCCCGCTTGACCAGAGCGTTGGGCATTGCGGGCGCGAAAAAAGCGTTGGAAAATATTTTTTTGTTGGTCGGTGGGAATGCCCAAACCGTGATCGCGCAGTTGTAGTTCAACACTGTCAGGGTGACGCAGAAAGCTAATGTTAATTTTTTGTCCTGGTGGCGTGTATTTAATAGCGTTGTCTAACAGATTTTGCAAGGCGATCAGCATTTTTTCCGCATCTAACAAGAGCGGGGGAACAGAGACCAGGTGTCGTACCAGTAATAACTTTTTTTGTTCCAGCGGCAAGCGCAGACTTTGTTCTACATCGTGCCAGAGAGTGGCAAGATTGGTGGGGCTTAGGTGATAGACAAAACGTCCGGCCGACATACGCGAGACATTAAGCAGGTCTCCCACCAAAGCAATGAGGCGCTCGTTTTGGTCATAGGTTTTTTTAAGCAGGTCCGCGTGTTCTGCCGCTGACAGGTGACCGCGCCGCAGGAGGTCCAGCGCCCATTTGATGCCGGTTAGCGGGTTTCTGATTTGGTGGGCAGTGATAGAGACGAAGGTATCTTTACCTTGGCTTTCTTGACGCAGTCGCCAGACTTCTTCGCTTAAAAAAATAACCAAAAGCACTAAGAGTGCCCAGGGAATCAACAACAAATTGCCAGCACTTCGCCAGGTGAGTTGGAGATAGAGAGTCAGTAGAATAAAAAACGGTACGACAAAGGGCATACTTAGTCTTTAGTGACTCGCAAAATTTCTTCTAAGGTGGTCAGGCCTTTTTGTGCTTTGATAAAACCGTCTTCTAACATGGTGATCATGCCTTGATTGCGAGCGGCGAGTGTTAATTTTTCTTCGCTGGCGCCCTGGCTAATCAGCGCTTTCAATTCTTTGTTAATTTCCAGTACTTCATAAATGCCCAAGCGACTGCGGTAGCCAGTCAGGCCGCATTCTGGGCAGCCCTTGCCATGATAAAAAGATAATTCTTCAGCGGCGATTTTTTTATTGGGAATAATTTTTTCACGCTCCAGTGTGGCCAAGACCGAGGCTAGATCAATTTGGTTTTTTAAGGCTCGTAGGGTTTCGGGTGGTAAGGTATATTTTTCTTGACAATGGCTACAAATTTTTCTTACCAAACGTTGGGCGATAATGAGATTGATGGTGGAGGAGACTAGAAAAGTGGCGACTCCCATTTCTTGGAGGCGTGGCAGAGTGGCCACCGCATTGTTGGTGTGTAGAGTAGAGAGAAGTAGATGCCCGGTTAGGGCCGCGTTGACGGCCACGTCGGCCGTTTCTTGATCGCGGATTTCACCGACCATGATGATGTTAGGATCTTGTCGCAACAAGGCACGGAGGCCCAACGCAAAGGTAAAGCCGATTTTGGGGTTGACCTGGCTTTGGTTGACATGGGGCAGGCGATATTCAATGGGGTCTTCAATCGTAGAAATATTAACATCAGGACTGTTGAGGAGGCTTAAGATAGTATAGAGAGTCGTAGTTTTACCCGAGCCAGTTGGACCAGTGACCAAGATCATGCCGTGAGGTTTACTAATGTTACGCTCTACAATTTGTCGTGGTTCTGGCCAGAGGCCGATTTGTTCTAATGATAAAACTTGCGCGCTTTCGTTAAGCACACGCAGACTGATTTTTTCTCCGTCAAATACGGGCAAGATGGAAACACGAAAGGTCACATGGTAGCGGTCGCTCACGGTTTTAAAGCGTCCGTCTTGGGGCAGACGGTGCTCATCTAATTTAAGATTGCTTAAGACTTTGAGACGCGCCACTATCCCGCTTTGGGTTGACTTGGGCAGGCGCATAACTTCGCGCAGAATGCCATCAATCCGGTATCGTACAATTAATTCTTGTTCCTGCGGCTCAATGTGAATGTCCGAAGCTTGTTCTAAAATGGCGTGTTCTAGTAGCGTATCTACCATGCGTACAATGGGCAACTCATGTGCTATGGTTGCCAGGCTTTCCCTTGAGCCGTCCGGAGGTGAGGGCGCCAATTCGGCAAATTTTTCTGACAAAGAAGCGTGGTAGGTGCCAAGCAGACGAGCGAGCGACGTTGGGGTGGTAATAACGAGCTCTAATTCTTGGCCGGTTTTTTTGCGGATGGCGTCAAAGGTTTGTAGATCTTCAGGATTGAGACAAGCCACGGTCAAGCGGTCAGCTGTTTGTTTAATTGGTACTAGTTCGTGAGCGACAGCCAATCGTTCCGGGATAATTTCTACCAGTTCGTGGGGGATGATAACATCGGTCAGCGTATTGAAGGTAAGTTTAAAATAATCAGCTACCGTGTGGTAAAGCTGTTCTTCGGTGAGAACTTTGTTAGCCAGCAAATTTTGCTCTAGGGGTAGTCGGCGGGCGAGAGCTTCCGTTTCGTTTTTGGCGAGAGCTTCTGGGGAGAGTAGCTGACTTTTTTCAAGAATTTTTTTTAGTGTTTGAGAGGGTAACATAGAGTTATTTATATTATACCATATCTTGCGAAAAACGTCGTCGTCCTGTAACCTATAGGTATGTGGTTGAAGAAGTTGTTAGGTTTGGGCGAACATCACTATTTTTTTAAAGACCGCTGGATACGCTGGGCTTTGTTTTGCTTGGCAATCTCGCAGGTCATGGTTTGGGTGGTTACAGGTTGGGTGGTTAAAGGTGCCACGGCGTATATTGCGCTCAATGCTACGATTTATTTTGGCATCAGTTTGTTTGGTGAAGCAACTTTCCTGTGGCAGATGCCTCTTTGGGGAGCAGTCGTGGCAGTGGTGAATATGGTGCTGGCGGGTCGAGTCTATGCCAACCACCGTTGGTTGAGTCAGTTTTTGTTGGCCGGCACTATTTTGTGGCAATGGTTGCTGGTGGGGGCGGTGTGGTGGATATTCTTATTAAATAAAACATAAAATGCGGAGTATTGCTACATGTTACATGCTCCAAGCTACATAACAACCGTATGTTTGCCGAAGTCATTCGTCTTGCTTTCTTTACAGTGCTGGCTTTTGTGCTGGCCATGGTGTTGACGCCGATCTGGACCGCTTTTTTGTTTCGTCATCGTTTGGGTAAACAGATTCGTACGACCGAGGCGGCGCCGGTGATGTCGTCATTACATCAGCATAAAGTTGGCACGCCGACTATGGGTGGCGTGATCATGTGGGTGACGGTGCTCATTCTGGCGCTAGTTTTTCAGGCTTGGCCTTATTTAGGTTTTTTATCAAGGAGTCAAACTTGGCTGCCACTCACCGCGTTTATCGCGGCGGCGTTGGTCGGTTTGGTAGATGATTTGTTTGGCATCTGGCATATCGGCCCTAAGGGTGGGGGACTCCGCATGCGGCATCGTTTATTTTTATACACAGTCATTGCGGCGGTTGGCGCTTGGTGGTTTTATGGAAAATTGGGTTGGGATTTTTTACACGTGCCGTTTGTGGGGAATGTGTTGGTGGGGCCGTGGTATGGTTTGATTTTTATTTTTGTCATTGTGGCTACCTCGTTTTCGGTAAATGAGACTGACGGTCTGGATGGTTTGGCCGCGGGTACGGTCTTGCCAGCCTTTGTCGCCTATGCCGCGATTGCTTTCACGCAGGGGCGGTATGATCTGGCGGTGTTTTGTGGTGTGATCGCGGGAACACTTCTGGCGTTTCTCTGGTTTAATATTCCGCCAGCTCGTTTTTTCATGGGTGATACCGGTGCCATGGCGCTGGGGGTGGCGCTGGGGGTGGTCGCCATGTTGACCAATCAGGCCCTACTCTTGCCGCTGATCGCCTTGGTGTTGGTCGTGGAATCAGGTTCCGTGATTTTACAATTGTTGTCAAAAAAATTGCGTGGTGGCAAAAGGATTTTTCTCTCCAGTCCGCTCCATCATCACTTAGAAGCTATTGGCTGGAGCGAATCTAAAATTGTCATGCGACTCTGGATTATTGCCGGTGTCTCCAGCGTGGTTGGGTTGATTGTAGCCCTGTTGGATAAGGGGTGGTAAGTTATGCGTCGACCGCGAATTTTGATTTTTGGTTTAGGTTCCTACAAAAACGGCAGTGGCATTGCCGCGGCACGCTTTTTTTTATCGCAGGGAGCGGACGTGAGGGTAACTGATCTTAAAAATGAGAGCGAATTAGTAGCTCAGGTTTGCGAACTTAAAAAATTGGCGACTGCCGGCCAGCTGGAATTTATTTTAGGTGAGCATCGCGAGGAGGATATTACCTGGGCCAATACCATCGTGCAGAATCCCAGTATACCAGATCGCTCCCCTTACCTGGTGACAGCACGGAAACTTGGTAAAGTTATTACTAACGATCTGGCGATTTTTTTAGCCAAGGCCAAGAGTAATCCAGTTTTGGGCGTTACCGGCACTCGTGGCAAGAGTACCACCGCGTCGTTGCTTTATGAGATGGTTAAAAAAAGTTATCCGCGAGCTCACCTGGGGGGCAATATAGGAGTTTCACCACTTTCTTTTTTGGATCAGCTACACCCTGAAGATCCGGTAGTTTTGGAATTATCAAGCTGGCTTTTGCATCACGTCACCACGGGACCAAAGATCGCGGTCGTCACTAATATTTTTGAAGATCATCTTAATCACTATCGTTCCTTAGTGGAGTACGAAGCAGCTAAAGTGCGTATTCTTCAGGGCACCGGTCTCGCGGTTTTAAATTGGGACAACGAGCGCACGCGCGCTTTAGAAGAAATAGCTCAAGAGTTTGGTCGGCAGGTGTTTTGGTTTAGCACGCGTCATTGTCCGCCGGGCGCTGGTCTGTATCAAAAAGACGGGAAGCTGGTGGCGCGTTGGTACGGCTCGGCTCGTGGCTGGCATGAACAGGAGGTCGCCCAGGTTTCGGACATTCGTCTGCTTGGCACGCATAACCTGGCTAATGTTTTAGCCGCGGCGACAGCGGCTTGGCAGTTCGGTGTTCCTTTTAGTGAAATTCGCTCCGCCATTCGTGGCTTTACGGGATTAGCCGATCGTTTGGAGTTGGTGCGGGTAAGAGATCTCGTGTCGTGGTATAATGATACCACGGCCACTTCTCCGGACGCGGTGTTGGCCGCTTTAAGCGCGCTCGGTCAGCCAGAAAAAATTGTTTTGATTGTGGGTGGAAGTGACAAGGGATTGACCTATGACGAGATGGTTAGGGCAATTAAGGGTCAAGTTAAGTCAATTATTTTATTGCCAGGCTCGGCTACCAATAAATTAATCTCCTTGTTACCACAAGGTGCTTATCATCTCGTAGCATCCATGAGCGAGGCGGTTGATTTGGCCAAGACCTTGGCTAAATCTGGGGAAAGTGTTTTGCTGTCGCCGGGTGCCGCGTCGTTTGGTTTATTTAAAAATGAATTTGATCGTGGAAAACAATTTACTGATGAAATAAAAAAATTGTCATCCTGAGTCCCACGCCTGGCGTGGGGTGAAGGATCCCCGGTGTATACCGGACGTAGATCCCTCGGGTCGCTCGGGATGACATCGCTACAATAGTTTATGGTTTCTCAAAAAAATCTTGCCAAACCAGACCTAACCCTCCTCGTGCTGGCGAGTCTCCTCGTGCTGTTCGGCTTGTTGATGTTGTCTTCAGCTTCGGCGGCTTTTGCTTTTCAGCGCTATCATGACGGCTATTTTTTTCTGAAGCGTCAGCTTATCAACGGACTGTTACCCGGCCTGGTTTTGGGGTATCTGCTGTATCGTATTGATTATCGTCGCTGGCAGTATTTAGCTCGCTACCTGTATGTTCTAGCTATTGGTCTGTTGGCCTTGCTGTTTGTTCCGGGATTGGGGCGGGTCTTAAATGGCGCGCGTAATTGGGTTGACTTGAGGATATTTTTGTTTCAGCCAAGTGAAATTGTCAAACTGCTTTTGATTTTGGTCTTGGCCGCCTGGTTGAGTTCGCATGAGGCCGATCTCCATTCTTTTAAGCGCGGGTTTGTGCCGTTTGTTTTGTTGTTTGGTTCTATTGCGGCTTTTATTGTATTTCAGGATGTGGGTACATTTTGCATTATGGTGGCGATTGTGGCCACTATGTATTTTGTGGCTGGAGGTCCGCTCTGGCATTTGGCCCTGGCGGGGTTGGTGGGCGCGGTTTGTTTGGCGGGATTGATTTATATGGCACCGTATCGCATGGCGCGTTTGACGACGTTTTTAAATCCGGAACACGATACACAGGGGGCGTCTTATCAGTTAAACCAGGGTTTGTTGGCCATTGGCTCTGGTGGTTGGTTGGGACTCGGACTTGGTCATTCGCGGCAAAAATTTTTGTATCTGCCGGAGGTGACGGCTGATTCTATCTTCGCCGTCATTGGCGAGGAGCTGGGATTTTTTTTATCCAGCGCGGTGGTCTTGATTTACCTTTTGATTATTTGGCGTGGTTTAAAATTATTGCGGCGACTGCCAGATCGTTTTGGTTTTTTTGTGGGCATTGGTATTTTATCTTGGCTGGCCTGGCAAAGCGTCATCAATATGGCCGCGACCGTCGGGCTCATTCCTTTAACTGGGGTGCCGCTCCCGCTCATCAGTTACGGAGGTACGTCTTTTGCGGTGCTTTTGGGAGCGCTGGGCTTGTTGTTTCAGATTACAAAGGAAGCACAGTAAGGAACACTGCCAATTATTTTTTGTCTACGTTCGGCGTCCCAGCGTGCCGCCTCACTGCCTGGTACCCTCGCTCGTCCCGCCCCGGCGTGCGTCGGGGCGGGCCACCATGCTCGCCTGCCTTTGCCGCCTGCCTGCCGGTAGGCAGGGTAGGCAGGCTCGGGCACCAAGGCCGACAAAAAATAATTGGCAGTGTTCCTGTACGGTTGATTTTTACTGTTGTTTCTGGTAGTCTAGCGGGGTATGAAAATTATCTTCGCGGGTGGGGGAACAGTCGGTTCAGTCTCGCCTTTATTGGCTCTGGCACAGGAATTCAGGAAGCGCGTGCCCGGAGTTGAGTTTTTTTGGATTGGTACTAAGACTGGTCCGGAGTGGCATTTAGTCGAAGAACAGGGGATAGCTTTTACCGCCTTGGTCTCGGGAAAATGGCGTCGTTATTTTTCTTGGCGTAATGTGTTGGCGCCTTTTTTGGTCATGGCGGCTTTAGTTCAGGCTTGGCGTCTTTTGGGTCGAATCAGTCCCGAGGCGGTGTTGACCGCTGGTAGCTTTGTGGCGGTGCCAGTAGTTTGGGCGGCTTGGTTGCGTCGTATTCCTCGCTTTGTGCATCAGCAGGATGTGCAGATCGGGTTAGCCAATCGTCTCATGGCTAAGGTAGCGACCAAAGTGACCGTGACTTGGCCCGATCAGGCCAAGGAATTTATTTTTCATAAAACAGTGGTGACTGGGAATCCGGTGCGAGCGGAAATTTTATTGGGTAATTCGGCGCGCGCGCGGGAGCGGTATAAATTAGAAGAAGGTGTGCCCGTGGTGCTAATCGTAGGCGGTGGGACAGGCGCTAAGGCTTTAAATGGATTGGCGGCGGTAGCGGCACCATCGTTGGTGGAGATGAGTCAGATTATTCATATTACCGGTCGGGGAGGTAAGCACGAAGCAACGGTGGCACATCTTGGTAAGACGCTGGCCGCGCATGCCGAACGCTATCACGTGTTTGAATTTGTGACGTCAGAGATGCCGGATATGCTGTCCGTGGTCGATTTGGTGGTGGCACGGGCTGGTATGGGTACGATTTCTGAATTGAGTGCGCTGGGTAAAGCGGCTTTGCTTATCCCCATGCCAGGTACGCATCAAGAAGACAATGCCCGTGTCTGCGTGGAGGCTGAAGCGGCTGAAGAGTTGCCGCAAACCGCGCTCACGTCAGAGATTTTTGTTGCAGAAATTCGCGACTTGTTGCGCAAGCCAGAACGCCGAGCCGAGCTTGGCGAGAATTTTAAAAAACTTTTACCCCAAGGCGCTGCGGGAAAAATTGTGGAGTTGGTGCTTGGTGTCGTGAAACATGTTACATGATTTATGCTTCATGATTCATAAAGTATGGTTTCTCGTTTACATTTCGTCGGCATCAAGGGCGTCGGCATGACAGCCCTGGCACAAATTCTTAAAGCGGCCGGAGCCGAGATTAGTGGTTCCGACACGGCGGAATATTTTTTTACCCAAGATATCCTTAAAAAAGAGGGTATTAATTTTTTTGAGTCCTTTAATGCTGAAAATCTCGGCGCCGATGTGGCGGGAGTGGTTTATTCTTCAGCTTACGGCGAAGACAATCTGGAAATTATTGAAGCTAAGCGGCGACGTTTAGAACTCATGTCGTACGCCGAAGCCGTCGGTCAATTTACGGAACGCAATCACAGTATCGCGGTCGCGGGTTCGCACGGTAAAACCACGACGACTGCGCTCCTCGGCTATGTCCTGGCTGAAGCTGGTTTTGATCCTACTGTTTTAGTCGGCTCAACCGTGCCACAATTCGGCGGGGGAGCCAGAGTTGGCAAGGGCGAGTGGTTTGTTTTTGAGGCAGACGAATATCAAAACAAGTTTCAGTTTCAGTTTCCTAAAATTATTTTACTTAACAATATAGACTGGGATCATCCGGATTTTTTTCCTGATCCGATCAGTTATGAAAGATGTTTTGCCGATTTTGTAGCTAAACTTCCGGAAGCAGATGGATTGCTGGTGGCCAACCAAGACGACGCGGCGGTGCGGCGTGTGGTCGGGAGTGCCAAGTGTCGGGTGGTCTGGTTTGGCAAGGACACTCATGCTTTCGCGCGGGTGCCACTTAAATTAATTGGCGAGCACAACGCCCTTAATGCTATTGGTGTGGCGGCGTTGGCCGAGGCGCTTGGGGCAACACATGAAAAAATTATTATTGGTTTGAAAAATTTTACCGGCACTAAACGGCGTTTTGAAATACTGGGTGAGCGAGATGGCGTGTTGGTGATTGACGACTATGGCCATCATCCGACGGAAATTCGCGTGACTCTTGAAGCGGCGCGGCAGAAGTTTGCTGACCGACGTCTGTGGTGCATTTTTCATCCTCATACTTTTACGCGAACTAAAACTTACTTAGCTGATTTTGCGCAAAGTTTTAAAAGTGTTGATCAGGTTGTTGTGGCGGACGTGTACGGCTCGGCTCGGGAAAAACAGGGCGGTATTCACGCGCGGGACGTGGTCGCGGCCATCAATGAAGTTAGTCACAACGCGCGCTATGGTGGGAGCTTGGAGCAAATTACTGAGCTCTTAAAAGTTGAAGCCAAGTCCGGCGATGTTATTATTACCATGGGCGCGGGCGATGTCTGGCGGGTCGGTGAGACATTTTTGGAAAAGGGAGGGGGTCCTGTCACGGCACACACCCCACCCAGTGCTCGTCCAGCTTTTTAGCTGGGCTGTGCTCTGTTGGGGTCCCCAGTGCCGCGCCACCCCTTATCTTAATATGCAACGCTTTTTTACTGGTTTTCAAAAACAAGGCGAGGAAATAAAAATAAAGGAGGAGCGCGTGGTTCACCAACTGACGCATGTTTTGCGTGCCAAAGTCGGGGAACAGATTGTGTTGTTGGATAACACCGGCCACGAGTATGTGGTAGAGTTGAGGGAGATTACCAAGCGTGAATTGGTAGGGAAACTGATTTTTGATCAATCGATTCCTGACCAACGAACAGCGTTGACAGTTTATTTGGCTATGATTAAGAAGGAGCGGTTTGAGTGGGCTTTGGAAAAGTTAACCGAACTTGGCGTGAAGCGAGTGGTGCCTGTTATTTCCGAACGCACTGTCATCAAGAAAAAAGAAATTCCCGAACGGTGGGTGACGATTATCCGTGAGGCGTCCGAACAGTGCGAGCGAGCCAAGCTTATGGAGTTGGGGGAGATTGTGGATTTTGACGAAGCGGTCAAGATGGCGAGTGGAGAAAAAAAGTTTATCGGCGTTGAAAGATGTCATCCTGAGCGTAGCGAAGGATCTACGGCGCATACCGGACGGAGATCCCTCCCCCGCTTCTCGCGAGAGGCGGGGCGGGATGACGGTGGGTCTGCGGGGTGCGCGGTTGACCTCTTTATCGGTCCCGAAGGCGGGTGGACCGAAAGTGAGCAGAAATTGGCGAGCGAACATGGTATACTGCCTTTGCATTTGCCTAATACCGTGTTGCGAACCGAGACCGCGGCCGTGGCGCTGGCGACACTTGTCATGTTTCATGCTACATGATACATGTTACATGCTATATGCTACATGTTCAAAAAGGTATTCCTCTCGCCCCACTCACCACCTTTAAAATTGGCGGGCTGGCTAAGTTTTTTGTCATAACCAAAACTTTGAAGGAGTTGCAAGAAGCCGTTGCCTGGGCTAAAGATCATGACGAGAAAATTTTTGTGTTGGGCGGCGGGGCCAATATCTTGATTGCGGACGAAGGTCTACAAGGTTTAGTTGTGCGAGTCATCAGCACTGATTTTGAGATTGTTAAGAAAGAGGGGAGTCTGGCGGAGGTACGTGCTGGGGCTGGACTTACTTTTGGCCAGTTAGTTACCAAAGCGGCGCAAGCTGATTTAGGCGGTTTGGATTTTTTAGGCGGCCTACCCGGGAGTCTCGGTGGCGGAGTTTATGGTAATGCGGGCTGGACTGATCGCGCTATTGGTGATTTTGTGGAGAGTGTTACAGTTGTAGACATTGCTACGGGTGAAATAAAAAAAGTAACGCCGGGCGAATGTGAATTTACGTATCGCGGCAGTAAATTTAAAAAGTGGCCAGTCATTATTTGGGAAGCTGTCTTAAGTTTGCCAGTTTTAGAAAAAAATCAAGCCATGCAAGCGATCGCGGACAACACTAAGAAAAAATTAGCGTCTCAACCAACAATTTTTCCTTGCGCCGGGTGTGTGTTTCAAAATGTGCGACTTACTGAACAGCCGGGCAATGCCAAGCTGAGAAAATTATTAGAAGATGAAAAACGCGCGGGCTCGCTCAAACAAGTTGATCCGGAAATTTTACCAAGCTCTTGGCTTATTGATCGGGCCGGACTTAAGGGTAAAACCATTGGCGGCGCGCAAGTCTCGGACAAACATGCCAATTTTATCGTTAACACCGGCGCGGCTACCGCGGCCGATGTTATTATGTTGATGAGCTTAATCAAACAGCAAGTCCGCGATCAATTTGGTGTCCAGCTTCGTGAAGAGGTGCAATTGTTGGGGTTTTAAACAGTTGACACAGCCATGTCCTTGATCTAAACTTAATTTATAAGTGGCAACTGGAGGGCCTGCCTGCCGGTAGGTAGGTATGCCAATTTTAGCGGGCTATCCTCTTTATAATGGATGGCTTTTATGTTTAAGGAGGGGAACAACTATGCGTTTATTGATAGTCAGAATTTGTATCTGGCTATACGGGAAGAGGGATGGAATTTAGATTTCCGTCGTTTCCGGGTTTATCTGACAGAGCGGTACGGGGTGCGCAGAGCGTACCTGTTTATAGGATTTGTTGATCAACATCGCGACCTTTATCGTTCCTTACAACGCCACGGGTACATCCTTATTTTTAAGCCGACTTTGGCTTACAAAAATGGACAAGTAAAAGGAAATTGCGATGCGGAATTGGTTCTACAGGCCATGATTGATTATCAGGGTTATGATAAAGCTGTTATTGTGACAGGTGATGGGGATTTTTATTGCTTAGTTTCTTATCTCATTAAACAAAATAAACTCTTAAAGTTATTGATTCCGAGTCAAAAAAAGTATTCAGCCCTGCTTAAACACTTTCCCTCCGGGTATTTGTCTTTTATTTCCAGTATGGAAAAACGCTTGGCTTATAAGAAAAGAACCCCATAGGGACGGAACCCTAGGGGGCGCTTTTCGTGGTAATCTTAAAATAAGAATAGCATACCCATAATTGATGTCAAGTGTAAAAAAACAGACCGAGCGGTAGAAAAGGATGTCGAGTCCTTGTCCACTGTTTGGCCCTAACACAATAGCCTAAAAAAGTCAAGGGTTGGCCATCCCCATACTTGCCCCTTGACGACTTCCTGATTTTCCTCTATTATTGCCATATTGTTTTGGGGGTTCTCCCAACAATGTTTTTTTAACCGCATGTCTAACAATCAAAATCCTACCGCAAACTCCAAAGAGTTTTTGGTGCTGGAGGGTGAAGTACTGGAAGCCCTACCAGGCGCCAAGTTCAGAGTGAAGATCCGCGATGGACACGAAATTTTGGCATACCTGGCCGGCAAGATGCGCATGAATCGCATCACTCTTTTGCCAGGAGATCGTGTCAAAGTGGAAATGTCGCCGTACGATTTGAAGCAGGGAAGAATTACTTATAGGTTTTGAGAATTAAGAATTAGCCTGCCTGCCGGCAAGGCAGGGAATTAAGAATTAAGATATGAAAGTCAGAGCGTCGGTAAAACCCATGTGTCGCGATTGTCAGCGCATCCGCCGCAAAGGACGGTTAGTTGTTATCTGTAAAAGTTCTGCTAAACATAAACAACGTCAAGGTTAATTGTATGGCTCGTATCGCCGGTGTCACTCTACCTCCCAAGAAACGCGTGGACATTTCCCTTCGCTATATTTATGGCATTGGCCCGACTTCGGCGCTCAAGGTTTTAGTTGAAGCCAAGATTGATCCAAGTATACGCACTGAAAAATTATCTGAAGAGGAAGTTGGCAAGTTGCGTGACATTATTGAAAAACGTTATAAAGTGGAAGGTGAATTACGCCGTGATGTGCTGATGAATATCAAGCGCTTAAAAGAAATTGGTACTTGGCGCGGTTCTCGTCATGCCAAAGGACTACCGGTGCGCGGCCAGCGAACTAAAACTAATTCTCGTACTCGTCGCGGCAATAAGCGTCACACCATGGGTTCGGGTAAACGCAAGGTAGAGAAGACGTAGTTTTAATGACTCATGACACATGACTCGTGACACATTTATGACTGACGATAAGAAAAAGAAAAAAGTTGAAGATAAACAAGAGCTGGAAGCTGGCAGTGAGAAGCCGGAAGCTGCGTCAGCTGGTTTTGAATTTAAAGATGCGGAGTCGGCTGATAATATTTTAAAAGAAGCTGAAGCTGAAGCTCCGGCTGCGAATGCCGCGGCTACTGATGAGAAAAAAGATAAGAAGATCAAGAAGAAAAAGAAAGCCAAGGTTTTGCGCACGGTCCCAACTGGTATTATGAATATCACCGCGACCTATAACAACACTATTATTTCGTTGGCTGATCCGCAGGGTAATGTGCTCGGTTGGTCTTCCGCGGGCAAGGTTGGTTTCCGCGGCCCCAAAAAATCTACGCCTTATGCCGCCAGCGTGGTGGTGCGTGATGTAATAGAGAGAACGCGACTTACCGGTCTTCGCGAAGTTGACGTGATTATCAAGGGTGTTGGTCCGGGACGTGAAGGCGCGGTGCGGGCGATCCAAACTAACGGTTTACAGGTTTTAACCATTCGTGATCTGACGCCGGTACCGCACAACGGTTGCCGCCGGCCTAAGGTCCGCCGCGTTTAATTTTGTATGGCTAGACATTTAGGACCCAAACATCATCTGTGCCGTCGCTTGGGACAAAGAATTTGTTCCACTGACAAATGTCCGTTGACGCGTCGCAATTATCCATCTGGCCAGCACGGTCAAAAGGGGCGCCGCAAAATTACGGAATTTGGTCAGCAGTTGTTGGAAAAGCAAAAGGCCAAATATACTTACGGCTTAATGGAGCGTCAATTTAAGCGTTCGTACGAGACCGCTAAGAAAAAGCCGGGCGCGACTGACGTTTTGTTGATGCAACTTTTAGAGCAACGTTTAGACAATGTGGTTTATCGCGCCGGGTTGGCACCGACTCGTGCCGCGGCCCGTCAATTAGTGGGACATGGCCATGTTTTGGTCAACAAAAAGGTGCTGGATATTCCTTCAGTTCAGGTACGCGTTGGCGATGTCGTAAGTCTGGATGAGATATCGCTCGCTAAAGCCAAAGAACCAGCCAAGAAACGTACTGATCTTCCGGGTTGGCTCAACCGTGACGCGGACCTGGTGGTAAAGGTAGCCAACTCACCCAAACCAGAAGACCTGCCGCAAAATATCAATGCCAAATTAATTGTTGAATCTTATTCTCGCGCTTAATTTGCAATTTGTAACTTTTAATTAACAATTGTTGCCGTAGCTCTGTGGTATGAAGTTGGCCTTCCCCCTGTTCCAAGGGTTTGGGCTGGCGATGACGCAGAAGCGAAGGACATCAAAATTATGGAACATCTTATCGCACTGCCGGACAAGATTGAATTGATCCCGGACGCCGAGGATCAGCACCAGGCCACGCTCGTGGTAGGGCCGTGTTTTCCTGGGTATGGCGTGACCTTGGGCAATGCCCTGCGACGTGTTTTGTTGTCGTCGCTCCCCGGGGCGGCGGTGACGGCGGTTAAAATTAAGGGCGTCAGCCATGAATTTTCTACGATTCCTGGTGTTAAAGAGGACGTGGTGGATATTATTTTAAACCTCAAGTTGGTGCGCGTAAAAATGTTTGAAGCTGGCCCCGTGGCTTTGGAGTTGTCAATGAAAGGCGTTAAGAAAGTCACTGCGGGTGATATCAAATGTCCTTCTTCCGTAGAAATTATCAACAAAGATTTGGTGTTGTTTGAAATGACCGACAAGCAAGCAAATGTTGGGGTGACACTATGGGTGGAACAGGGCCGTGGCTATGTCCCGGTAGAAGCTCGCTCTAAAGAGCACCCGGAAATTGGGGTCATTGCCGTGGACGCGATTTTTACACCTATTAAGAATATTGGTTATCGCGTGGAAAACGTGCGCGTTGGACAACGGACTGATTATGATAAATTGTCCATGAATCTTAAGACTGATGGGACTTTGACTCCGGCTGAAGCCGTCAAGATGGCGGCGACGGTCTTGATTGAACACTTTGCTTTGTTGCAACCTTTGGCCGCGAGCGCCGGAGTGGCTTCTCTTGAAGCCGGGGTGGAAGATTCTGGAGAGTCAGTGTCAGTTGATGAAGACAAAGAAGAAAAGACGCCTAAGAAAAAGAAAACTGTTAAGAAAAAATCTTAGATTACGGATCACAGATTAATATGAGACATCGTTCCAAAAAAGTAACCCTGGGCCGTACGGCTGGCCCGCGCAATGCCTTGCTTCGTAACTTGGCAGCCCAGGTTATTATTTACGAAAAAGTAGAGACGACTCTCGCTAAAGCTAAAGCGATTAAACCAATCGTGGAGCGTTTGATTACCAAAGCCAAGCGCGGCGATTTAAACTCCCGTCGGCAGTTGATCGCCTACCTGCCAACTCTCGGCGCGGTCAGAAAGCTTATGGACAAGCTGGGGCCACAATATAAAGATCGAGCTGGGGGCTATACGCGTATCGTTAAATTGGGCCGTAGAATCGGCGATCGGGCCGAGATGGCGCAGATTGAATTAGTATAATTATGGCAACGGCTATTGTGCGTAAAACTCATGAGTTGGATGCGACGAATAAAATTTTAGGGCGGCTCGCTTCCGAGATTGCTGTTTTGTTGCGCGGTAAACTGAAAGCCTCGTTTGTTCCGTACATTGACGCTGGCGACAGTGTTAAGGTAATTAATATCTCCGGGCTTAAGGTGACTGGCAATAAGTTGGAGCAAAAAGTTTATAAACATTCCTCCGGCTATTTGGGCGGACTTAAGACCAAAAGCTATAAAGAACTTATCGTGAAGAATCCGGCTTGGGTCTTGCGTAAGGCGGTGGAACGCATGTTGCCAAATAACAAGCTCCGTAAAGGTATGCTAAAAAGATTGACGATTAAATAATTTCTGATTTCGAATTTCTGATTTCGTATTTGACTTTGTATGGCTAAAAAAATAAAAGTTGTTATTAAACTGCAAATTGCCGGTGGCAAAGCTAACCCGGCGCCTCCGGTTGGTCCGGCTTTGGGTCAGCATGGTTTGAATATTCAGGAATTTTGTACCAAATTTAACGAAAAAACCAAAGATCGCATGGGCGAAGTGGTGCCGGTCGTGATTACGGTTTTTGATGATCGGACTTATACTTTTATCACCAAAACGCCGCCGGTGTCTGATCTTTTGAAAAAGGCCGCTAAGATTGAGAAGGGTTCCGGTGAGCCCAATAAGAAAAAAGTTGGCAAGGTCACTCGCGCGCAAATTGAAGAAATCGCGCAACGCAAAATGCCGGATCTGAACGCCAAAGATATTGCCGGCGCCATGAGTATGGTGGAAGGCACGGCAAAGAATATGGGACTTACGATTGAGAATTAAGAATTGGGAATTAAGAATTATATGTCAGGAAAAAAATATCAACAAGCCGCGGCGCTCATTGATTCAAAAAAATCATACGAGCTTGAAGAGGCGGTTAAGCTTTTAAAACAAACGACCACGACCAAGTTTGATAGTTCAGTTGAGCTACACGCGCGACTTGGCATTGATCCGGCTAAGGGCGATCAACAGGTGCGTGGCAATATTTCGCTCCCGCACGGCACGGGCAAAGAGAAGCGGGTAGCTGCTTTTGTGGAAGGTGAAAAAGTCAAAGAAGCCAAAGAGGCAGGCGCGGATTTGATTGGTGGTCCGGAATTAGTTGACGAGATTAAAAAATCCGGTAAGTGTGATTTTGACGTGGCTGTCGCGACGCCAGACATGATGAAGATTTTATCCGGCGTGGCGCGTATACTTGGTCCCAAGGGTCTCATGCCCAATCCTAAAAATGATACCGTTACGATGCAGATTGGTAAGGTGGTAAGTGAGCTCAAGAAAGGCAAGGTCAGTTTTAAGAATGACGATACGGGTAATGTTCACCAACTGGTTGGAAAAATTTCTTGGGACGAGGCCAAGCTGGTGGAAAACATTCGTGCTATGGCTGATGCTATCACTAAAGCTAAGCCCGGCTCGTCTAAAGGGGTGTACTTGCAGAAGGTGGTTTTAACCACTACCATGGGCCCCGGTATCCGACTTGCACTCTAGATCAGTTATCGCAATAACTGTCATATCCCGGCGCGTCCCGCCATTGGCGGGGCAAGGCCGAGGGATCCAACCCGTCTGGTAGGTATCAGACCGTCCGTCATCCTCGCTCCGCCAGCTGGCGGAGGCGGGGATCCATTTCCTTCTAAAATCAGAGTTCGTAAATGTAGCCAAACCACGCTTAAAAAAGCGTGGTTTTGTTTACGGCTGTTGTCGCATTTGAAAGTGGAATTTGGGTACGCAGGCTTGACGGAAAATTACAAAAATGCTACCATATAACTCAATTAACCATACCCCATAATTTACCTTAAAAAACGCGGTTTTCTTTTGGGAATGATCTTTTTTTAGACCATGCTCAAAAGAAGACCGAGATCGCTTGGCCTTCCTCTTCGCCGGTGAGGTGAGGAGCATTTTTCCCGTCAAGGGAAGGGAGAACAATAATGGCAAGGGCTGTTTCGTTTGACGCAGTGAACCATCTCCGGCGCGAGCTTGGAGATGAGGAGTTCGCGGCCTTGATGTCCGGCGACAACCTGGCGCTCGCCAAGCGCTTCGCCGGTCGTCTGGTGCGGCGCGAGAGCTTGCTCAGGCTCCCGACGCCTCTCCAGGACAGCGAAGTGCCGAAGCAGTTTCGGGGTTGGATAGCTCCGTACCGTACGCTCCTCGCCGAGCACGAGTGCTCGGCGAGCTGGCCGGTCGCCTACAGCGTCCCGCCGGACTTCACCACGAAGCGCCACGCGCCGCGGGTCGGGCCGTGCGTGGAGAAGTGGAAGTATCTGCAGGACTGGCCGCTCACCAACGACGAGCCGACCAAGTCCGGGATCGCGTTTTGGATCCCGCGCCCACTCAACGGAAGCACGAGCAAGACGGCGAGCAATCAGTTGGTCCAACTCGCCGAGACCCGGACGCGGCTCGTTCTGCCGGCGCACCACCTGTCCAACTTCGGGTCCACGGCCTTGTTGTCCGGACTCGTCTTGGGGCACTTCCGTCGGACCGGCGAGCGCGTTCCGTTGAACGGACTCGTGGCGCGTTCCGATACGCTCCGCGCGGACGGCGACCGTCTCAACCTGAACTGGCGCGGCGTTGAGCTGCTCTGCGACTACTGGAACGACGACGTAGCGTACGGCGGCCTGGGGTGCTTCCCCCTGGGGTTTGAGGCCCTCGGAAGCTAGGAGACTCGGGGCTCTCGTTAGAGCTCGGTCCCTAGGAAGTAACAGCCGTTTGCGCATGCGCAAACGGCTGATTTTTTGTTATACTGTATTTTGCTACGTCGCTAGATGCTGGTGTTTACGGATGCCACGGCGAGTAGGGGAACATCCAACACGCGAGACCATGCAGTCGTATCTTGGTTTATTGAAACACGGTGCTGCCTTTGGGCTGGAGCAGGAAATATTACAGAGAGCATGGTTGGAAAGCGGTTAAAAAGTGGAATGGACAAAACATAAAAAACCAAGTAAGCTGTAGGCATATTTGTCCACAGCTTTTTGGTTTTAAAAGGTGGGGGGCTAACACCTAAAAAGCCAATAAGCTAATGAAGCTAACGAAGCTATGCCAGAACTAATCGGCGCTCTGCCCTCACAAATGATTCGCGAAATGATGGCTTCCGGCTACTTGGTGGGGGCGAGGGAAGAGGCGCTCCGACCCGCATCTTTGGATTTACATATTTCAAGTGAGGTCTACCGCATGCGAGGAACTTTTTTACCTAGGTCTGGCGAGTCAATTCAGGATATTTTAAAAAACGGGGTCTTGTACCCGGTGGATATCGCGCAAGTGCCGCTTGAGCTTAATGGCATCTATCTTATTCGTTTGGAGGAAAGTCTACATTTACCAGATAGTATTTTTGGACATACTAACAGTCGCAGTACTTCCGGCCGAGTTAACTTACAAACCCGTTTATTGGTCAACGGCACGGCCCAGTTTGATAATATCCCGCGCGGTTACGCCGGACCTTTATGGCTCGAGGTGATACCTAAATCGTTTCCGATCAAGCTTTCGGCTGGCCAGCGTTTAAACCAG
>CAZHTB010000047.1:0-6259 GCA_964535685.1 uncultured Gammaproteobacteria bacterium
TGGTTGGCGTAACCGGATCCGGAAAAACTTTTACCATGGCGCACACCATTAACAATTTACAAAAACCCACGCTGGTAATCTCTCCCAATAAAACCTTGGCGGCGCAACTTGCTTCAGAATTTAAAATGTTTTTTCCCGGCAATGCTGTGCACTATTTTGTTTCCTACTACGACTACTACCAACCCGAAGCCTATCTTCCTTCCACCGACACTTACATTGCCAAAGACGCGGCCATTAACCAAGAGATTGATCGCCTGCGCCACGCCGCGACCGAATCACTCCTGTCACGAAGCGACGTAATTATCGTAGCTTCGGTTTCTTGTATTTATGGTTTGGGTTCGCCCGAAGCCTACGACCAAAGTAAAATTACTCTCAAAGCTGGCGCAAATTATACGCGCAAAAAATTTTTACACCAGCTCAACGCGTTGAAATATAAACGCAACGATGTGGAGCTGGCTCGCGGTACTTACCAAGTCAAAGGCGAAAGCATTACGGTTTATCCCTCGCGCTCTCTTGATGAATTAATCCGGCTAACTTTCTGGGGCGACAAATTGGAAACGATTGAGATTGTAAACGCCATCACCAGGGCAGCCCTTCGACAAGCTCAGGGACTAAAACAAATTGATATTTTTCCCGCGACTCACTACGTCGCGCCAGAAGCCAAAGTCCCCAAAGTCGCTCAAGCTATTCGTGAAGAATTGCGCGAAAAAATCCAGTGGTTTAAAACGCACGACAAACCTCTGGAAGCTGAACGCCTGCAACAACGCACCGAGTATGATTTAGAAATGATGGAAACGACGGGGTACTGCAACGGCATTGAAAATTACTCGCGCTATTTTGATGGGCGCGCGCCCGGCTTGCCGCCGTTTACGCTGATGGATTACTATCGATATGCGTACGAAAACCCCCCTCTTAGGGTAAGAGGGGGCGGGGGGGCGTTACGTGATAAAAATGGCTGGCTATTGTTCGTCGACGAGTCTCATATTACAATCCCCCAAATCTCCGGCATGTTTGCCGGTGACAAATCGCGCAAACAAACGCTCATTGATTTTGGTTTTCGTTTGCCATCGGCTTTGGACAATCGCCCGCTCATGTTTAAAGAATTTGCCAACAAAAAACCAGCCACGGTTTATGTTAGCGCGACTCCCGGCCCATATGAATTAGGACAAACTCCACGCCAAGGTATTGCGGAACAACTAATCCGCCCGACCGGACTTTTGGATCCGCTGGTTGATGTGCGCCCAACCAAAAACCAAATCCCGAACTTGATTAAAGAAATTGCGGCTCGCGTCAAAAAACATCAGCGCGTGCTCGTCACCACGCTAACTAAACGCATGGCTGAAGAACTTTCCGAGTATCTAAACGAAAAAGGCGTGAAGGTGCAGTACCTCCACTCTGATGTAGACACTTTTGACCGCTTGGAAATCTTGCGCGACTTACGACTTGGTAAATATGATGTGCTGGTTGGTATAAATCTCCTGCGCGAAGGCTTGGACTTGCCGGAAGTGTCGCTGGTTGCTATTTTAGATGCAGACAAAGAAGGCTATCTGCGAAGCGAGACCGCGCTTATGCAAACAATGGGACGCGCCGCCCGACATGTTGAAGGAAAAGTTATCATGTACGCTGACGTGATGACCGGCTCCATGAAGCGAGCTATAACCGAAGTCAAGCGTCGCCGCAAAATTCAGGAGGAATATAATACCGAGCATGGCATTACGCCAGAGTCCATTCAAAAAGCCATCTCCGAAAGTTTAGTGGCTGGCTTTACGCCGAGTAAAAAGAAAGGGGTGGAAGAAATTATTCTGCCGCCAGTGTCAGAAATTCCCGCTGATGAAATCCCCGTGCTAATCAAAGAATTAACTGACCGCATGGAGCTAGCGTCAAAAAACTTGAAATTTGAAACTGCCGCGGCGCTTAGAGACAAGTTGAGCGAGTTGAAGAAAGTGAAAATAAAACGTGGACGGTAAAATAAAACAGTGGCACCTCGTACGACGACGAGATGCCACATCTGTTGCCCCTCTCCTACGCCCCCCGGAAGAACCGCGGCCAGCGACGCATGCTCACGCGAGCACATTCCGCTCGCGATCGCCGGATGATGTCCGACGGCCGCGCTGCCTCCTCGTAGAGCTCGGCCTCTTCCACAATCCCGAGCCGCCATAGACGAAACCGGCGCGCTACCTCCAGGGCGTAGGCGACCCCCTCCACAATGAGCCAACCGACGATCCCTGTCGCCGCGATGATGGTGAGAGCGATGGCCGCGATCTGACCGACCGATCCCAGCGTCCAGAGCAGTCCCAGGAGGCCCCAGGACACGCCCGGCAACAATAGACAGACGCCGAAGATGACCAGGCCGGTAATACCCCACAACTCGAAGAGATTGCGCAGACGATTCATTTCTCCCTCCATGGAGATGGGCCGAAGCCCAGTTGTAGGCACGGAAACTGGCTATTATACTAGCATGAAACGTAAAATATGTCAATACTTCCAGGTTTTTTCCTAGTAAACAAACCAAGCGGCCCGACCTCGCACGATATCGTGGATCAACTGCGCCGACTCACCGGCGAAAAGACCATCGGTCATGCGGGAACTTTGGATCCCTTTGCCACTGGCTTGCTTATTCTTGGTATTGGCAAAGAAGCCACTCGCCGCATGCTAGCACTAACGCATTTAGATAAATGGTATGAAGCGGAGATTGAACTCGGCGTGGAAACCGATACCTATGATCGGACAGGAACCATTGTTAGCGAATTAGGAATTAAGAATTATGAATTAGGAGCACTGTCTGAAATCATTAAAAATTTTATGGGTCCGCAAGAACAGGTGCCACCTATGTTCTCGGCTAAAAAAATTGCTGGTAAAAAACTTTACGAATTGGCACGCCAAGGTAAAGAAGTTGAACGGCCGACGGCTAAGGTGAATATTTATAGGATGGAAATTATAAATCCCCCACCTCAATCCTCCCCCTTCGCGGAAGAGGAAGGAAACCCGCCACAAGCTCTACAAGCTACCGGTCCCGCCAGGGCGGGATCCCGCCTCGGCGGTGACTACAAGCTACATGTCATAATCCGCGTCTCCTCTGGCACCTACATTCGCTCGCTGGCCCACGACCTTGGAGAAAAACTGGGCTGCGGCGCGCATGTCAAAGAGTTACGCCGGCTTACTGTCGGACCTTTTTCGCTTGAACGGGCCAGCGACATTGGACAACTTCGGCCACAGGCCGACAACTGGCAAGAAAAACTTTTGCCGATTCCGGAGGTTTTGGAAATACTGAACGCGTATAAACTAAATCCAATGAATGTCATCGCGAGCCACGACTTATGTCGGGGCGTGGCGATCTCCGGACCTGCCTTGCCGGTAGGCAGGGATTGCCACGCCTGCCTGGCGGCAGACAGGTCGCCTCGGCTCAGCCGGACTCCTCGCAATGACGATAACGGGCTACATGCTACATGCTCCATGCTACAGAAAAAAAAGCTCCTCGCCTTCGGCACTTTTGATCCCCTGCATGACGGCCACCATTTTTTTCTGACCGAAGCGAAAAAATACGGCGACCATTTGACTGTCATTGTGACCCGCAATGAACACCTTAAACATTTTAAAAACCGCGAACCACGACAAAAAGAATCAGAACGTCTAGCTACCGTGCGCGCGCTCCCCTGCGTTGACGAAGCGCGTTTAAGCGACGAAAATCTAAACTGGGACTGCCTTACCGAAACAAAACCAGATCTCATTATTGTGGGCCATGACCAGCATGATCTAAAGCAGGCCTTAACCAAAAAAACTGCCCTCCCTTTAATTCAACTACGAAAACTGATACTATAGAAGAATAGTCTATGCTTACCAAACAAGAAACCGCCATTCTTAAATCCATTGTCGTGCCGTCAGAAAACGACCCGCGCAAACCGGAATTTCCGCCAGAACATCCGCGCTATCCTGCCACGCCAACCTACCGCATCAAAGTGCCGGGCTTTTCTAATGTCTGGCTCAAAGACGAAAGCGTCAATCCAACCGGCACGCACAAAGACCGCATGGCTTGGGAAATCATTGTCACCTACAAACAAATTATCAAAAATAAACGCCACTCGCCCTGGATTAAAAAATTGCCAGAACTTTCTATTTTAAGCTCTGGTCCCGCGGCCGCGGCCATTCAATTTCGCCTCCGGCAATATGGTTTGCCAAACCTGCGCGTGTTACTCGACTCTAAAACATCACCAACTACGCTCCAAGCGCTAAAAAAACTCGGTTGTCAGATTTTCTTATATCCTCTAAATCAAGAACTTTTAACTTGGAGTAAAATACTACAACTAACTGATAATCCCCACGGTTTTGATATCACTTCCAACACGGCCTTTGATCCCACCGTACGTTTTTATGATTGGATCAGTTATGAAATTTTGGCCAGCCGCGCCGATTATATTTTTATTCCTTACGGCACTGGCCAACTTTTTGAAAATATTTTAAACATTGCTCGTCGCGAAGGCGGCAGTAAACTACATGATCCTCGCTTCCAAAGCACGCCTAACATTCTGGCTCGTTGTAATTTTCTTGGAGCCACCACGGTTGACTATAACAGTTTGGCTGACAAATTATTTGCCTACCACCTTCCTTTCTCTTTCTCCAACGAGCAATGGATTAACTACTGCCGTTACAGCGGTTTTTGTGGAAAAAACTCTGGCGTCTATGTCTTTGACGAAGAACATTTAAAGCTGGCCATGGCGCTAGCGGAACGACTGGGTATCAACGCCGAGCCGTCCGGGTTAGCTGGTCTTGCCCTCATGCTACAGCTTAAACATGAACTCCCTAAACATAAAAAATATCTCATCGTTAATACTGGACACTGTAAACTACTACCACTTGCGTAAATTAACTTGTTTTGATATACTCCAACTCACAATTTTAAACAATCCCTAACACCTAATAGCTAAAAGCTAGTAACTCATAAAGTATGCCCATTACACATCATAGCGCCAAAGCTCTGCGCCAAGCTCGTAAGCGTACTATCAAAAATCGTCAAGTAAAAGACGCCATCCGTAATTTAGTCAAAGACGTCCGCAAAGCTCTGGTCGCTGACGATAAAGCCGGAGCCGAGAAGCTCATGCAAACGCTTCAGCAAAAAGTGGACAAAGCAATCAAACAAAAAATCCTCAAACCCAATACTGGCAATCGAAAGAAATCGCGTCTCGCTAGTAAAATCAAATAAACTAAAAAATGGCCCCGATAAAACGTCGGGGCCGTTTTTAATTCCTAGTTGCCGCTTTAACGATAAACAAAGTCAACAGGGCTTCCACTGAAGTGGGACTCGTCTTGGCCTGATACTCAACCTCGGCCAACTCCTGATACAAGCCCCTAGTCTCGGGCTCGGAAAAATTCCGTGCTTGCGCTAAAACTTTTTTAGCCACAAACGGATGAAAGCCAAGCGCTTGCGCTAATCCTTCCGAAGTTGGACGCCCCCCCGCATCAGCCGATAAAAAATCCTGGGTCTGGACTAGCATGCGAAACTGACGGACAAACATGGTGTGTAAGTACATCGGCTCAAGCCCCGCGCGTAACTGTTCTTCATAAAGCCGCAATGCGCCTTTTTTATCGCGCTGACTGACCGCGTCCATTAAACCAAAAATGTTTTCATCTATTTTGGCGTGCACCAACAGCGCCACAGTTTTTTCGTCAATCGCTGGCCGGTACGCTACCAACTTGGCGATTTCGTTGGTAATCTGCCATAAATCATTTCCCACAAAAGCCAAGAGCTTGGCTAGTGCCCCGGACGTGATGGTCCCGCCACACTTGCGCACTTCACCTGTTACCAAACTCTCCAACTCCGATTGAGTGAGTTCTTTAAATTCATAAACATACTTTTGTTCTTTGAGCCAACCAAACAAATTATCCACTCCAATATCAACGGCCTTAGATTTGGCTTTGGTTTTTGGTTTACGACCACGCGCGGCCGTGTTTTTCAACCCTTGCCAAAAAATAATTACTAAATCATCATGAGGAAAATTTTTCTCCCGAAGAAGCCCAAGGATAGCCGCGGCCAACTCTTGGTCTTTATTCTTGTCCAGCTCCTGTACCACCACGAGCCGCTTGTTAACTAAAAATGACTGGGTCAAGGCGGCGCGGCGAAAATCATCAAGAGTCATGACCCCGCCATCAAGTTCGGTCACGTTTAAACCGGAAGGGTCGCGCTTGCGTTTGAACTCTTCCACCATTTCGTGTAATTTTTGTTTGGACCGATATGTATCGGGACCGTACAGATAAATAATCATAT
>CAZHTB010000048.1:0-7949 GCA_964535685.1 uncultured Gammaproteobacteria bacterium
CATATTTTTTTTGCCATAATAAGCCCCATGTCAGGGTAGCTCAGTTGGTAGAGCAAAGGACTCATAAGCCTTGGGTCGTGGGTTCGATTCCCACCCCTGACACTTAAGAGCCGCGGTGGCGGAATTGGCAGACGCACAGGACTCAAAATCCTGCGATCGCAAGGTCATGAGGGTTCGACCCCCTCCCGCGGCATAATATTTCTATGACCCTCGAATCTCTTTTTTTTGACCTCATAATTTTTTTCTTTCTCGGCGCTACTGGCTATGCGCTCTATCAGTGGAGCTGTCAGCTCACACCGAAGTCCAAAATCTGGCTCTGGGGCAGGAGAGTCGGCTGAGGGTGGGCTTGGTTGCTAGTTTTTTACGGCAGCTTTATTGAGCCGCAACTCATCACGGTTAATCGGCAAACTATTCATCTCGGCCACTCCGGCACCTACGTTCGTCTAGCCGTCCTGGGTGATCTCCACCTTGGTCCGTACAAAGGCGAGCGGTATGTGCGCCGCATTGTCAAAAAATTACAAAACGAAAATATCAGCCTGGCGCTTTTCTTGGGCGACTACATTTATAAAAGTCCTAAAAACATTGACGACCTCAAACCGTTTGCCAATCTTTTCGCTCCCCAAGGCAAGTACGGCATCCTTGGGAACCACGAATATGACCTGCCTAATAATAGCACAGCCGGGTACACTATTAATCAAAAAACCTTGGCACAGGCTATCACCGGTCTTAAGCAAGCACAGATCACTCTACTCAACAACGACCACCTGCATTTTTGGATTGGTAATAAACGTTTTTATCTGGTCGGTGTTGAAGATCTCTGGAGCGGACGGACTAACTTTGGCGGTGATGCCCTGCATGGTCTGTCACCAAAAATTCCCAAAATTCTTTTAGCTCATAACCCGGACGTCGCGCTTTTAGCTCCACACTTGGCCGATCTGATCATTGCGGCGCACACTCACGGCGGACAAATTGTTGTGCCCGGTATCGGCCCTTTGTCCCGCGTGCCCACTGAACTCGGTCGAAACTTCACGCACGGACTTTACACGATTAACAACAACCAAATTTTTATTACTTCTGGCCTGGGTGAAAGCGGACCACGGGCTCGCCTCTTCATGCCGCCCGAGATTGCCATTCTTAATATAGAATTATGATTTTCGGTTTTTCTTTTTACGCTTTCCTCGTCAGACCCAGCGTGTCTGACTTCAGGCGCTCGCTTCTCGCTCGTCCCGCCCCGGCGTACGTCGTGGCGGGACACCCTGCCCGCTCGAAGCTCGAAGCCGCTTAAAAAGAAAAACTGAAAATCATATGCTAATAGCTATTCATACAATAACCGGCGCCTTGATCGGCGAATCAATCAACAATCCCGCCCTCGCGGGCCTGGCCGGCTTTGCTTCACATTTTGTTTTAGACATGATCCCACATGGCGACGAACAACTACTTGCCTGCCCAGATCGTTGTCATCCTAATATCAAAAAATATCTTACCATCATCAAAACAGACGCGCTCGCGTCTCTGGCCATCTTTTTATTCATCGCGCATCAAGCTTCAACCAACTCTCTCGCCATGCTTTCTGGCATGCTTGGCTCGGTCCTGCCTGACATTCTGGCTGGCATTCACGAACTTGGTTACTGGAAAAAATGGCAGCGCCTCTACTTCAAAAACTTTTGGCGCTTTCACCGCTACACGCACAACCAACTCATCCGCTGGCAACCGAGTTTTCGTTTGGGGCTTTTGATTCAGGGCGGATTTTTGTACTTGCTGTTGCGGTTGGTGCGTTAAAGTTCCGGTAAAATCTGATGCGTCTCTAGGCCATGCTCGGCCGAAGCAATAATCTTGTGCATCATGGAAACCGCCTCAACCGGGTACTTGCCCTGCGCTGTTTCTTCTGAAAGCATGACGTAATCCGCGCCTTCCCACACCGCGTGAGCCACGTCTGACACTTCCGCCCTAGTTGGCAAAGGAGAATTAACCATAGACAACAACATCTGCGTCGCTACGATATCCATTTTCTTGGCGGCATTACTTTTTTTAAGAATCTGATGCTCTAAAATCGGAATTTCTTCAAGCGGCATCTCCACACCCAAATCCCCACGCGCGACCATGACGCCATCACTGGCCGCTATAATCTCATCTAGATTGGTTACAGCCAACTTACTTTCTAATTTAGCAATGAGTAGTGTTCCCGGCCGAGCCAGTTGCCGCACCGCCGTCACATCAGCCGCGTTTCTTACAAATGACAAAGCCAGATATTCCAAACCCATTTCAGCTGACCATTGAATCAAGCGCTGATCTATCTCCGGCACAAAATCAAATGGTAAAGAAATTTCCGGAATATTAACGCCTTTGTGATTTTTAAGCGTCCCAGACGTCTCAACTTCCAGATGTAATTCCTGTTCCCCCACCTTAATTACCCGCGCACGAATCGTCCCGCCGTCAAATAAAACCGCAGTGCCAATTTTCACTAAATGACAAACATTGTGAGTCAAACTTAAGGGATAGCGCCCGGGATCACAGCCCAGCACCAAAACTTGCCCCTTGGCCAGCGCTTGATCCTCGGCCGTCAGTACCCGCAACTCCGGGCCTTTCAAATCTAACATAATTTCCACCCCACCAATCTGTCGGAGTCGCTGAACAATTTGCGTGTACTGCGCCAAATCGCCATGCGCCGTGTTGATCCGGGCGATCTTCATGCCAGCAATTTTCATGGCAAGCAAAATTTGCTCATCAAGCGAGGCCGGACCGACGGTCGCGATTATTCCTGTTTTACTCATAACCTTAATTTTAGATCAAGTCTGATTTTTTAGAAACACGCATGCCCTGCCCCTGCGAGGCAGTGCTGCTCGATTCTCACCCTCGCTCGTCCAGCCGAAAATTTTCCTGACGACACCTGTCGGAGGTTGTAAAGCTTGGTTCCCATCAGGGGTTTACAACCGAGACCGGAGGAGGCCGGCGCCGCTGGAGCGCCGGAACTCCGTTGGCGGCAGGAAATTTTTCGGCTGGACACCATGCCCGCTCGGGTTCCGAACGGTTTCTAAAAAATCAGACTTGATCTAAATTTCGCAAATCTGCCCTTTAGATAAATTTGCAGCCATGAGTTTTACCATGCGCTCTTCGCCGACGGCTTCAGAAAAAATTTTATTCCAGAGACTCTCACGCCAATGATAAATATAATGCTTGCCAAACGGCAAACCTTTGGCATAAGAAAAAATAAGATCCTCGGCATTAAGCGTCAAAATTGATTTAGTTCCATCACTTCGCAAGCCAACCCAATCCAAATCTTCTTCCCAAAACGACAAATCCGGTATTTGGTGTTTGGCCGCGAACTTAGCCAACGCGTGCAGGCCTCGACGCCAATGCAACGCTTCCGGCATAACATGCGGCACAAAAAACCGCCAATCTTGTCGCGGATCTTTAGCCACATAACGCTGTAAAATCGGCCAACAAAAACTCTTTTTAGTCTGGATTTGAGGATGTTTTATATCTCCCTGAATCGCCACCACGACCTCTTTACCAAAATGATTAGCGCCCTTGGCTTGCAGTTCAAACAAAGTCGCGTAAAAATGCACTTCGGCAAAATAATGCTGGAGCAGGGCCATGGCGCGAAGTTGCATGCCATCAGCTCGGCTTGGCAAGGGAATCGCAAAAACAATCCCCATCTCTTTGGAGTGAGAAAAATTGTGGTATTTCTTTTTAACAAACGACGCGGCTAACTTGCGCCATTTGTCAGGATTTACCACGAGCGTGCGAATGGCACGACGCTCAAAGTCGTTCGGCGTTAAGTCTTTATAACTATCAATAAAACTATCGGCCCATTTTTTATCCTCTGAAAATCTTAAAGCGGCAAACAACTCAAAAATGTCCTCCCGCTCTAATAATTCATTCACGCTACGATAACCCAAATGCTTCACCTGTCCAACCGGCGGATGCTTTTTAAGATAAGCCCGCGCCACGGCTGGTTTTAAAAAAAATCCCCTGGTATACGGAGAAATACTGGCGCCCAATTTAAGCAGTCGCCCCATGGATCCGGTTTCAACCACCCCCGAAAGCCCGTGGCCAGCGCCCCAACGAACAAATTCCCGTTCCGCTCGCCCGATTTGCCCCAGCAGAGCGGCGTACTGCGCTTTCGGCGCCGCGCCAGATCGCAATTTTAATGACTCAAGCTTGCTCTGAAAACGTTCTTCATTGTCTCGCCAGACTCGCTCGGCCACTTGCTTGGCACCAGTTAATTTTTCCAAGTGCTCTAAGGCCATACCCAAATCATCAGGGCGGCGCAAGAGAAGTAGTCGCGATAGTTGTTTAATTGCTTCACTCATAATTACGGCACTGGCGTCAAAGGCTTTTTGCCGTGTAAAACGGCGATAATATTTTTAGCCGCGAGCGCGCTCATTTCTTCTCGAGCTTCATAAGTCGCGGAAGCAATGTGCGGCGTCAATACCGCGTTGGACAACCTATCTAGTCCGGGGGCCAACTTGGGCTCAAATTCAAACACGTCCAAACCAGCGCCGGCAATTTGTTTTTTCTTTAAGGCCTGCGCCAAAGCTTTTTCGTCAACCACTGGCCCGCGTGAAGTATTTACCAAATAAGCTGTTGGCTTCATCTTTTTAAGCGCGCGAGCGTCAATCAGATGTCGTGTCTTCGAGCTCAAAGGCACATGCAAAGAAATAAAATCGGCATGGCGCAAAATATAGTCCGCGCTTTCGTACTTGGCGCGGTACTCGGCTTCAAAAATTTCATCCCGCGTCGGCGTATGATACAAAATATTCATGCCAAAGCCCAAATGACAACGCATGGCGACCGCTTTACCAATACGTCCCAAACCAAAAATCCCGAGCGTCTTGTTAACCAGCGTGCCGCTCAACAATAAATCCGGCTCCCAACCCCGATATTTCCCCGCGCGCAAATATTGATCGCCTTCCACCACCCGCCGCGCTACTCCCAACATCAAAGCGACAGTATGTTCGGCCACGGCTTCGGTCAGCACGCCCGGCGTATTAGTCACCACAATGTTGCGCGCTTTGGCTACTTTTAAATCAATATTATCAAATCCTACCGCGTAATTAGCCACCACTTTGAGCTGTTTGCCAGCACCAACTAGGACTCGCTCGTCAATCTTATCAATTAACTCTGATAAAATTCCATCCGCACCGCGTACCAAACGAAGCAAAGACGTCTGACTCAAAACTTGAGACTTTTTATGAACCCGTACTTGAAAACCAGCTTGTTTCAACAAGGACACCCCACCGCCTGGTAACTGATGAGTTACAACTACGCGTTTGGCTTGTTTCATAGCTAAGATTTAGTGCAATGTGTTTTACACGGACCAATAATATAATTAAACTGCGGCGAAGAGGCGGGCAACTCTGGCGGCCCCGCGCAATTATTAGGATTGATAGTATAGTTATGATAGCTAGAATCAGACGAACTTTCTAAAACAGAAAACAACGCGTAATTATTAAGATTATCAATGTTGTAATAATAATAATCGCCAGCCATATTATTATACGTTGGATCATGCGGCATGGTCACTAAATATTTTGGCACCAGGGCAGCTGATACTTGCGTATAAGTGGTACTACCTAAACGCGCGCACCAACCAACCGCCCCACCGGGCAAGCCAGCGCCAGGATTGGAGCTGACCCATAGTTGAATGGCTTGATCTACCACACGCAAATCAGCTTTGCGTTTAGCATCGCGCGCTTTAGCTCGAGAACGAGACAGCGAAGCGGCCGCGACCGCTGACAACAAACCAATAATGGCAATGACCACTAACAATTCCATTAACGTAAAGCCGCGTTTAGATGTTGTGCGCATAATTTCGTACTGTTAGACGATTTAAGACTGATCCCTGCGGGACCTTTTTTAAAATACCAGCTTTGGCGCCAAGATGTTGAATAACGCTTTCCGCGTTAGCAATACCAAGTTTGAGTGCTTGACTAAGCTCCAAACCCCGCGCTAGGCCAGCGACCGTGCCGCTCCCAAAAGCATCGCCAGCGCCAGTCCGACTCTTAGCTTTGACGCCGCTAGTTCTAACCATCATTCGTTCGGTAGGGGTTAACACTGTCGCGCCACGTGGACCATCACTTACTACCACGGTCGTGCCACAGGTGGCCAGCTTATCCAAAGCCTCGGCCGCGTCTTGTTCTCCAGTCGCGAGAGCGGCTTCTTCTTTATTCATAAAAACAATAGTGCACTGACTCAGTAAAGACTCTAGTTTCCGCCAACCCTGACGCAATTCCAAGCCGCCGGGATTCCAAGCAACTTTAGCCTGCTGTTTTTTTGCATGAGCCAAAACTTTTTTAACTTGACCAAGATGACCACCGAGCGAACTCGCATAAAACCAGCGCGTTTTTAATTTATTCCAGGGCAGTTTGCCATGTTGACAATGTTCACTCGCGCCGCGATACACCAAAACCGTCCGCTCCCCTTCTTGGCCGAGCAATAACACTGAAAAACCAGTATGGTGCTTAGGGCAAGCCAGTAAAAAATTTATCGCTACACCTTCACGCCGTAAATCATCACGCACGCTTTCAGCTAAAAAATCCGTGCCGACCCGCGCCACGGCCGCGGTTTTTAATCCCAAACGCGCAAACGTCACAGCCGCATTAGTGGCTCCGCCGCCAGTTGACAGCAATAACTGATCCACGTCAATTTTAGAACCAAAAGAAAAACATTCGCCCACGCCAGTGGAAAATTTATCTGACTTTATCAACGTAAAAGCCCGGCTCTTCACAAAAGCGTCAACGACGGCGCTACCGATTGTTATGATGTCGTACATATTTAAGCTATTAGAGTATTGAGAAATGTCATCCTGAACCCCATCAGTAGCGGGGTGAAGGATCTCCGGTAAGATAACCGGGGATCCCTCGGTTTGACTCGGGATGACAATTGCTGATTTCAGCCTCTCTCTGCGCTTCCAAACAACTCCATCTTCTGTTTAACCACCTGTTTAATCCTCTCCCGCGCCGGCCCTAAAATTTTCCGCGGGTCAAAAACTTTTTTATCTTCAACAATCGCCTCGCGTACCGCTACCGTAAACGCCACTCGCAAATCGCTGTCTATATTTATTTTGTTAATGCCAAGTGCGATAGCTTTTTTAATGTCCGCATCAGCTACGCCGTGCGCTCCTTCTAAACGCTGGCAATCGCCAAGCAAACTGCAATACAATTTTGTTTCAGAGACGAGATCTGCGGGAAGTCCGCTAGCGCCATGAAGCACTAATGGCAATTTTGCCAACTCTTTTATCTTTTTTAAACGAGTAAAATCAAGTTTAGCTGTCCCATGTTTGGCTTTGTAAGCGCCGTGCAGCGTACCGACCGCCACGGCCAAGGCGTCCACACCGGTTTGTTTTACAAAATCTGACACTTGAGCCGGGTCAGTCAATACCGCGTCAAAATCAGCCACTTTTACTTTGTCTTCAATACCGGCGAGAGCTCCGAGTTCAGCTTCCACGCTCACATCTTTTTTCTTCGCCCAAGCCACGACTTGTTTTACTTTTTTTATATTTTCCGCATAAGACAAAGCCGAAGCGTCAATCATAACTGACGTATAGCCGCTTTGAATGGCTTGCTCAATAACTTTTAAATCCTTGCCGTGGTCTAAATGAATCACGACCGGCACACTGGCTTTTTTAGCTGCCACTTGCAGAATGGCCAACAGATAATCCATGCCCGCGTATTCAAGCGCGCCTTCGGAAGTCTGACAAATAACCGGCGACTTGGTCTCTTCGGCCGCGGCCACTACTGCTTGCAAAATTTCCAAATTATTAACATTAAAAGCACCAACCGCGTAGCCGCCGCGATTGGCCTTGTCCAGGACTTGTTTTAGGGTCGCTAGCATGGAGGTATTATATCATAAAAAAAAATCCCCCGCACGCGGTGTATGCACACGTGCAGAAGGATTGCCCTAGGTACCAAGGTCTACTTAGGAACGGCGAGGAAACGGCAACCGTC
>CAZHTB010000049.1:0-2613 GCA_964535685.1 uncultured Gammaproteobacteria bacterium
TGCGCCAAATCAGCCGCATGAATTTTTTGCATGTCTTTAAAGGAGGTTTTGAGCTGGAGATATTGTGATTTGCCGCCAACCACATGAACATTTTTCCAATCAACTAACTGTTCACGCATTTTTTTGAGGGGCCCCCAAAGCGGCAAACCAAGACGCCGCCACAACCCCCGCGTTGAGACGTCGATGGCAACTACCGACAGCCGGCCCTCAATCATAGCCAATTTTAAGTCATTGACCCGCACGACGCGGATGCCCTCGACATCCACAATCTGCATATCCAAGATATCGCGCTTTAAAAAAATATCTTGATCTGCCGGTTTTTCCTGAATAAGTTTATTTTTGAGTTGACTTAAAGTAACGCCGCGACCCCAAATTTCCACAGTGGCAGACGGAATAAAAGTCCGCGTCTGGCCGCTCTGTTTTAAAACTAAAAACACGACCGGCGGATAAAGCGTGCCAAGATCTCGAATCACAATGTCTTCAATACGTCCCAGCACCTGATCGGCGCTGTCTGCCACTTCGGCACGCAAAAGCTGACTTAAAAAAATCATACTCGCCCTCTAGTATATCACATGACACCTGACTTATGAAGCACCAAGCATGAAACGTGTCCCGCAGCTAAAACGCTGGGCTCCCTGCTTCATGGATATAATTGATTGCCCTCTTCGTCATAAACAAAAATGGCTTGAGTGGGGCAAGATTGCGCCGCGGCCAACATTTCTTCGTCGGTTGCTTCCAAACTTTTCACCACCGCTTTGGCTTCGTTGTCCAATTCAAAAACCGTCGGCGCCAAAGCCACACAACTGGCCGCGCCGATACAAAGGTCGCGGTCAACGACCACGCGAAAGACTTTCTTTTTCTTGGGTTGTTCTTCTAGCATAAGAATCACCCTCCCCTTACCCTAAGGGGAGGAATCCATGTCCCCCCTCTTAAGAGTAAGAGGGGTTGGGGGAGTTATTTCCTTAAAAAATTACCCAAAATATTTCTCTTTATAAAACCGAATCAGCTGGTCCACTTCTTCAATAACCCCCGGATTGCCAATCCCAACTTTCAACTTGGCTTGCACACCGTTCAAATCATGCGCGCCGTCGAGCACCGCTTCTTCGATATCATGATCGGTGATATTAAGATCTTTGTCAATTATTTTGGCTCCGGCCACGATAATTCGCGCCGGCTGGTTGGTCACGCGAAAATAATAATTAATGGCCTGACGGAGCGCTTTGTCGCCCAACACTGAACAATGCACCTTGCGATTAGGTAATCCCCCTAAGCGCAACATGATGTCTTGCGGCGTAACCTTAAGCGCTTGTTCAACTGGTAACCCACTATTTTCCGTAACCATGACTGACAGCATGGAAGTCGCGGCAATGGCTGAAGCGCAGCCAAAAGTTTTCCATTTACAATCAAGTACGCGCTCAGTCGCGGGATCGATCTTGAGCCACATTTTCATTTCGTCCCCGCAGGCCGGAGAGCCAACTCTCCCAACGCCATTATACAGCGTTTCGTCGACTTCTTCCAGCATTAAGTTGTGCGGATTAAAAAAATGCTCCTTAACAATTTCGCTATAAACCCAGCCTTGGCCTTTTTGGTCTCGGACATCGGCTTGAGAGATGGGAACGGATGGTATGGTATTGCTCATATAAGGTGGGGTTACGTGATTAATGTTGAATAATCTGCGCGTGGCTATTTAATTTTGGATCAAGCTCAAGGTTAAGCGGCGAAACTTTGCGTAAAATGTTTACGACTTTCGGCAAAACTTCTAAAACATAATCAATGTCTTCTTCGGTAGTACTTTTACCTAAGGTAAACCGCAGACTGCCGTGAGCAAACTCATACGGCAGACCCAACCCCACAATCACGTGCGAAGGATCGAGCGTGGCGGAATCGCAAGCTGAACCGGTGGCCGCTTGAATACCGTACTCATCAAGATAAAGCAACATAGCTTCACCCTCAACATCGAGTAAAGTTATATTGGCATTATTCGGCAAGCGCTTTTCCGGATGGCCATTTAAACGACTCTTGGGAATACTCTTTAGAACGCCAGCAATCAATTTGTCGCGCAAATGAATCAGGCGTTTGTTTTCCAGTTCTCGCTCGGCTTGGGCTAATTTCAAAGCGGTCGCCAGCCCAACGATGGCCGCCACGTTTTCGGTACCGCTCCGCAAATTCCGTTCCTGTCCCCCGCCATGAATTAAAGGTTCAATAGGAGTCCCACGACGAATAAAAAGCGCGCCCACTCCCTTGGGACCATAAATTTTGCTGCCGTTAATGGTCAGTAAATCCAGGCCCAAATTTTCTACGTTCAGATCAAGCGCACCGGCGGCTTGGCAAGCGTCAGTATGAAAATATATTTTTTTATTATTGTGCGCCTTGCTAAAATCACGAATGACTTTAGCTATTTCTGACAAGGGTTCAATCGTGCCAATCTCGTTGTTCGCGTACATGATGGAAACCAGCGCCGTGTCTTCGGCTAAAGCCGCGGCCAAGACTGCCAAATCAACAAAACCGTCCCCGTCAACCGGTACTCTAGTCACGCGCCAACCTTCATATTTTTCCAAATAACTAAAAGCATGGAGCACGGCGTGATGTTCAATGGTTGAGGTAATAATATGT
>CAZHTB010000050.1:0-2975 GCA_964535685.1 uncultured Gammaproteobacteria bacterium
AGGTCGCCGGTTTCCCGCCACCAGCATCTAAATTTAAAGGTAGGCGGGACCCCGCCCAAGGCGGGGCAATTCCGGCCAACCCTTGAGATGATCGAGAGATAGATCTGTCCGCCACAGCCTGAGCCGTTGTAGCTCAGCTGGTAGAGCAACTCCATGGTAAGGAGTAGGTCGCCGGTTCAATTCCGGCCAACGGCTGAGGCGGTGGCTGATCTGACTTATGTATTATACTTACGTTCTTCATAGCTTAGAGTATAACAGGCATTATATTGGATCGACGGAGGACATTACTGGTCGGTTTAAACAACACAATGCCGGATATGTGAAATCAACAAAATCATTTCGACCCTGGGTCTTGGTGCATCAAGAATTATTTGAGACCAGAACGGAGGCTCGAAAACGCGAAAATCAGATAAAACGTTATAAGGGCGGTGATGCCTTTCAAAAGTTGGTAAACCATCACGGGCGGTTACCGAAGTAGTCAAACGGAGCTGACTGTAAATCAGCTGGCTTTATGCCTTCGTAGGTGCAAATCCTACACCGCCCAAAGCGTAGTCAAACGGAGCTGACTGTCCCGACACTATGAAAATTTTGCCAGCGTAGCTCAGCTGGTAGAGCAGCTGTTTTGTAAACAGCAGGTCGTCGGTTCAAATCCGACCGCTGGCTCTGGCAAAATTTTCATAGTGTCGAGACAAAGTGAAGGTCCCCGGTTTCCCGCCATCAGCATCTAAATTTAAAGGTAGGCGGGACCCCGCCCAAGGCGGGGCAAATCCGGGAGATGGCTTCGTCAATTTACTAATCGCTAAAAACTAATCACCTAATACCTAAAACCCAAAAAGATATGTCTCAAGACAACCTAATCAAACTAGAATGCACGGATTGCAAGCGCGTTGGCTATCACACCACCAAAAACAAAAAGACCATCAAAGAGCGCCTGCTCACCAAAAAGCATTGCAAGTGGTGCAACAAGCATACCGAGCATAAAGAAACGAAATAAATTTAGTAAAAAAAGTTCCCCGCTAGGCGGGGGCTTTCTTTTTTATCCTGGAATATGTAGACTAATCTTAAGGAGGTGATTCGCATGCCGCGAAAACCGTTGAAAGTGGTCGCTCAGATGGAGTGCGTGGGGTATCGAGGGAAGCCAGCCATTCGATTGGTGTTCCACAAGATCCACAACAACACCATGAGTAGGCTCTTCGATGCCTTCGATGCAGACTTCGAGGAGGGGTTCGGCGTTATCATCGAAGAGTTGCCGTTGCCGGTCAAGGGCAAGCTCTCCTGGAGAAGTTGTGCTTTCATCGTTCCGCTCGCTCAAGGTGCATTGCCACGACCTGGCAAGCGCATGGCCATTCTGGCGGAGTTGAAGTTCGAGCTCTCGGTCAAGAAGTATCCTGCCCGGGTCATACTCATCTGCGAGCAGTTACGTTGGAAGACAGAGGAACGATTGGCTAGGTCCTTCGGAGCCGTGGATCGTGGCATGGCTCGCAGTAACCAGGTGGGCTGGCAGTATGGCGAGAAACATCGGGGTCGCAGGAAGGTCGTCTTCAGCGTCCCACTCCCCAAGCGCGCCGCTTCCGCCGCCTAGCGCTTCTCGCGCCCGCGGCACAACCCCACCCAGTTGCGTCATCGCTCGGTGGGGTTTTTTTTAAGTGTTAGCCTTGGGAAACCAAATCAAGAATTGTTTATACAGTGCGGGATTGAATTTTTCTAAGTAGACCAGGCCTTTACCAAAGCGCACCGGCGTAGGCTCAATGTTATATTTTTTAAGACAAGCCAACATATCTTGTTCGGCTTGTGGAATATTTTTTGGGTCATCAACCATGACTTCAGTTTCAAAAACCGTAAAGCCAAAGTCGGTGATATCAAAGTCAATGGTCAGATGTTCCAGTTTATATTTTTCGCGCGTGGTGGTGAGATCAACAAATGGTTGAAAGCCACTACTTCGCAAAAATTGTTCCGGATCAGTTTGTCCGTCCCAAACAAGACCAAGCTCGTTTACAATGTCTTTAAAATCGGTAAGCTCACGATAAGTATTTAGATGGCCAGAAGAGTTTTTGACTTTAGTTTTAAATTCAAAGTTTTGTTCGCGTTTGCGAAGCCACCAGTCTTTTTGTAGCCAATAGTGGTCAGCAGTATCAAAATAAACATCCCGAAACGTTTTTTTTGAAATAAAAGTAGCGACCCTGGTAATGGCTTGCTTGATCTCCGGCGTTAGGACGAACTTTTTCTCTACTTCAATCATATGGAATTCTTAATCGCCGTCTCGCTAGCGGGTGGCGATTGGTTGACGAAAGCTACATCATGTCATACAATAGTAGCACATGATTTAAAGAGTAACCATACGTCTATGTCTGAAGTCAAACCCCTGCCGTTTGCTTTTTCTGACCTGAAGGGCGTGTCGGAAAAAGCCATGACCATTCACCACGATAAGCTGTATGCCGGCTATGTGGCTAAAAGGAATGAGATCGGGGAGAAGCTAAAAGAATATGCCACCGGCCAGAAATCTTTGGAGGGGGTCAATCCAACTTATAGCGATTTACGCTCGCTGGCTGATGCGGAAATTTTTGCGACTAATGGCACTTATCTCCACGAATTTTATTTTTCCGTTTTAGGGGGAACAGGCGAACCGAGCGGTCCGTTAGTCGAAGCCATCAAAACCAAGTATGGTAGCTATGAAAAATGGGCGGCTTTTTTTGCGGCGCGTGGTATGGCCTCACGTGGTTGGGTGATTTTGGCTTGGGATACCTATGAAAAAGCCATACGTTGTTATAATGCCGACGCGCATAATCAAGGCGGGATTTGGGGCGCCGTGCCGATTATTGTTTTAGACGTTTACGAGCATGCCTATTTTATGGATTATGGCAGTGACCGCAAGGCCTACATCGCTGACTTTTTTAAAAATCTAAATTGGGAAGTGGCGAACCAGCTTTACGAAAAAGTAAAAGGTTGGCAGTATTAGGCCGGTGTGCTATACTTAT
>CAZHTB010000051.1:0-4636 GCA_964535685.1 uncultured Gammaproteobacteria bacterium
TCCATTCCAACAAAATTTTGTACGGCGCTTCAATAAAGATGTCTAAGATAAAAACAAAAACATTCAACTTGGAAATAGTGCGGGACAACCAACGCCCGACGCGGATAAAGGGCAAAGCTAAAAAGTCAAAAACCACGCCGCGAAAACCGTCAACCTCTTGCCCCAACACCATTTCACGATAAGCCTGACGAATACGGAAACCAAAATAACCAACCGTACAGACAAAGAAATAGAAAACAAAATAATGCGGCCACTCAAAATTGAGCTTAGCTAATAAAAACGCCACGCCGCTAAACACACCAAAAAATACCAAAGTATAGCCGATCCAAAACAATCCGCGTTGCCAAAAAGATCCGCGTTTGTGAGCGCCTGGTTTCAACAAGCCAGTGGGCAAACGCCCCTCGCGCATAATAGTCTGTAAGATCTCTTCCAGTTTGGTAATCTCTTTGCCCCGCGGCGGACGAAGACCACTCACCACTAGCAACAAAAAAACTATGGGAAAGGCTAGATTAATACCAAGTGGCAACCAGCGCAAATGTTGATAAACCACCCGCTCATAGGGAATCTCCACCACCAACAGTAATAAAATTTTAGTGATAAAAATATAGAGCAGACTACGCCAGACCATACGACGACGACGAGCCTTGGCCCGCTCAAACCGCTCGCTCAAAAGTTGAGTAACCAAATGATGAAACTTATCGGCAGATTGTAAATCACCCGCGCCATGACTCTTCTTTACCAAATCAGGTAGCAACATACCGGGACCAACCAACGGACGCAAAACTTGGCACGTCTGGCGATAATTGGGATGCGTCAACAACCGACTGGCTCGCGCCACACCCACCGTCCACGCTTCCATGACTTTTGCCAACGGAATGGTTTCATTTACAAACTCTAGCGTCTGACGGCGCGCCAAAAACCATAAAAGCGATCCTTCATCTAACCGAAAAAATACCCGACGCATGCCCGCCTCTATCCAAAGTGCCCGATCAGTAATGTCCGATGACTTATTATCCAGCATGGCGCCCAAAAAGAACGACATCAGTGCATCCTCTTCAGTCGGCGGGGCTAAGGTCGCATCAATCTCGCGAGCTAAAAGAATGAAAAATTGTTTTTGATTAGTGCGCTCTCCTTCCGGCAATAAATTCAAATGCCCCCGCCAGGCCGCGTACTTTTGTAACACCATCGCCACTCGTCCAACCGCAGACAACGGCACTGACTCATTTGGCAAATACCGCGCCATGACCAATTCCTTGACCAACGCCTCGGCCTGCTCTTCGGCTGGACCACCAAGAGCTGACAGGCGTTTCACAATACGCTCAATGGCCAACCGACGAAACAGATGGTCCTCTTGGTAATCAACCACCTGGCGAACCCGCTCATAAAAAAAGCCAAAGGCGCCCAATGTGCGCCCAACCTGTATCGTTTCTTCGCCTTCAAACCCATGGCTTTTATGCTGGATTCGTTTCCATAAAGCTACGAATTCTGGGCTAAAATACGGTGCGTTTTCTAACATAATGTCAAAAGACATACTACCACAATTCCCTAAAAAAAGAAAGGGTAGTTGTTAAAAATTCACCTTCTCTGCTATCTCACTCACTATCGGCACTTCCCAAAACTTACCCCGAGCGGCATTGACAAACGCTTTGAATGCTAAAACCAGTACCACAATATTCAAAATCCAGCCAATGACTGGAATAAAACTTAAGACCAAAGAGACCACAAACAAGACAAACCCTTGCCGCGCATGAGCTTGCGCGAAAGGACTATCTTTCTTAGCGAGCAACACAATTAAACTTACAATCCACAAATAGCCCATCGCCGCCCAAACCGCGTTGTGCTTAATGTCTTCGGGTTGAAATATTTCCATACAAGGCCAGTATAGCAAAACTACTCGCCAACCAAAAGACCCCCTCGTCGGGGGTCTTTTATGCTACATGTTACATGTTTCGTGCTACGCGCGATTAGTAGTCCATGCCCATACCGCCCATGCCCGGCATACCACCACCGGGTCCACCAGCTGGCGGATTTTTTTCTGGCAGGTCAGTGACGACAGCTTCAGTCGTTAAGAACATGGCGGCAATGGACGCGGCGTTTTGCAAAGCCACGCGCGTGACTTTGGTTGGATCAATAATCCCGGCTTTGACTAAATCCTCAAACCTGTCCGCGGCGGCATTGTAACCAAAATTTCCACTCTGCTTTTTTACTTCTTCGGCAATGACCGCGCCGTCCTTGCCCGCGTTGTGCGCGATCTGGCGAACCGGAGCTTCAAGCGCGCGATAAATAATAGCCGCGCCAACCGCTTCCTCACCTGCCAGTTGCAAAAGATTAATCGCCTCACGAGCGCGAAGTAAAGCTACGCCACCGCCCGGCACAATTCCCTCTTCAACCGCGGCGCGAGTGGCTTCTTTGGCATCTTCCACGCGCAATTTCTTTTCTTTCATTTCAGTTTCAGTCGCCGCGCCAACTTTAATGACCGCGACGCCGCCGGCCAGCTTGGCCAAACGCTCTTGTAATTTTTCTTTGTCCCAATCTGAAGTCGCGAGATCAAGCTCTTTACGAATCTGCGCCACGCGATCTTTAACTACAGACTCATCGCCCTTGCCTTCCACAATCGTGGTATATTCTTTAGTAGCAATAATCCGACGCGCTTGGCCCAAATCATGAACTTCAGTTTTATCCAGTTTCAAACCAACTTCCTCGGAAATTACTTTACCGCCAGTCAAAATGGCAATATCTTGCAACATTTCTTTACGACGATCGCCAAAGCCCGGCGCTTTAATCGCTAGTGTATTAAACGTCCCGCGCAGCTTGTTAACCACCAACGTGGCCATGGCCTCACCGTCTAAATCATCCGCAATAATGACCAGCTCTTTCTTGCCCATTTGCGCTAATTTTTCCAACAGCGGCAAAATATCCTGAATGGAAGAAATTTTGCGATCCGTAATTAAGAGATAAGGATCATGATATTCAGCTTCCATGCGCTCGGCATTGGTAATCATGTACGGACTAACATAGCCCTTGTCAAAACGCATGCCCTTGACCACTTCTTTTTCAATGCCAAAAGATTGCGACTCTTCAACCGTAATGACACCGTCGTTACCAACTTCTTTAAGCGCGTCGGCAATAACTTGCCCAATCTCCGCGTCGTTGGCAGAAATAGACGCGACTTGCACGACTTCTTCATGACTGGAAATTGGTTTGGAAATTTTTTCTTTAATTTCTTTAACCACCGCCGCTACGGCTTTTTCAATCCCATGCTTCAAACCAATCGGATTAGAGCCAGCCGTGACATTCTTAAGTCCTTCAGTAATAATAGCCTGCGCCAAAACAATCGCCGTAGTTGTGCCGTCGCCAGCCTTGTCATTGGTTTTGGTCGCGACTTCTTTCACTAACTCGGCGCCGATGTTTTCAAACTTGTCCGGCACTTCAATTTCTTTAGCAATGGTTACGCCGTCATTGCAGACAGTTGGACTGCCAAAACCTTTGTCCAAAACTACGTTGCGTCCGCGCGGACCCAAAGTTACTTTGACCGTGTTGGCCAATTGGTCTACGCCGCGTTTCAGCGCTTGCCGCGCTTTTTCGTCAAAAAGAATTTGTTTAGCCATACGTTTTAAGATGTTAGGTATTAGGTTTTAGGTTTTAGAATTATAGGAGTAAGGTTTTGGATAAAATTTTTACCCTAATACCTAACACCTAATAGCTAAAACCTAATCGAAGGTGGCCATGATGTCAGACTCTTGCAAAACGAGAAACTCGTCCTTGCCGACCTTCACTTCATCTGGCGAATACTTTTTAAAGACAACTTTGTCACCGACCTTAACGGACATTTGGGCTCTAGAGCCATTTTCTAACAGCTTGCCCGGACCGACAGCGACGACTTCGCCTTTTTCCGGTTTTTCTTTGTCCACAGTTTCCGGAAGGACAATGCCGGACTTGGTTACCTCTTCGGCGCCCAAGGGTTTGACGATCACGTGATCGTGTAAGGGTTTTAGGTTCATAAAATGTTGTTTAGCAGTCAAATTAAAGGAGTGCTAATGCACCCCATCTTATCTCAATGTTTATAGGTCTGTCAAGCCCCCCTCACGATATTTTTTAAAAAAGAAAACCCCGCGGTCGTATGTGGCCTGAAAAAAGGCAACAACGACCAAGCAGGGTTAGCTTTTCCCGCGACTCTTTCCAAGGAAAGTGTCGGGGGTAAAGAACTTCTCCAGCGTAACGCGCCAGAGGTTCGCGAACAAGAGCCCGAGGTTTTGGTGAGAGAAGGCGGCGAGAGACAGGGACGAGGAGGGTGGGGCAGGATGAAAATTGGGAAAGCGAGAGGAGTAGTGGGCGGGGAGCCTTCGGTCAAATCAAACCAAAGACAGCAACTGTTGTGACACTTCTCTACTCCCGCAGGATCAATATGAAAAAAAGGAAATTTCTGACACCCACAAGATAGCAAGAACGACATGTAAGGACTCATTTTTAGAATCACCTACACGCGTCTTGTCTACCTCCGGTGTCGCCTAGACGTAACTTCCAGCGCCTCTAAGCGCTGTTACCGTCTACCAACCCCACGCTAAGCGTGGAGGTCAGTGACGGAGCCGGTACTGTCACCCTTTGACGAGAGGGCAACCACAACAAGTGAGAACGG
>CAZHTB010000052.1:0-4773 GCA_964535685.1 uncultured Gammaproteobacteria bacterium
CTGACCAGTTGGTCTTCCTCGCGGGTACGGTCAACGACCGCGCGGTTTGAAGCCATGCCGAAATTTTCTTTGTAATATCGTCCATGCTCGTCTTGTTTGAGATCAGCGGCTGATTCGTAGGTGCCGGCAAACCAGGAAGCAAAGAAAGCGGCTGCGGCGCCGGCGGCGAGCGCCAAGACGGCGTCGCGTGGTCGTTTGATATTGCCATCAGCCCAAACATGACCGCCCAGACGCCGTGCCACCGCGGCGCATTTAAGTACGGCGGTAAATTGTGGCCGGCCCATGGCTGTCATCATGCGAGTCGTGCACATGGCGCCCGGCCCCACACCGACTTTAACAATGTTCGCGCCGGCGTTGAGAAAATCCTCGGTCGCGGTTTCGGAAATCACGTTGCCGGCCGCGAGTTGGCGGTTGGGGCCGATCAGCGAACGAACCAAGCGAATGGCCTCCAGCATCCGCTGTTGGTGTCCGTGAGCCGTATCAAGGACAAAGATGTCTACACCAAGTGACAACAACTGCTGGGCGCGTTCTTCTAACTGGCGATTGATTCCGAGCGCCGCCGCGGTTAAAAATTGTCCTTGGGCATTTTGTGCCGGCTTGTAAATAGTGGAGCGCACAATGCCTGGTTCGGTTAGCACGCCGGCCAGTTCACCACCTCCTTTGATAATTGGCATGATGCGGACACGGCGTCTTTTCATTTCTAAAAAAATTTCATCCAGTTCGGCCGTGTCTGGCATAGTAATCATGTCGGTTGACATGACCTCTTTGAGTGGCGTAAAGCGATCGCGGTTGCCAGCGTCTTTTTCGGTAAAGATGCCGACCGGTTGATTGCTTTGGTTAACCACCATAACCGCGCCGTGCGCACGCTTATTTATCAAGTTGAGCGCGGTTTGGACAGAGGCATCTTCCGGCAAGACCACCGGCGTCTCAAAGACGGGATGGCGTGATTTGATGTATTTAAGTGAGCGCTGTATTTTTTCCAGCGGCATATCTTGCGGTAAAACAACCATTCCGCCGCGTCGTGTCACCGTTTCGGCCAAGCGTCGGCCGGCCACGGCATTCATGTTGGCAACTATAATGGGGATAGTCGTGCCAATTTTGTCGTAGGGCGTTAAGTCTACCTCCATGCGCGATTCCACAGCGGTTTTTTGCGGCATTAAAAAAACGTCGTCGTACGTCAGCTCCTTGGGTTCATCTTCCGCATGGAGAAATTGCATAGTTGGATTTTATACCCCTGCTATTGTATACCGCTTGGGCGGTGCTTAGCAAGCGGAGGCGACGCCAAGGAACGGCTTGTGGATAACTGGCACTTGCGTTGTCATCTAATATGAATTACAATTCATATAAAGGTTGATCCATAAGTTAAGTATTTAATTAAACAAATCAAAATATGTTTCACTGTACACTCACCAATAAGGATATTGAAAAGTGTTGCTGCGAGAAGCGTGGCGATAAATTCTACTGCACGCTGGCTGATAAAACAATTGACAAGTGTTGCTGTGAGCCGGCAGAAGCTCCGTTATGAGACATGTTGACTTAGACAAACCCCATAAATTTTTTTTTGAAACCCTCGGCAACCAAGCGCGGTGGGACATTCTTCGTTTCCTCCGCCAGGGGCCTCACCGGGTTACCGATATTGTTGAAAAGCTAGATCTCGAGCAGAGCCTTGTATCACATCATCTAAAACGCTTGGAAACATGCGGTTTTGTCAAAGCAGAAACCAATGGCACTGAAAGAATTTATCACCTCAACAAGAAAACCATTACCCCCCTTCTTAAATTGGTGGATAACCATGTTAATCAATTTTGCAAAAAGATCTGTTGCAAAAAATTATGATTACTTACATAAAAACCATTATTCAGGCAAGTAAAACGATATTGGCGAACAAAAATTATCGCTTGGTTTTGGCGGTTCTCTTTCCGTTGGTTTTCTTTTTGTTGGTGGCTATTCCCGTAAAGACTATTCCTTCTAATGATTTCAAAATGCAATTTTCTCTTTACCAGACGAGCGGCTATATCATACTTACTGTTCTCTCATTTCTTATCTCGCTATTTTTACTCATGCAGGCTTTTATTTTTAGAAGAGCGCGCCAAGCTAGAGAAAAGGCGAGAGTGCTAGGCGTCGGGAGTGTGGGCGGTTCGGCCGGGGCCCTGGCGTCGGTGTTTGGGGCTGCCACCTGCCCCATGTGCGTTGTTGCGCTCTTTAGTTTTCTTGGTTTTGGTACGGTTGGATTTTTGCTCAACTATCATTGGTGGGTATTTGTCGGGGCCTTCGTGCTTATGCTCGCTTCGCTTTATTTTGTCTCGCGTAAAGCGAATAGTGTTTGTGAAAAATGTTTATAAAACAAGCGGTTTTTACGGTGTTTATCTTCGGGGTGGAGGCAAATAAAATTTGTGAGACAAAAAACACCGCTTGATAGTGGTGTTTTTTGTGGAGCGGGTAAGGGGAGTCGGACCCCTATCTGATCCTTGGGCCGAGGACGCACCTGCCTTGCCTGTCAGCCTGTCTGCCGCCAGGCAGGCAAGACAGGCAGGTAATAGCCACTATTCAAATTTAAAACCCTCAGAGCGGGTAGCGGGAATTGAACCCGCCTCTCGTCCTTGGCAAGGACGCATAATAGCCACTATACTATACCCGCTCTGAGGGTTTTATTGGTTTGAGAATTTTTTTAAGAACTTTTTACCATTTCTTGTTTTTAATCTCTTTTCTCTAGCTCTTGCTGATGGTCGGTCAGGAAATGACTCGGTAAAAATCAGTCTCCATGGACGGTAGCGTTTTGTCCAGAATGAAAGACTGGCATTATGTTGTATAATTCGTTGTGACAAATTGCCAGTTAGGCCGACATAGATAATCGGCCGCACTAGGCTACGAATCGCATATACGGTATACATATCCCCCAATAGATACCCGCAAATATTTTTTAGTGAAATCATTATAGCAAGTAATTTTTAGTAAATCAAGACTTATTTTTGATTTATTTTTATGGTCTAATTCGCGCGAATAAGGCCGACGTTCCACTATTCGTACGAATGAGTAAATAGTTTATTGAAAGTTGTCCACACATTCTATTGTTGACTTTGTCAAAACATTATATAATAAGTACATGCACGAGTTTGATGTTCCTGTCGCTCTCGAAGTGCATGAGCGACACGTGCGTCGAAACGATGTGAGAGTCGTTTCATCTCTCATGGCGTGCGCAGTGAACAACAAAGGTCGTTTCTAAAAGGAGAACTTTCGTCAGCTGACGATGAGTTTATTAAAAAGGAGAATCTATATGGCTAAGAAAAAGAAAGCGAAGGCGAAAAAGAAAAAGTAGTTTCTTTTCGTGTCAAAAACAAAGTCCCCTCGTTGTACAACGGGGGGATTTAGTTTGGGTCTATAGTATGCTCAATTGTTTCTTTTTAGATTGTTCTTTTGGCCCAAAAATCGTGATTTTGCCGTATTCCCCGTCAAAGCCGGGCTCAATAGTTAAGCGTTCTTCTCGAACTCGTTGTATACCCTCGGCCAAGCGTGGTTCTGTGGCCATAAGATCGGTGATAGGGACGTCTAGAAGTATGGCGATTTCGTTGTCGAATTTTTTAATTAGGCCGTCAAAGAGATTTTTTACTTTAGGGCTAGTGCGGCTTTTTAGTCCGAGCGCATCAGCAATAATTTTATCTAACTCCACGAGATGATGGAAACTTGGCGCGCCGTTTGGTTTCGTGCCTTCGGGTCGGTCGGCTAATTCTTCCACGCGTGAGAGTACGCCAATGGTGAGTGTACGATTACACTTAGGACAAAGTTTTTTTTGTTTAGCAGATTCGGTTGGGTGGAGCACAACGCCGCAAGCTCGGTGGCCATCATAATGATAGCGGCCTTCGTGGGGATAGAATTCAAGAGTGCCATCGAGTGTTAGGTGTTGGGTATTAGGTATTAGGTTTTTGGTTTGGCGGAATTTTGGATTGCCGTGTTTAAGCGCGGTCATGAGATTGTCGTACGAGATTTTTTCTCCAGAGAAAATTGTCGCTTCGCGCGCTAGGTTGGGGAGTGAGTGCGCGTCAGAGTTGGAAATAAGAGCAATACTATCAAGCGCTGAAATTTGCCAGTTCATGAGCGGGTCGGATGAGAGGCCGGTTTCTATCGCAAAGACGTGTTGGGTTAAATCTTCGAAGCATTCGGTGAGCGAATTGTAGCCAGACTTGGAACCAAAGACGGCAAACCACGGCGTCCAAGCATGGGCGGGGATTAACACATTGCGCTCATCAATTTCTAAAAGCATTTCCAGTAAGTCGTGCGCGGACAGACCGATGATGGGCCGGCCATCAGAGCGAATGTTACAGCCGCGATCGGTCAGTGCGGCGTTTATTTTTTTTACTACTTCGAGCGAGGGCGCGAAAACCAAATTGTGCACGCGTCGGACTTTGCCCGCATGTTTATAAATAGAAGAAATTTCCGTGCCGCAGATAAAACTAACCGTCGAGTCCGTGGCATTTTTTAATTGATACAGATTGGCGGCTTCCGGGTCAGGGATTAAGGATTCATTTAACTCTGCCAGCCATTTAGGATGAGTAAAGTCGCCCGTGGCCACAATCTGGATACCTTTAATCCGGCACCATTTTTCAATATTAGCCGGAGTTAATTCCTTAGAGCAAGCCCGGGCATAACGCGAATGAATATGGAGATCGGCAATGTAACGCATACCTATATAGGTTACAGGAAAATAAAAAAACCGCCAACAGTCTTGTGTTCAGGACAGCTTGGCGGGCTTGGCTAGCGTCGGAGTTCTGGAGAGAG
>CAZHTB010000053.1:0-9356 GCA_964535685.1 uncultured Gammaproteobacteria bacterium
ACATGAAAAGTGTGGTATAATAATCACATATGAATTGGTTTAGTAAACCGAAAACTTATTTGGGTATTGATTTTGGGACTGGGGGTATCAAGGTCACTGAATTTGGTTTGTTAAAAGGCAAGCCACAGCTTCTTAATTATGCCTATGTGGAACAACCGCTGGATGTGATTAAAAACGATTCGGATGAGCTCAAGCAAAAGATTGCTACCTGGCTGACCCACATGGTAGGCAAGGCTAAGATGAATAGTAAAAAAGTTGTAGCCGGACTTCCCGGGTATGCCATTTTTTCTTCCATTATTACGTTGCCAAAGTTGGTGCCCCAAGAGCAGGCTGAAGCTGTACGTTGGGAAGCCAAAAAAATTGTACCATTGCCTCTTGAGGAAGTGGTACTAGATTGGAAAGTTTTACCGTCAAGTGATCCAGCCGCGACCAATACCAGGGTTTTACTGACAGCCGCGCCACTTAATTTAGTTAAAAAGTATCAAGACATTATTCGTTTGGCTGGTTTGGAATTTGTCAGTTTAGAAACTGATGCTTTTGCCCTAATTCGTTCTTTACTCGGTGGAGACAAAACCACTACACTTTTAGTTGACGTGGGTTCAACCGTGACGCACATGTACGTTTCCGAACGTGGTATTCCGGTGGTGAGTCGTAGTGTTGATATTGGTGGATTGACTTTGACGAAAGCCGTGTCGCAGGTCATGAACATTGATTTACGACGTGCTGAACAGTTTAAGCGTGATATTGGTTTGGTTTCTGGCACCGAAGCGACTGGCGCGCCACGAGCCATCAGCACGACGTTTGCCCCGGTCTTACAAGAGATGAAGTATGTGATGGAACAATACCAACAGCAAACGCCGACTGACCGTATTGAAAAAGTGGTGCTGACCGGTGGCTCGGCCCTCCTAACCTCACTGCCAGAGTTTTTGGCTAAGGAATTACAGTTGCGGGTGTATTTGGGTGACCCCTGGGCTCATGTAGTTTTCCCTTTGGAATTAGAGCCGGTTTTGTCCGAACTAGGTTCACGTTTTGCCGTGGCTGTCGGCCTGGCTTTAAGAGAGTTGCTATAGTAAATTAAGTTGCTTGCTTTACTTAATTCACTTACCAAACTTGATTTACCAAAAAGTTATGGCTTCAGCCAGAGAATACGATATCAATCTGATTGCTGGAAATGGTCCACCGCCTGGAGTAATTAGTTCCTTGGTCGGTTGGCTGTTGATAGGTATTGGGGGAGCGGCGGTGCTTCTCGCCCTCGCTTGGGTGATGTTGCATTACCAGGTGGGGCGTCTTGCGGTTGAGGCCAGTGCGGCAGCTGGTCGCGTTGAGGTAGTGCAAAAAGAGGTGGATGCTTTTAGTAGTGTGGATTTATCTTTGCAAGAACTTGGTCGTCAAGCAGTGGTGGCGGATAAAGTTTTGCAATCAGTGCCAGCTTGGAATCGTTTGTTAAACCAGTTGGAAAAATTAGCCTTACCGGAAGTGACCATAAAAAGTTTGGCGGCCGATCGTTTGGGTACTATGCGTTTGACTGGTGAAGCGCCAACTTTGAGTACGGCCATGGACCAGATAGCCATCTGGCAGGCAGAGAAGTTGTTTTCTAAAGTGACTGTAAGTGGTTTGACTAAGGCAACTGAAAGTGGAGCTACCATGCACTATAGCTTTACGGCGACGTTGGATTTAAGTCCCCAGGCTCTCTATGGCCGATAAGTCATCGTTAGGTTTGTTGGCAGTGTGGCGGGCGCGCTTTTTTTTAGCTGGTTTGGTTGGCGTGACGACGTTTTTTATTGGTTGGTTTTGGTGGTACCAACCGCTGTGGCGACAAACCATACAGACACGTGCGGCAGTTCAGCAAAGCGAGAGTATGGTGCGGGATTTGCAAGACTTATTGGCAACTCGTAAAACAGCGCAGGCTTTTTTAGCATCAGTTTCTGAAGAAGGACGGGAGAAATTGTTGGAGCTCGTGCCGCATCAGCTTGATTTACCTCTAGTAGTAAAGAGTATTGATGCCATGGTGAGTGCGGTCGGAGGATCAGTAGAAGCGGTTGATGTAAATGATGGCGGGGTGGTGGCGGGAAATGCCGGCGAGACAGTGAAGGCCGGTCAGCCTCCCGCTCTGGTTGGCGCGGACCAACTTATGATACAACTGCGTTTGCAAAGCATGGATTATGTGCGTTTGAAACAATTATTATCTTCACTTGAGAGTCATGTGCCGCTGTTGTTGGTTGATTCTTTCGTGATTTCTGATCGGACACCCGGTTTAGAACTGTCTTTGCATTGGTTTTATTTTCCTTAAACTTGTATGAGGCAATTACCTAAATGGATATGGGGAGTAGGCCTACTCTTACTGCTGGCGATTGGGGCGTGGTTTTTTTGGCCCAGTGGTGGGAGTGAACCGACCGGAGAAGAGGTGCGCCGGGTGATGGCAGTTGCTCCACAAAAACTGGTGCTGGATTTTTTCGCGCGCCAGGATTTTTTACATTTACAATTGATCAGTCTGTCGCGCGAGCCAGCTGTGGTGTCAGCCGTGGCCGGGACCGATGGCACGCCGCCCTCGCCAACTCAAGTAGAGATACGCGATACCCAAAGAGGAGATAGTTTGCGTTTGTCGTGGACACTACCAGATGATTCCAGTCGGACCGCGGTGCAAGTTTGGCGTGGGGACAGTGCGGCTACACTGGCTCGCTCCGTGACGCTTCCCGCCTCGGCAACTGAATTTATTGATAGCGGTTTAACTGCTGGGACCACCTATTGGTACAAGATAGTGAGTGTGGCTGGCGAAGTAACTTCCGTAGGTGAGGCCTTGTCAGGACGGCCAACTGACACCACACCTCCACCACCGCCGGCCGCCATGTCTTTGGAACGTTTACTCAAGGGTACTGGCTTTAGTTTGAGTTGGACCGCTCCGGTAGTGGGTGAAGGTTTAACTTACAAGGTTTTGCGTTCCGACAAAGCTAATGTGGCCGGTCAGGTGCTGGTCTCGTCTTTGGGCGTGACTACTTATGATGACGGCACGGCCGTGGCCGGGACGACCTACTGGTATCGCGTGGTCGCTGTAGATCAGGCTGGCAATGAGTCAGTGGCGGTTTTGGCTCATCCGGTTATTGGGCGTTCACCGCTACTTGGTGTACCAACGGCCACGCTTCCGCCGGTCGAATCCTAAATTTATGGTGACTATTACTGAACAACTAAGTACACTCTTACTTCGCGATCGGCTCTTTAGTGAAGCTGAGGTGTTAAAATTTAATACGGAAGCTAAAACCGCCGGCTTGGCCCTGGATTTTTATTTGGAGCAAAAAAAACTTATTACTGATGCCGATCTTGCCAAGTTGCGGAGTGAAATTTTTACCATACCATTGGTCAGTATGCATGAGCGCGTTATCTCTAAGGAGATTTTGCGCATTATTCCATTGGAAGTGGCGGAACATTATCAAATGCTGGCTTTTGAGCTGAACGGGATCGAGGTAAGTGTGGCCGTGGTGAATCCCTCTGATCTCAAAGCGCGCGAGGCCATGGAATTTATTGCTCGCGGCAAGGGGCTGAAAGTAAATTATAACGTCACCACGCCGAGCGATTTGGATGAGTTGATGAAGCAGTACCAGAGTGTACAGGGGGTGGCCGAGAGTATAACAGGCGGCGCATCATCGGTCAGACAAGTTGCCAAAACCGAAGGGAACGAAGAAACTCAAGTGGCGCCGGTGTCTAAGATTGTGTCAGTTATTTTTAAAAATGCCGTGGAGGGGGGGGCGTCTGATATTCATATTGAGCCAACGCCGCAGGGTACTAGGGTTCGTTATCGGGTGGATGGGATGCTCCATACTACCTTGGTTTTGCCGCCGCATCTGCATTCTTCCATCATCTCTAGGGTTAAGGTCTTGGCTAATTTAAAAATTGACGAAACACGCCTACCACAAGATGGCCGCATTCGTTTGAATATTGATAGTCATGAGTATGATTTTCGCGTTTCCACTTTGCCGCTTTTGGAACAAGAAAAAGTAGTCATGCGTATTTTAGATGTCTCAAGAGGGCCGGTGCCGCTGGAAGAGTTGGGTTTTGCCGGTCGTGAGTTGGAAATTATTCAGCGTAGCATTCACGCGCCCTACGGTTTATTTCTAGTGGTCGGTCCGACCGGCAGTGGTAAATCAACAACGCTGTTTTCCGTTCTGAAAGTTTTAAATCAAGAGGGCGTGAATATCTCCACCCTGGAAGATCCGGTTGAATACTTTTTACCTGGGGTTAATCAATCGCAAATTCATCCAGAAATCGGCTTCACCTTTGCCTCAGGGCTTCGTTCTTTACTGCGGCAGGATCCTAATGTTATTATGGTGGGGGAAATTCGTGATCGCGAAACCGCTGAACTCGCCATTCACGCTGGTTTAACTGGCCACTTGGTTTTGTCCACTCTGCATACCAATAATGCTATCGGCGTCGTACCACGACTTCTGGACATGGGTGCCGAGCCATTTTTGTTGGCCTCTACCCTGAATGTGATTGTGGCTCAACGTCTCTTGCGCAAGATTTGCCCGGATTGTAAAGCGCCGGAAAATATTCCAATTGATTTGGCTAAAACATTGAGCCACGAACTCAAACAGTTTACACCAGAACAGCTCAAGGCGTATGATGTTTTAGAGATTAGTGAACCGCCGGTTTTTTATAAAGGGGTAGGTTGTGGTAAGTGTGGTGGCACGGGTAAGCGCGGTCGCGTAGCCATGGCCGAGGTCATTGAGATAACGCCGAGCTTGCGGCAAATTATCAGTGCGGGCGCTCATGTGGTGGAGATGCAAAACTCGCTGGCAACCCAAGGATTTTTAACCTTACGGCAAAGCGGTCTTTTGAAAGCGCTGGCCGGTAAGGTGGCGTTGGAAGAAGTGTTGGTAGCGACTAAAGAAGGCGACTAAAGCCAGTAAGCGTGGCAAGTAAATTAAGTAAAGTAAGCAGCTTAATTCACTTAATTTACCTGCCTGCCGGCAGGCAGGCTTACTTAACTTAATTTACTAAAACTAAAGTATGTCTACAAAAATCGTTCTCATAGAAGACGACTCCTTTCTTTCCGGCATGTACGCGACCAAGCTGGGGCTAGAGGGCTATCAGGTTTTTCAAGCGACCGACGGAGAAAAAGGTTTGCGTTTAATTGTGAAAGAGCGGCCTCAAGTGATCTTGCTTGATTTGATCATGCCGGGTATGGATGGTTTCGCGGTTTTGAAGGAGATGCAAAAAGATCCTAGCTTAAGCGGCATTCCGGTGATTGTGTTGAGTAATTTGGGTGAGAAGGCCAGCGTGGAGCAAGCGCTCAAGCTGGGCGCCAAAGATTATTTGATTAAGGCGCACTTTTTGCCGTCCGAAGTAATTAGCAAGATCAAGAAGGTTCTCGCTGGAGCCGGCAGTATTTAAATGAGAAGCGGGTCATCCATTTGATTAAAAATAACTACTAGGCCACATGCCAACTACAACTTCACTACAATTTCAAAAATTAATCGGCATGCTCGTGGAACAGCATGCTTCTGATTTGCATTTGACTTTGGGTAATCCGCCGACTTTGCGCGTTTCCGGAGTGCTACAGCCCCTTACCTCCGAGTCCTTGGTCACGCCGGATTTTTTAGATAGCTTACAAAAAGAATTGTTAAGTCAGGCCGAGCAGGAGCGTTTGCAAAAAGAGAGACAACTGGTAGTAGCGCGAACCTTGGGTAAGGGCTTTCGTTTTAAGGTCAGCATTTTTTATCAAAAAGACGGCTTAAGTGTTTCACTTCGTTTTATCCCGAGCCAGGTGACACCCCTCCTCAAGCTCGGCTTGCCAAAAAAATTTGTAGAATTAATTCAAGCCAAGAAAGGGCTGATCATTATTACCGGCCCGTTTGATGCTGGCAAGTCGGCTACTGCTTTGTCGTTTTTGGAAGCTATCAATCAAGAACAGGGTCGCTATCTCATGACTATAGAAGAGCCGGTTGAATATTTGTTTACCGGGGCTAAAAGCGTGGTGGAACAGCGTGAGGTTGGGCGCGACGTTCCTGATTTTGCGGCGGCTTTGCAGTTGGTGAAGCAAGAAGATGTGGAGGTAGTTTATGTTAGCCAAATCCCTGATCAGCTGACGTGGCGTAATGTTCTGGAAGTGGTGGAGTCTGGGCGTTTGGTACTCATCGTACTTAACAGCCTGGGGAGTGTCCGAGCGCTGGAAGAGCTGATTGATTTATATCCGGACTCTGAACGAGATTTGGCGCGGAGTCTACTCGCCGAACATTTATTGGCCGTCTTGCATCAGCGTTTAGTGCCGAGAACCGGCAGTGACGAGCGGGTGTTGGTTGTGGAATTATTGTTGGGGACCCCGGCGGTCAAGGCGGTTTTGCGCGAGGGCAATTTGACCCAATTGATTAATTTATTACAGACTTCGGCGGCTGAGGGCATGATTTCTTTGGATCGATCACTGGCTGAATTAGTAAGAAGTGGTACGATTTCTTTAACCACCGCGCTTCGTGAGGCCCACGATCCAGAGGCCTTTACGCATTTAACCGGACGGTAAATAGGTATGTCCACCTTTCACTACAAAGCGCGTCAGCCAGACGGGGTGATTCTGGAAGGCGACGTAGAGGCGCCAACCCTGGGCGCGGCGCAGAGTATTTTGTTGGAAAAAGATATTTTAGTGTTGGAGCTGACCGAACAGAAGCTGTCTTTTCTGCAAACCGAGATTGCTGTTCGTCCAATTAAGCGCCAGGAGATTGTGGTATTTTCGCGACAGTTGGCCGTCATGGCTTCAGCCTCTTTGCCTCTGGTACAGGCCTTGCGTATTTTGGAACAGCAAATTACCAATAAGTATTTAAAACGCGTGGTGGTGTCTTTGAGTAATGACGTCAGTGCCGGGGCTAAACTTTCTCAAGCCCTGTCTAAGTATCATTCGCTGTTTGGAAATTTTTACGTGGCCATGGTCAAGTCCGGCGAGGCTTCGGGGAAAATGGATGATGTCTTGGGTTATTTGGCAGACGAAGAAGAAAAAGATTACGACCTGTCCAATAAAATTCGCGGCGCCATGATTTATCCGGCCTTTGTCTTGAGCGGCTTGGTCGTGGTGGGGTTTATTTTAATGATTTTTGTGATTCCCAAGCTCACGGAAATTGTCAAGGGCCTGGGCGGGCAGTTGCCCTGGACCACGCGAGCATTGATTGCCACTTCTGATTTTTTTGTGCATTGGTGGTGGCTGGTGTTGTTTGGGGGACTTGGTTTGGTAGTTGGGACTTTTTGGTACACGCGTAAAGAGAGCGGACACTTCTTTCTTGATTATCTTAAATTGCGTTTGCCAGTGTTCGGACCGTTGTTTCAAAAAATGTCACTGATTCGTTTTGCTCGCAGTCTTTCCACACTGATTCAGGGCGGTATTACCCTGACCCAGGGGCTACGTATTACCGCTGATGTGGTGGGCAATGATCTTTATCGTGAGTTGATTTTGGAAACCGTGCGCGAGGTTGAAGATGGGCGTTCTATTGCCAGTGTTTTTGCCAAGTCCAGTTTGATTCCGGCTATGGTCTCTTCCATGATGATTGTGGGGGAGCAGACTGGTAAACTGGATACGATTTTAAATAAGCTGGCTGATTTTTATGGACGGGAAGTTGATAATATGGTGCGCAATATGAGCTCACTTATTGAACCGTTTATTATTGTAATTTTGGGCGTGGCGGTTGGTGGCGTGGTCGCGGCCGTGATTTTGCCGATTTATAACCTGTCTACGCAGTTTTAGCCACTGTTGATAACTTTTTGAGAGAAATCTGCTATAATAACCATATCTTATTTGTATAAATACGTGGAAAGAACCTTAAACAAAAGGTCGATCTTGAGAAAATTTCCACGTGATAAATTTATTTAGCTATGTTAAAACGAACATTAAAGGGTTTCACCCTCGTAGAGCTTTTGGTGGTTATTGCCATCATTGGTCTCTTGTCAACCGTCGCCGTGGTCTCGCTTAACTCGGCGCGTGCCAAATCTCGCGATGCCAAGCGTATTGCTGATGTTAAACAAATTCAAACGGCTTTGGAGTTGTTTTATAATGATAAAAATGATTACCCAGCCACACCGGCCGCCGCCTTGGGGACTGGTACTATAACTAATTTGACCTTGGGTGATGCCGTTGGAGCAAATGGTGGATTTGGTGGAACTGCAGGTACTTCCTATATGGGTTTGATTCCACGTGATCCTGGAAAAGCTACTAGTGATGCCGCGGCCGCTTGTGGCGCTACTGCGCCATGTGATTATGTCTACACTAAATTGACTACCACGACTTATAAGTTGCAATTTGCCCTGGAAAATGCCACCGCTGGTTTACCAGCCGGTGCGCTTTGTGCGACACAGGATGGTTTGAAAGGTGGAGCTTGTCCGTAATTTTTGATCTGATAAGCTGTCCCTCACCCCGCCCTTCACGAAGGGCGGGGTTTTGTTTAGGGGGTGTTTCTGGTATAATGAATGGCATCTAATTGTCACATTTTTTTATGCGCAAGGCCTTTACTCTCATAGAACTTTTAGTGGTCATTGCCATTATTGGCGTCATTGCCTCAATTGCCACGGTGGCTTTGCAATCAGCCCAGGGCAAAGCACGTGATGGCAAACGTGTGAGTGATGTGAAGCAAGTACAAAAAGCTCTGGAGTTATATTTTAATGAACGAGCCGGTTACCCGGGCGATGGCAATTTACACGCGGGCGCTGGAGATGGCTATCTGATTTTGGGTGAGGACACGACCATGTTAAGCGGCGGCAATGGTTTTGCAGAACCTGTGGGTGGCGTGTTATATGTTCAGCGTATTCCGAAAGATCCAACGCCAGGACTACAGTATCGGTATTTAGGTATGACTAACTCTGGTGCGGATTGCGCCGCGACCAGTATCTCAAGTCCGGTTTGTCCGGCTTATCGCATTGACTTCACCTTGGAAAAAGGCGTGACTGGACTCCCGGGGCTTAATTGTACTGCTTCGCCATCGGGACTTACTTGTAGTTGAGGTCGTGTGTCATCCTGAGCGTAGCGAAGGATCTCCGGTGCATACCGGACGTAGATCCCTCGTCGCTTAGGCTCCCTCGGGATGACAGATGGCCAGCGCTCGGGATGACGTGTTGCTGGCGATGACATTTTTATGCTTTTTATTTCATTCATAGTAGGCGCCTCGGTTGGGAGTTTTTTGTGTTTGGTCGTGGAGCGAGGCGAGAGCGGAGGTATTGGGGCGCGATCGCGGTGTACTAAGTGTTTACAAACACTGGCTTGGTACGAAATGATTCCAATCATAAGTTGGATAGTTTTACGCGCGCGTTGTCGCACTTGTGGCCTGAAGCTTTCCGTACGTTATGTGCTTTGGGAAATCGGGACCGGCCTGTTGTTTGTCGCCACGTGGTTG
>CAZHTB010000054.1:0-2594 GCA_964535685.1 uncultured Gammaproteobacteria bacterium
ATCAAGATTGGTGGCTGGATCGAGTTTCAAGGAGTTGAGTGATCCCCAAGTGAGCACACAAGCGCTACCGGTACAGATTTCTGAACCAAGTACGCCGTTAGTCATTTTTTTCAAAGATACATTGCTGGTGTTGTTAATGGCAGTGGAAGTTCCATCTGCTTTCATGTTGCCTTCTGGACCGGAGGGAAATTGCGCGAATAGATTGGCGTTAGTGGAGACCGCTCCGGCGCCAGCGCTGGGTACAAAGGTCTGCACGCGGGGCAAAGTGCTATTAGTTCCACCGGTACCACCGAAGAATTCGGAAGTTTTGAAGCGATAGACCTGGGCGGTGGCTAAGCCGTTTCCGGCGTCATCAGTCACTCCTGTGCCATAACTTACCTCAAACCAAGAATTCAAAGGTAAAATAGAATGGACAATACTGATTTTACGATTATTGTTCGCCCCGTCCGCGCCTAGCGTTACACTAGTGGCCAGATTGGGTGTATCTTTGGTAGCACAAGCCGCAGTGGCTAATTGTGAGTCAGTGCCTGTGCCTTCGGCGGCAGTACACTTTTTCAACGTCACGTTCGTGGTGTTGACCGATCCTGGACTCAACGCCTCGCTAAAAACGCGACTAACGAGCGTGTCCGCTTGAATGAATTTCTGGTTGTTGGTTACTGGTTCGCCAGTAGCCGCGGTCGGTGCTACCGTATCAACTGTAATCTGTTGGCTGGTAAACGCGGTGGCATTAATGTCATTTGAGGTAAAAGTATAAGCATCGTTGGCGCCACCAGAGGCAAGAGAAATGGTGAAAACGTCTCCATTACTAGCAGTGGCCGATACATTACAGAAAAAGGCAAAGTCAAAGGTACCTGTCGCGGCGGTCGGTAAGGCCTTGGCTGGGGCTAAAGCAGCACTCAAATCCATGGATATAACGGATCCGATACTAACGTTAGGACCATTTGTCACGGCCAGAATGTCGTCATTAGCCGCTACATTCGGATCTCCTGGATTGTCTAGTGTCTGACTAATTTGATCATCATTACCAGTACCATTATCACGAATCAAAACACAACTATCAAAATCACCATCACTGGACAAAATTCCATTAACATTATTCACCTGATACTTAAAACCACCAGCACCCGCCCAGGACTCACCCGCGTTACCAATCACAGTAAATTTAATTCCCTGACCAGGACCATCAAACTTAATAGTGTTTGTAGTACTGAAATTAGCCGGCGTCACAGTTTGCGTCACCTGCGCCCTAACCGGCAGGGGCAACAACATCACTCCGCTTGACCATAATGCTGTCAAAACGGATAAAAAAACAGTCAACGCGCGCTTGACTGCTCGAGTTTGGAAAGATGAAGCCACGACCGCTTCGACAAAGCGGATAACTTGGCTTGCTTTCCGGTTGAGAAAGTTTGACATAGTCTCCTTATATTATATTAGTAAATTAAGTGTGTAAGTAAATTAAGTAAATTAAGCTTACTTACTTGCTTGGATTTAATTTTTTAAAAAAATAAATGGAAAAGACCAGACGATGATCTTTTACTAATTTACTATTCATAGTATACCCCAATTCATAAATTTCGTACAATAAAACTTATCCACACCTCATGACCAACGGAGTCCGAGGAGTAAGAAAGCCATAAAAACCAAAAACGAACCGCTGGCAAACCATGACCAGCGACCTAAAAACCGCGTGGTGGCCAGCCAAGCGAGTAAACCAAGGAAAAACGCCGTCATGGCCGCAATACTCCACGGAAAAAAGCGGCTAAGCCAGATAGTTTCTACTCCCAAAAACACGGTGGCGAGTAGGGCTGATAAACTTGGAGCTTGTTCAGATATTCCAGGATCTTTGGGGGCGAAAAGCCAGACGCTGGCAAACAAAATACCACCCCAAATAGCCAAAATTAAAACCGGAAAATTAAAGAAAGTGGCAAAAGAATAAAGGTCAATGGTCAATAAAGATACAGTTAGGGCCACGAGAATATTAAACTTAAAACTGGTAGTTGGTCGTTGGTAGTTGGTAGTTGTGTTAACCTGCCACCATAAAATCAAAAGCCAGCTAATCGTAAAAAACAGTGTTAACCAAGGACGACTCACAAAAAAGAGAAAAAACCAAAAAGTTATCCAGTAAAATAACAGTATTTTTTGGGTAAGCGTACCCGCCAGTCCCTGATCCAAAATCCGTTCAAAAAACCAGTAAACCAATCCCAAAAACGCCAGCACGGATAAAGCGACAGCAAAACGAGTTTCAGGCGCCGCTTGCGGAAGCCAGGAACGAAAAAACCCGCCAATGAACAAAAAATACAGAAGGGTCGTACAATAAAATAGTATATTTTTGTAACGAGTAACGAGTAACGAGTAACGAGTAATTTTTTTCATAAAATCTGGCTGAATGTCTAAATAGATTTAGACATTCACGGATCACGCATCATCTTTAAAATATTTTCTATTTCTAAGCTCCCTTGGCAAATAGTCCTGCTCGACTGGTTCTTTAAAGTCAGGATTATACTTGTAGTCCCTGCCGTAGCCAGTCTCTTTCATAAGCTTGGTTGGGGCGTTGCGGATATTCAGCGGCACGGGATAGAGAGGTTTTTCCACCA
>CAZHTB010000055.1:0-7034 GCA_964535685.1 uncultured Gammaproteobacteria bacterium
CTGACCTTGCTGACCTTGCTGACCTTGCTGTATACTATCCCCATGGTTATCGCTTTAGTCAATCAAAAAGGAGGCGTTGGCAAGACCACGACCGCGGTTAATGTCGCGGTTGGTTTGGCTTTGCAGGGCAAAAAAGTTTTGTTGATTGATTTGGATCCGCAAGGCAATGCTTCGTCAGGTTTGGGTTTTCCCAAAGAGCAAGTCGCTAAGGGCGTGTATGAGGCCTTGCTTGGTTTAACGCCAGTAGCCGAGGTGGTGCGAGAATACGCGCATCATGCGGGCGTGCATGTCTTGCCAGCCACTCCGGATTTGGCCGGCGCTAATGTGGAATTAGTGCAAATGGAAAATCGCGAAATGAAATTGGCCGAAATGCTGTCGTCTATTTTGGGTAATTATGATGTCGTCTTGATTGATTGTCCGCCATCGCTCGGACTGCTTACTATCAACGGTCTTATGGCCGCGGACAAGGTGTTGATTCCCGTGCAAGCCGAATATTATGCTTTGGAAGGCTTACAACAATTATTACAAACGATCCAGCTGGTCAAAGATAATTTAAAACCAGAGCTCTCGGTTTTGGGCGCGGTGGTTACCATGTACGATCGCCGCAATCGTTTGTCCGAGTCAGTTTTAAGCGAATTGCAAAAGTTTTTCCCCAATCCGATTTTTCAATCAATCATTCCTCGCAATGTGCGTTTAGCCGAAGCGCCGTCGCATGGCAAAGCGATTTTCCACTATGACGACCAGTCGCCCGGCGCCAAGGCTTACGAGAAGTTGGCGGAGGAGTTGATTGGGGTTTTGGAATTAAGAATAAAGAATCAAGAATTAAGAAGTGACGTTGTCCAACCAATTCCTAATTCTTAATTCATAATTCTTTATTCTCACACAAGATATGTCCAAAACCTTTGGTCTCGGCCGCGGTCTCGGTTCCCTTATCCAAGCCTCTCAAAAAGTAGTATCGTCAGTGCCAGCGTCGGCTGTTTCAGGGACAGAAAGTTTTTCGGTTCAGGATTTTGGGTCTCAAGATAGAATTTTACAAGTCAGTCCCGATAGAATTCGAGCGAACGAGGGCAATCCGCGGCAAACTTTTGATCACGCGCCCATGGAAGAGCTCGTGGCTTCAATTAAGAAGCACGGGATTTTACAACCACTGATCGCGACTAAAGACGGTACGGGGTATCATTTAGTGGCTGGGGAACGACGTTTGCGTGCGGCCAAAATTGCTGGACTTAAAACTGTGCCGTTGATTGTGCGTGAGGCGTCGGAGTTGGAACGTTTGGAGCTCGCTTTGATTGAAAATATCCAACGACAGGACTTAAATCCGATTGAAGAAGCGCACGCCTATCGCAAATTAATGGACGAGTTTGGTTTAACCCAGGAAGAGGTTGGTATTCGTTTGGGTAAGTCACGTCCGACAGTCGCTAACATGCTGCGCCTTTTGGATTTGCCAGATGAAATGCAAAAAGCACTGGCTGATGGTCGCATTAGCGTGGGTCATGCCAAAGTTTTGTTAAGTTGCCCTAATTCTGGAGTCCAACAGCAGTATTTTAAAAAGATTTTAAACGAGAAACTGTCGGTGCAGGCCTTATCACAAGATATTCAAAAAGTAGCCGTGCAAAGACATTGGCGCCGCGTCACCGATCCCAACTTAGAAGCGCAAAAAACCGCGCTTCGCCAAGCCCTTGGCACTAAAGTAGACATTAAAAAGAAAGGCGAGTCCGGCAGTATTGTGATTGAATTTTTTTCCGAAGAGGAGTATCGCTCTTTGCTTGAGCGTTTAGCGCATAGCGATTAGCGTTTAGTGACCGTCGCGTTTCCTCCCTCTTAGGTTAAAAAAAGGGGGGGCTCCTCGTAATGACATTTTATTCCTGCCCATTAAAGTAAACTATTCGCTTATTCGTACGAATAAGCGAATAAGAAACCGGATTGACAACCCTTCGGGCCAGCGTTAAAATACTACCATTAACTAAAAAGCACCTGGAGGCCTGCCTGCCGGTAGGCAGGGATGACGGGCGAGTGGATTTTTATTCTTCCTCTTCATCGTCCGGCAAAAAGCCGCCGGCTTGGAGTGTCCAGAGGTGTTTGTAGAGAGATTCTTTTTCCAGGAGTTCTTCGTGCGTGCCTTGGTCAATGACCTTGCCGTGTTCCAGGACAATAATGCGATCCATTTGGCGGATAGTAGATAGGCGATGCGCGATAACAATCACGGTTTTTTCTTCCATGAGATTATGAAGCGCGTCTTGGACCAGCATTTCGGAGTGAGAGTCTAAACTTGAAGTCGCTTCGTCCAAAACCAAGATCGGCGCGTTTTTAAGAATAGCGCGCGCAATGGCGACGCGTTGGCGTTCGCCACCAGACAGTTTAATCCCGCGTTCGCCAACATAGGTATCATATTTTTTGGGTAAGCCCTCAATAAATTCGTCGCAGTGAGCGAGCTTGGCCGCGCGCGTGACCTCCTTATCAGAAGCACTCCGTCGGCCGTAGCGAATATTTTCCATGAGCGTGCGGTGAAACAGAATCGGTTCTTGCGGCACCATGCTTAAATTGGCGCGCAAACTGTCTTGCGTGATTTTACTAATGTCTTTGTCGTCAATCAGAATCCGGCCGCCGACGAGATCATAAAAACGGAACAGCAGTTTAATAATGGTAGTTTTGCCGGCGCCCGACGGGCCGATTAGGGCTACTTTTTCTCCGGGCTTGATTTCTAGATTGAATTTTTTAAGTATGGAGCGTGTTTGATTGAAAGCAAAATCCACATTTTTAAATTCAACTTTACCGGCTGTGACCTTGAGCGTCTTTGCGTTTGGTACGTCCTGAATTTCGTGCGGCTTGTTCATAATGGCGACAATTTCTTCCGCGTCCGCGAAACTTTCGTACAAATCTCGGATATGGCGTCCGACATCCCAAAGACGGTTGATCAAGACAATCAGATAGGATTGGAGTAAAACGAAATCACCAACGGTCAGTTTGCCTTCGCGCCAAAATTTTATGGCCAAGTACATGAGTAGAAATTCCGCCCCAATCCACAGGGCGGCTTGAACGGCCTCGATAATAGAGCCCAGGTTCCAAGTCAGCGTTCTAAGTCGACGCAGTTCTTCGGCGACTTTTTTTAATCGGTTAAATTCAAAAGCGTGTCCGAGGAACAGATCGACATTAATTTGATTGGTGGCGGCGTCAGCCAATACCGCGGTGGTTTCCGTATCTTTAGCTGAACGCTCCGTATCGTATTTAAGTTTCCAGACCGAAAAAGCATAGTTGACGGCAATAAACAGTACGGTCCAAACGAGTAGAATGAGCGCGATGGTGTGATTGATGAAGTATAAAATAATCACCGGGCCTGTGATGCGAATGCTTAGGGGAAAAAGATTCCAGTAGAAGCGATCAGCAAAGACTTCAAAAGAGCGGGGGAGTTTGGTCACTTTGCGTACCAGTGCGCCAACAAAGCTGTTGGTAAAAAAATTATAAGAATGACGTTGTAAGTAAGCGTAAGCGGCCTCGGTTAAATCAGCCATGACGCGTGGCTGGAAATAGTCATTAGCAAAGGTGGTAAAACGAAAAACGGCCCAGGCGCTAGCGTTGATTATGACAATGGTGATTAGGGTTTGCAGTAAGCGCGCGGCCAGCAGAGAACGATTAAGATCGCCAGTGGTCGCCAGTAGATTAAAAAAGTTTTTGTAGTATATTGGTATCAACAATTCGAGTGCGGTAGCAAGACCGAGAGCCAAAAACATGAAAAACAGCAAGAGCGAGTGGGGGCGCACGCCTTGCCAATACAGTTTTAGGGTTTGTTTGGTTCGTTGTTGCATAAAAAATAAAAGCCGGAGACGAGCTCTTGTTTAGGAAGACGAAAATGTCCAGAGTTTAGTTACCTATTTTAAGACGGTTTAGGAGTTCGTTAGCGAATTCGCCTTTTTTGTGGCGTAGGGAGCCACGGATTTTGCTTTTAGCCAGATTGGTTTTAGCGAATTTGAGCCAGTCCAAATTGGGCCCTTTGCGATTTTTATCAAGGATAATTTCTATAACATCGCCGTTTTTGAGTCGCGTGTTTAGAGTGGTCATTTGTTCGTTAACCATGGCGCTAGCGCACTTATCGCCGACATCGGTATGGATGTGATAGGCAAAATCAATGGGCGTAGCGCCCTCTGGTAAATCAATAACGTCACCTTTGGGGGTAAAGACAAAGATGCGAGATTCCAAAATATCAATTTTCATTTCTTCTAGATGTTTGATGTTTTCTTCCAGCTCACGGCGCCATTTAGTAAGATCGGAGATCCATTTCAGTTTGGGGTCAGGACGGAATGAGCCGTGTTCATCATAGTGCCAATAGGCGGCAATACCATATTCGGCTTCTTCGTGCATGCGCTGGGTGCGGATTTGAAATTCTACCACTTCGCCGTCTTCGCAAAAGACCGTGGTGTGGAGCGAACGGTAGCCGTTCGGTTTCGGTTGAGCAATATAGTCTTTGATGCGTCCTTTTATGGGGCGCCAGTGATTATGGAGCAGACCGAGGGTGGCGTAGCAATCGCCAATGTCTTCCACAATGATACGAATGGCAACCAGATCGTAGACCTTACTTAGGTCGCCACCTTTTTCTTCTAGTTTACGGAACAGACTATAGAGGCGTTTGGCACGACCATGGGTGGAGACGACGTGGATATTATTTTTTTTAAGTTCGTGGTCAACGGTACGTTTTACTTTTTGTACGTATTTTTCCCGCAATTTTTCTTGGCCGCTTAAGATGGTATTAATTTGTTTGAAGGCATCGGGAAAGACATAGGCGAAAGCCCCATCTTCCAGACGTCCTTTGAGTTCGCCCATGCCTAGACGATTGGCAATGGGGGCATAAATTTCTAAAGTTTCTTTAGCAATGCGCAGTTGTTTTTCTGGAGCGAGAGCACCTAAGCTGGTTAGATTGTTAAGGCGATCGGCGAATTTGATAATGATGACCCGCAGATCTTTGGCCATAGCCACGAACATTTTTCGTAAGTTTTCAATGTAGCGCTCCACGCCGCGATATTTAACGTGTCCCAACTTGGTCACGCCAGCTACCATGCCCGCGATATCTTTGCCGAATTCTTTTTCAATTTCTTCTAAAGTGACAGGCGTGTCTTCGGGGATGTCATGTAAGAGAGCGGCCACAATGATGGGCGTGTTGACTTTCATGTCAGCTAAAATTATGGCGGCGCCGAGCGGGTGGACAATATAATCTTCGCCGCTTTTACGTTTTTGGCCAGTGTGCGCTTGTTCCGCATATTCGTAAGCCAACTTAACTAGATCCAGGTCAGCTTCTGGGTTATTTTTTTTAATGATGTCCAAGAGTTGGTTGAGGGTGGGGTCTGACATAGATTTTAGGGCAGGAGGAGCAGCATGTAACCCAAAACATAGTGAATGATAGGGTTTGGACTGCCCTCCCGCCACATCCTATTATATATTGAGATGGCACGCCGACGCAACTCTAAAAAACGAAAAGTCCTCGCCGCGTAGGTGAGGACTTTCCAGTTTGTTGGGTCATCAGACCCCCATCATTCACGTCTTCTAGTATACACTATTTTTTGTGTTTGTCAAGGTTTTCGGATGATGATTTTTTGTCCGGACACTCTTTATTGCTACAGTTAGTCGTATCTTTGGCGCCGTAAACCATCAGACTCTGGCAGGTTGGGCATTTTTCGCCAGTGGGTTTGTTCCAAAGGGCAAAGTCGCAGTTGGGATATTTGTTGCAGGCAAAAAAGTTTCTGCCTTTTTTAGAGCGCTTTTCAACAATGTCGCCTTGGTTACATTTTGGACAAGCCACGCCGGTTTTTTTCTCAATCCTTTTGATCGTCTTGCAATCAGGATAGCGCGAGCAGGACAGGAATAGACCAAAACGTCCGCGTTTGACTTGCATGGGCGCGCCACAAGCTTCGCATTTTTCATCCGTGGTTTCCGGCGGCAAGGGTTTATTATCAGCCCCCAATTGTTTGGTGTTTTTACAATCAGGATAACCGGAACAGGCGAGGAAACGGCCAAAGCGACCCATCTTAATAATCATGGGCTTAGCGCATTTTTCGCAGACTTCGTTGGTGGCTTCTTCGGTCAGAGCTTTTTTATCAACCGTGACTTCTTTTTCGTCCAGGTTTTTCTTGAACGGAATAAAAAAATCTTTAATCATGGGCACCCAGTCTTGTTTGCCAAGCGCGATCTGGTCAAAGTCTTCTTCCATTTTGGCCGTGAAATCAAAGTCCACGATTTGCGGAAAATGTTCTTTGAGCAGATTGGTAACAACCGTACCAATATCAGTTGGTTTGAAACGGCGATTATCAATGCGATCCACATAGCCACGGTCTTGAATCGTGGCCAGGGTCGGAGCATAAGTAGAAGGACGACCAATGCCGTATTTTTCCATAGCCTTGACCAGCGAAGCATCAGAGTAGCGCGCTGGCGGTTCGGTCATGTGCTGTTCGGGAACTACTTCTTCCAGTGGCAGATTTTCTTTTTCTTTAATTGCCGGTAAGACCACGTCTTTAGTATCGTTTGGCCAGACTTTAAGGTAGCCATCAAAACTGACGGTCAGTCCATTGGCACGAAACAGATAGTTATCTTTTTTGCCCTTAACATTTATATCAATCGTGGTGATGGCGACCAGGGCTTCAGCCATTTGCGAGGCCACCGCGCGTTGCCAGATAAGTTCGTAAAGTTTAGCTTGATTATTTTCAAGTTCGCGGTTCACGGTTTTGGGTTCACGATTAGCGCTGGTAGGGCGGATAGCTTCGTGCGCTTCTTGAGCCAGTTTGCCTTTATTAATAAAAGAGCGGCCTTGTTTGAGTCCGTATTGAGCGCCAAAAGCTTCCTTAATATAGTTACCAGCTTCGGTCACGAATTTTTGCGCCAGATTGACAGAATCAGTACGCATGTAGGTGATGAGCCCGGTTTCGTAAAGCTGTTGCGCCAACATCATGGTTTGTTTAGCGGAAAAACCCAAGCGTCGGTTGGCTTCTTGTTGCAGAGAGGCCGTGGTAAACGGCGGCAGGGGGTAGCGTTTGCCATCTTTGCGCGTGAGG
>CAZHTB010000056.1:0-17452 GCA_964535685.1 uncultured Gammaproteobacteria bacterium
TAACAGCGCGACTGGCCGCCCCAAGTTCTAAGTTTCTTCCAATTCTCGGTAAATTAGGTTGGGCCGGTAAAGCTGTTGGAGATTTTCTTACTGAAAGAAACACTATTGGCATGCAGGCTATGCGTCGTGGGTCACTAGGTGCCGCTGGAGGAGAGGGCCATGTTGATGACGCGTTTTTTCAAAAGTACATGAAAGAAATACTAATGCACGATCCAAATGCTAAGGCAAATATGTTTGTCGCTGGAAGAAACGCGGCCGGAGAGGGCGCGCATTGGAGCCCTAAACTTAAAAGTTGGGCTGGCTATAATGAGGACGGCACAGAGTCCGCAAAGCGCATTGCTCTGAAACACGATGATGCTTCCATGAAAGAATTTGCTAGATTTTTTATGAGTGGCGACCACGAATCGAATCGGCTACAACATACCCTGGGTGAGATTCTTCAAAAAATTAAGCATACTGAAGGGTTGGGGTCACAAGTTCAAGATGAACATCATCCAACTGGTTTGCGCGATACTCATACCGGACCGGTTGATCCCGATAAACCGACAGAAGAAGAAAAGGAAGGAAAAACAGAGGCGGTCGTTGAAGCTATGAAAGAAGTAAATAAAATGGATGGTAAAACCAGACGCGCCGGCCAAACTCATTCTTTTAATAAATTAGTGGCAGGCCGGAGTGATACAGGAGGTTTTCATGCAGTCGGTTATCTGACCCAGCAGGCAGAGATGAGGGCTTGGCAGGAACGTAATCAGCCAGATTTTATCGCCAGAACCGTTAACCATTTTGCCGGAGGTACTGAAGGTGATCCTGGTCTAAGTGAAGATGGTTATTTATCAGGTCTGACTACCGGATTTAATGATGATGGTACCGCCATACGTAGGGGTTTAAGTGCGATTGCCTTAAGAGAACTTGCACAGATGTATAACATGGATCAGTCAAAAGACAAAAAAGCTTTTTTTGGTATGGCCGAAAGGATGGGGCTTCCTAAGGGAGAGTTTAGGGCCAGGGTTAATCCGGAAGAAGCTGAAGAAATTGGTTTACGTCATTCCGGAATACACTCAGTAGAGGATTTAGTAAAAAATGTTATTAATAATGAAACAGTTAGAAAAAATTTGAATAATGCCACTAAAACAGACGGCACGCCAGTTAGTGATTTTGTCATGGAGCCGGAGCTTCCGTTTATGCGTATAAGAGCAGATGTAGAGCCAAATAAAGCACCAGAAAGCAAAAAGGATAATAAAATCGGCGACGGTGGCGGTGGGACGACGGGTGGTGGTCCCACAGTGGATCAGTTAGCCAATGCCATTGCTCAAGCGTTGCGCCAAAACCAAGCTTCTTCTCCAGGTTCTGCACCAAATCAAGTCGTGGGTGGTGGGGCTAGTAGGGTAGAGCTGACGGAAGGTAATATGGATACGTTAAGACAGCTCTTTGCTATGAGTAGTAGCGAATTAGGCAGTTTCGCCGCTTCCGTAAGAAATACTTTTGCAGATGCTATCAAGAGTAGTAGTGGACTAGCGGGCGGCGGAAGTAGTTTAGAACAAATAAAAGTTTTAAGATATTTGAGATCCATGACTGACAATCTAAAAAATGCGCGAGGTGCCTCCACATCTGGGAATTTGTCTGGTCGAGGTGAGCAGATATTAACTAATGTAACCAAGGTTATTGATGGATATGAGCAGTCGCGATCTGATACAGAACGTACGGACAGTCTTGTTAAGGGAATTGATCAGTTAAAAGATGTAATAAAATAGGTGAGTCTACTTAATGGTATGGATATTTTAGCGGAAAATTTGGCCACAGTTTTGGAAAAAAAAGTAAAGGCAACTCCTAAACAAATAGAGGAGGTGGTTGGGTTGGTAAAAATATTTAATCCCAAAGACTGTTTTGAGTTACTCTGTTTATTACAAAAGGAACCCGGTTTGATTGATGATATTGTGGAATATTTTAAATCCATGATTTCTAGAAGAATGTTGCCACCGCCCTGGTTAACAACTGAAGAAGCCGTTGAATTATTACCGGAGGCACTTTCAGGCGCGATTGGCCGAGTGGAGTTCATTAGATGGATTTATTGGATAGTGGGGAATGATGATATTGGTTTGGCCAGAGAAGCTTTCCCAGTTTTGAAAGAAGTATTGGTAAAAAAGGGAATAAATAAAGACGACCCTTTTTATCAAAGACAATTTTGGCGGTTGGCCTGGGTTAGCATTCATTTCCAATCATCAACGGAAGCTGATGGCTTACTACGGCATGCCTTTTTATGGGGATTGCGAGACGATTTACCAGTAAGGGAGCGTTTGGATTTGTGTATATCGTTAGATGCTACCTTTCATCAATTTCATGATTTAAAACGTGAAGACTATATTCGTCTTGTGGCGCAAAATGAGGAACGGCTTGGTGAATCACTGCGCGTCAGTGGCGAGACAGTTGACGCGGCTCCGACTATTGCCAATTGGCTGCGTGATTTTGCGCGGTCAAACCAGAGTGACAAACCGCGCGGGCCGGTGGAAGAAATAAATTATCTTGAGCATAATGCCAATGTGAAAAAATTGTCTCCAGAAGATCGGCAAATCTTGTTGGCCGTGCTTGGTATTTACGATGAGCTGTTGTTTAAAGATGCCGAGCCGCCGCTGTTGAAGCAGCTTCGCAAAGAGCGCGAACGAGAAAAACAAGTGGTCACCTCTCGTCCGCCGGCTTTTGTCACGCCGGTTGGGGCGACGAGGCAATCTGACAGCCAAAGGCTGTCATCCCGCCCCGCCTCTCGCGAGAGGCGAGGGAGGGATCTCCGGCCGGGGATCCTCACGTCGTCACGCTTGAGCGTGACTCCTCAGGATGACAGTTCACATAAGATCGTGATGAAAGTTGACACTCTCCAAGACACTTTTGCTAAATTCCAAAAAGAACAAGCCGAAGTGACAGCCCAAATGGCTGTCATCCTCGCGAAAGCGGGGATCCACAACGACAAAAAGTCCGCAGACGTAGTCAATATTTTACGCGAAGCAGTTGCGACTGGCAACCGTCTGCGCGCTTTAGCCTCCTTGCAAGCCTTGGGAGCAGGAGTGACGCCGCAAGTTAGCGCGGATCAGGCGACTGTGGCCGAGCTGTATAATTATTTGGAGCGCAAAATGGGACACTCCGCGGCCATGGCGTACAAGATGAACCCCGTGCGTCCGGTTTGGGTGGGTTGGTATTGGCGCTATATTTTAGTGGATCAATTAAAAATGAACGAAGACGAGGCCATGCTTTGGGTCGTCTCTTTAGGCAGTCAACTTGGAGGAGAATATAAGAAGCTTGTGTACTTGGACCAGGCAACAAAGCAGCTCAAATGGAACGAGTTGGTATAGCTACTTTGTATAACAAGTGGCGTACCTCGCCAAGACATCAACCTCCAAATTAACTTTGTCCCCAATTTTTTTATTTCCCAAATTAGTATGTCCCAATGTGTATGATACCAACGACACCTGAAAACACATTCCCCGCTTCATGCTACATGCTACATGCTTCATAACCGTCAGACTAACTCCATCCACCGCGATTGATCCTTTATGGACAATATATTTCTCCAGCTCGTGCGGATAAGCAATGGTTAGCACAAACGCCTGCCCCTGTTTTTCTCGCGCTACAATTTTGCCTATCCCGTCCACGTGACCCAAAACCAAATGCCCACCAAGTTCATCGCCGTATTTCAACGCTGGCTCCAAATTAACGCGGTCGCCAACTTTAAGAGAACCGAGCGTGGTGACTTTTAATGTCTCTGGCATGATATTAAAACTGACAGTCGCCGCCGAGACGGGATCCCGCTTTAGCGGGACTGACAACTGACAGCTGACAGCTGTTAAGCAAACGCCGTTGAGGGCGAGACTGCTGCCCTCCTTCAGCTGATAGCTGATAACTGATAGCTTACAGCTTACATTAAGGTTCATTCCACCACGCTTTTTCTCCACGCGCTTGACCGTACCCAGGCTTTTAATGATGCCGGTAAACATATATGCTACATGTTACATGATATATGTTACATGTAAAGCGCCTTGCTTTTTTCAAGCATTCGGGGTAATTTGAGTTACATGCTACATGCTACATGCTACAAGTTACAGGGCATCGTTGTTACGGGTAAGGGCGAGGCCAGAAAATTGGGATATCCGACGGCCAATGTTAGAATTAAGAATTATGAATTAGGAATTAGGAATGGGGTTTATAGTGCCATCATTACCGAAAACAACCACCAGCATATGGCCGCGGCCATTGTTGGTATGTGGCAAGAAGCTAGCGGGCCATCGGTTGAAGTGCACTTGCTGAATTTTTCCGGCGACTTATTGGGACAAACTGTAACCGTAGAGCTAGGAAAATTTTTGCGACCGCTAAAAAAGTTTACCAATAATGAAGAATTGGTTGAGCAAATTAAAAAAGACCTAAAGGAACTGGATCCCGGGTCAAGCCCGGGATGACAAACCCTATCACCTACAACCTAAAACTTAACACCTAGTCTATGTCTTTCTCCCTCGGCATTGTCGGACTCCCCAACGTCGGCAAGAGTACGCTCTTTAAAGCTCTGACTAAAAAACAAATTGAAATTGCCAACTACCCCTTCTGCACCATCAACCCCAACATCGGCGTGGTGGAAGTTCCGGACGAACGGCTGGCGCAACTTGCTAAAGTATCAAACTCGGCCAAAATTATTCCAACCGTGATTGAATTTTACGATATTGCCGGTTTGGTTAAAGGCGCGTCCACTGGTGAAGGTTTGGGTAATCAATTTCTTTCCCATATCCGCGAAGTTGACGCCATTATTCATGTCGTCCGCTCATTTTCTGATAGCAATATCACTCACGTGGCCAATCGAGTTGATCCGGAAGATGATAAAACCACCATCAACATTGAATTGGCGCTGGCTGACCTTGCGACTGTTACCAAACGCTTGGAATCTTTACATAAAGAAACAAAATCGGGCAACAAAGAAGCTCTCGCTAAAACCGCGGTTTTGCAAAAAGTAAAAATCGGTCTGGAAGCCGGTACGGCAGTGCGCGATCTGGCCCTAGACCATGATGAGCACCTGCTGATTCGTGATTTGCATTTGTTGACGGCCAAGCCGATGCTGTATGTTTTGAACGTGGACGAAGACCAAACAAAAAATGTCATTCCGAGCCAGAGCGAGGAATCTCCGGCGCATGCCGGGACAAGCCCGGGGATCCTTCACCCTGTTGGGATTCAGGATGACACCGTTATAAAAATCAGCGCTAAGATAGAGGCGGAACTGGCAGACCTTTCTTCCGAGGAAGCGAAAACCATGATGAGCGAGCTTGGCATGAACGAGTCCGGACTAGACAAACTAATCAAAGCCAGCTACGAACTGCTTGGGCTCATCACCTTTTTAACTTCCGGTCCTGAAGAAACTCGCGCCTGGACAATAAAAAAAGACACCAAAGCGCCGCAAGCCGCCGGAGTGATTCATTCTGATTTTGAAAAAAACTTTATCCGCGCCGAAATTATTAATTGGCGCGATTTCGTACAATACGGCGAAGCTGGCTCACGCGACAAAGGCCTGCTCCGCACCGAAGGCAAAGACTATGTTATGCAAGACGGGGATGTTTGTCATTTTAGACACGGAGCATAAAGCCATATGAAATCCAATACTTTTAAAAAACAAAACGGTAAGGGATTAAAGCTCGCCATCGTCCGCGCTCGTTTTAATGAAAAAATTACTCGCGGATTATTGGACGGCGCCAAACGAGCCATTCGTGAGTCATGCGTCATAAGTCATAATGTCATGGTCGTGGAGGTTCCCGGCTCCTTTGAATTGCCGCTTCAAGTACAACGTCTAGCCAAACAGAAAAAATTTGATGCCATTATCGCCCTGGGCGCGATTATTAAGGGCGAGACGAAGCATGATGAGTATATTGCCAACACGGTTATTCCAGCTCTTTTAAATATTGGGCTACAATGCGACACGCCGGTCTTACTCGGCGTTATTACTCCGCTCAATTTTAAGCAAGCGCAAGTTCGTAGTGCCGCGGACGGGCGTAATGTTGGCTATCAGGCAGTCTTGGCGGCAGTGGAAGTCTGTTCCTTGTAGCATGAAAGTATGTTATAATGTGTCCATGGAAATGGACCTCTCCTCCTTGGGTATTTTAGTCAAAGACGCGCAGGGAAATCTCCAAGAGCAGAAGTTGGAGCAGGCTTTGGGTGGAGTTGGAAAACCAGCAACACAGACACCAACAGTGTCATTGCGAGGAGCCGAAGCGACGAAGCAATCTCAACCAGAGATCGCCACGCCCCCGTTTAGCGGGGGACTCGCGATGACGACCCCAAATAAGGATGGGTTACACAACTTCCGCCAACAGCTTTCAAAAGTTACGGGCGAGACCGGCTATAGTCTGCCGAAAAAGCAGGCATCTGTCGTTATTCAGCAGTCAGCCGCGTCTGCAACAAGTCGTCCTCACCTCTCCAGCACGGTAGAAGAATTGGGTTCACTCAAACTAGAGGACATCCGACGTTGGGGAACAGCTGCCGAGATAACTCGCCATTTATCAGAGATGGTGGCGCTTTTGCATAAAGATTCTTTAGCCAAGCGCGCGGCCGGCGTTCGTGCCTGGCAAAGAAGTCCGGTTCACCAGTTGTATCTTGAAGTTGGCCGACAAAGCATGCGCGAAGATAAACCGCTTGGGCAGATCGTAGACGAGCGGACGAAAATGGGCTTGCCAACTCTGCGTCTGGATGAGTTTGAAGCTCTGATGGAAGCAAATGAGCAACTAAGATTTTAATTTTGTGCAACAATTCGCCGTGCCACAATTTATTGATACAGAACCGAAAGTTTTAGGTCCGGTGACCGTGCGGCAATTCATCATGTTTTTGATTGCCGGTTTATTTATTTTTATTGAGTACAAGCTGGCGGATTTTTCTTTGTTTTTAGTGGAGGCATTACTGACCGCGGGCTTGGTCATTTTATTCGCCGTAGTTAAAGTTAACGGTCGGCCGTTTCATTTTTTTCTTTTGAATGTTATTCGCACCAAAACCCGTCCGAACTTGCGCATTTGGCAGCACGCCGAACTTAATATTCATGCTGAAAAACTTCCACCGCCTAAGCCGGTGATAGTCGCCCCTCATCGTCGCGTGACTGAAGAGCGCTTGTCTCATGTGGCGCTGGTCGTAGACACGGGCGGAACGTACGCCGATAATGACAAATGATTTATGACTAAAGGTGCGGCAGTACAAAAATTTCTCAACATCGCCGAGATCAAGGACGATACTTTAGTTATGAAAGACGGCAGTTTGCGCGCGGTGTTGTTAGTGTCCAGTGTCAATTTCGCTCTAAAATCCGAAGAAGAACAAGATGCCATGGTTTCTGGTTACATCAGTTTTTTAAATTCGTTAAATTTTCAACTGCAAGTAGTTATTCAATCGCGCCGTTTGGATTTGGATCATTATTTATTGGAGCTGGGCAACAAGCAAAAAGAACAGACCAATGAATTGTTAAAATTGCAAATTCAAGAGTACATCCAATTTGTGCGCGAGCTGGTGCAACTCGGCGAGATTATGACCAAGCGGTTTTACGTGACCATGCCTTTTCACCCGATTTCAGCCGGCGGCAAGAAAGGCGTCGTGGCTTTGATTCAGGAAATTTTTTCCGCGGCCAGTGTGGTACAATTAAAGCGCAAGCATTTTTTGGAATACAAAGAAACTTTGGACAGAAGGGCGAGCTATGTCCAGGGAGGACTGTCTTCCATGGGGCTCAAAAGCGAACGCTTGACCACCCAGGGGCTGATTGAGCTTTTTTACAAGACCTACAACCCGCTGGAATCCAAAACGGAAAAATTACCAGACGTCTCGGAATTGCAAATGGCTTCATTGCCAGAAACTTAATTTAATATGGCTTGGTTAAATAAAAAAACTAACGACGCGCCTGGTTTGCAAGAACAGCAGAGTTTGTTGTCAGCGGAAAAAGCTTACCGTCAGGGCTTGGTTACTATTTATGATTTGATTGCGCCGGCGGCCATGAAAGTTGATACCTCACATTTGGAATTGGGCGGCAAATTTGTGCGCACGTTGTTTGTGGTGGAGTATCCGCGGTATATTGCCATTGGTTGGTTTGCTCCGATTATTAATTTGTCCTCGGAGTTGGATATCAGCATGTTTTTTTATCCCCTGGAAGCGGCCGTGGTGTTAAAGCAGTTGCGTAACCGGGTGGGAAATTTGCAAGCTCAATTGTCAGCCGCGGCCGAGAAAGGCGCGCCGCGCGATCCTATGATTGAGACGGGGCTCCGCGATATGGAAAAATTACGCGATGATTTGACCCAAGGGGTTGAGCATTTTTTTCAGTTTGCTTTGTATGTCACACTGTATGCCAATAGTCGCGAAGAGTTGGATCAATTAACCAATCGCGTGGAAGGAATTTTTGGCTCTAGACTGGTTTTTACTAAACGTGGACTTTATCAAGCCGAGCAGGGTTTCAATTCCACGCTACCAGAGGGGACTGATGAGATTGGCGTTAGTTTTAACATGAACACTTCGCCCTGCGCTTCCAGTTTTCCATTTATGTCCTCGGAGCTCACTTCGGACACCGGTATTTTGTACGGCATTAATCGGCACAACAACAGTTTGATTGTTTTTGATCGTTTTACTTTGCAAAATGCCAATTCCGTGGTGTTCGCGACTTCCGGCGCTGGCAAGAGTTATACCATTAAACTAGAAGTCTTACGCAGTTTAATGATGGGCGTCAGTGTTATTATTATTGATCCGGAAATGGAATACAAACATTTATCCGACGCGGTCGGTGGCACGTATATCAATGTCTCACTTAATTCTGACAGTAAAATCAATCCTTTTGATTTGCCACGGCCTATTGCCGGCAGTGACATGACGACGGCGGATATTATTCGGAGCGCGGTTATTACACTCAAGGGCTTGGTGCGTTTGTTGCTCGGCAATCTGACGCCGCAAGATGACGCGCTGATTGATCAAGCGCTGTTAGAAACTTACGCCAAAAAAGATATTACGCCGGAAACGGATTTACATACGGCCACTCCGCCCGTCTTACAAGATTTTCAAGAAGTGCTGGCGGGGATGACTGGCACCGAGGATTTAGTCGTACGACTTAAAAAATATACGGAAGGCACCTTCGCCGGACTCCTTAATAGTCCAACCAACATTGACATGAAAAATCAGTTGGTGGTTTTTTCCGTGCGTGATTTGGAAGATGAACTGCGTCCTATCGCCATCTATACGATTGTTAATTACATTTGGAATGTAGTTAGAAGCAAACTGAAGCGTCGTATTTTAGTAATTGATGAAGCTTGGTGGCTCATGCAACACGAAGACTCGGCCAAATTTATTTTCGCGCTGGTCAAACGCTGTCGTAAATATTATCTTGGCGTTACCACCATTACCCAAGACGTTAATGACTTTTTGGCCTCAACTTACGGCCAGGCCATTGTCACTAACTCGGCTTTGCAGATTTTGCTTCGTCAATCACCGGCCGCCATTGATCAAATTGCCAAAGTGTTTAACTTGACGCAAGGTGAGAGGTATTTGTTGTTGGACAGCGAGGTGGGGGATGGCATTTTCTTTGCCGGGTCTAAACATGTGGCCATGCGGGTCGTGGCTTCTTATTCAGAAGATCAGTTAATTACGACCGATCCGCGGCAGTTATTGGAAATCGCGCAAGCTAAAAAGGATTTTGCAGAAGAAGGGCATGAAACACAAACCATGTAGCCTGTAACACAAAACATGCAACATTAGTTATGCTACAAGCTATAAGTTACATGTTACATTAAAAATGTATGGATCCAGACAAAAAACAATTAATCATCATGCTTGGAGTAGTGGGGATTTTGTTGGTGGTGGTGATGGCGCTGGTGTTTCGGTCAAATACTCCCAGTGGAAGTAACTCACCCCAACCCTCTCTTAATCTAAGAGAGGGAGGCGTCGTTCCTCCCCTTAGTTTAAGGGGAGGTGAGGAGGGGTTACGAGAAAATGGTGCAGAAGTCATAAGTCATAAGTCAGAAGTCATAACGCTCACCCCCGACCAACAAGACGCGGCCGCGGTTACGTCGCTGGCGCGTTCGTTTGCCGAACTTTTTGGTACTTATTCAAACCAAGGCGCGCCTTTTTCTGGAACTCGTATGGAAGATATCGCGACGACTGCCTTTCAGCAATGGTTCAAAACCGCTTGGCCAAAATTGCAAGCTTCGCTTAAGGGGGCCAGCTATCATGGTTTAACCACGCGCGCCATTTCGGTGGAGTTAAAATCTCATGATCCGGTTGGCGGTAAAGCCGTGCTGGTGGTACAAACCCAACAAGAAGAGGCGATTGGAGAAAAACGCACGATTCAGTATCGCAAACTTGAGCTTCAGGCCGTGCGCGATAGTTCCGGTTGGCGCGTTGATCAAGCGGTTTGGCAATAATGCTTGACTATGGAAACTGCCCAAAATAATAACGATGAATCACAACAGGCAGAGTGGCAAATTAGATTAAATCAAAAAGTCGGCGGGGCTGATAATACACCCTTGGCACCACCAGACGGAAAAGATGGGGAGAATGCAGAAGAGATAGAGGAGGGTTCAGAGAATGAACCGGATACAGAAAATGACAGAAAAAAGAATTTACAGGCAGCTCATTTTCAGGCTAAAAATTTTGACGAAAGAGGAATAATAGGGGCAGGTAAAAAATTGGCAGAGAAACTAAATAAGGAAATTGATCAAGGCCACGAAACAGGCGCTTTTCTTATAGCTCTGCTGTTAGCAACAGTTAAGGATGTTTTGGATTTAGTTTTCCTTCCAACTATCATTCCACCGGCGACGGGCGTGGAGGTGGTTTGGAAATTCGTAGGTCTTTTCTTGTCAGCAACACTTTTTTATTTTTTGTGGGGGAAGGGGTGGTTTCTTAAGTCTAAAATAAAAATAATTTGGTGGATTCTTGGGTTATTGATTGATAGTCTGCCGTTATTGGATATCATGCCCATGAATATTTTTATGGTGTTGATGGCTTGGCACACGGTACACCAAAGTGGAAAAGAAGCCGAGGCCAAGAAAAAAGAATTAAACCAAACAACCAAGAAGCTGTTGGGTTATAAGGGGAAAAAGAAGGAGGTGATATTTAGCTAGTGCGGTTTTCCTTTATTTTTGCTAAACTAAGATTAGGTATGGAACTGAATAGAGCGCAAAAGATTGTACTGATCGTTGGCCTACTGCTTTTGGTCGTGGGCTTGGTGTTGTGGTTGGTTTTGCGTCGTCCTTTAGTCCCGGCGCTAGTGCCAGCGCCGCCGCCAGCAGGTACGCCACCGGCTGGTTTGCCAACGGCTGGCCCAGCGGTGCCGCGTCCGGGCGAGGTGCCAACGGCTGGCGGTCCGGGCGCGCCGGCGATTTCAGGTGAAGCGGCCGCGGCCCCGACCGGAGTCTTGGCCCAGGGTGTTAGGGGCGCTCATTTGGGAAGTGACGGCGCGTTATATTTTTACAAACCAACTGATGGATATTTTTATCGCTTGACTCCGGGTGGCACGCCGGAGAAAATTACGGACCAAGCGTTTGTTGGTGCCAAAAGTGTGCTGTGGTCTGATGCCCGGGATCGCGCTATTGTATCATTTCCTGATGGCGCTAATATTTTATATGATGCCGTGGCCAAGCGCCAAGTAGTTCTGCCGAGGAATTGGAGTGAGTTTTCTTTTGCTCCTTCTGGTGAGCAGATGGTTTTTAAAATTTTAAACAGTGATCCTGACAAGCGCTGGCTGGCCGTAGCGAGTGCAGACGGTTCGCAAGTCAGAGCTTTCCAGCCGCTGGGGAGGAATGCTGACAAAGTGACAGTTTCGTGGTCACCGACGGGACAAATTGCCGGCTGGTTTACGGAAGCCAAAGATATAGATCGGCAGGAAGTTTACTTTTTGGGTTTTCAGGGTGAGAATTTTCGTTCTATGTTAGTGGAGGGGTATCAGCCCATTGGTAAATGGTCGCCGAGCGGCCAGCGCTTGCTTTATAGTGTGGTTGACCCAGATCCGGCTACTGGCTATCCGCCCACGCTGTGGGTCGTGGAAGCGGCGGGAGATAAAATTGGTTTGGGGCGGTTGCGTTTACCGGTTGAGACTTGGGCTAACAAATGTTTGTTTGTGAATGAGAATACGGTTTATTGCGCCGTGCCACGACAGTTGCCAATGGGCGCTGGTTTTGAACCAAACAAAGCCGTGGCTGGGGATGATTTGTACCAAATTGATTTAGTGAGTGGCACCAAGAGTCCAATCGTTTTACTTGGCGGACAACATGTGGTGATAAGCGATCTATTATTGAGTCATGATGGCAAAACTATTTATTTTGTGGATCAGGGTAGCGGTAATTTGCATCAGGTAAGTACCAATATACCATGAAGCGGAATTTTGTCTTAGTATGGGCAGGAGTAGGGATGGGTCTGATACTAGTCATCGGTTTGTTGGTGCAGGGCCTGGCCTGGTCGCGGGAGATAGCTTCACGGCGACAGCTAGCTACTGTCACTTTATCAGTTGTGCCAACAGTTAAAGCCAGTGATCCTAAAATTGGGCCCTTGTCCGCTCCGGTGACCATCATTGAATTCAGCGATTTCACCTGCGAGTTTTGCGCCACTGCCGAGCAAGAGTTAACGCGAGCCATGACGCAACTGCCGGGCGTGGTGCGGGTTGTCTGGAAGGACTTTCCGCGATCCGAACTCCAATCAAGCGCCTGGCAAGCAGCCGTGGCGGCTCGTTGTGCCGCGCGTCAGCAAAAATTTGTCCCGTATCGGCAGGCTCTGTTTACCCATCAGGCCGAGTTGAATGCCCCGGATCTTTATACCCGTTTAGCCGATGAGCTTGATTTGAATCAAACCGCGTTTAGTCAGTGTCTTGCCGATCCGTCGGTGCGTCAACAGGTCGCAGTTAGTAAGGCCGAGGGGGTCGCCGCTGGTTTAGAAGCTGTGCCAACTTTTTTCCTAAACGACCAAAAATTGTCCGGCGTAATTTCAAGTGATGTATGGCTCAAGTATATTCAAGACGCCTGGCGCTCTTCGGTGCCAGCCTCGCCTTAGTGAGTGTTGGTCTTTTGGCGTTTGTCCCCAGTACTGTTCTGGCCTTTACCCAGTGTTGTTGTAAGTATACAACCCCAGCTGGAGGAACGCCGCAGATTGATACGTGCGATATTGTGCAGTTGAATGCCCTGAATCCACTAGGGAATGAATGTGAGAATGTTAAGGGTTCTGGTTGGGCTGATGCGGACCCTGACAAATGCGCCATTCCAGTAGTGGGTTCTGGCTCGCCCGTGCAATTTACTCCTAACGTGGCTCTGCCCAATCCTGGCGGTATAGTTTTTAGCCGCGAGAGTCCCGTGACTATTGGTGTAGTGGAGGATCAGGTCACAGGCCAGAAATATATTTCCGGTAGTTTGCTGGGAAATTATATAATTAATATTTTTCGTTTGCTGGTGTATCTGGCTGCTTTTTTATCCATGTTCATGATTATTTGGGGGGGATTCAAATGGCTGTGGGGAGCGGGCAGTGAGGAGTTGATTGGTAGTGCAAAAAAAACCATCATTAACGCAGTTATGGGTCTTCTTTTGGCGTTGAGTGGCTATTTGATTTTAATGATTATTAATCCCAACCTGGTTAATCAGGGTAGTTTCAAAGTTGATTATATTGAACCCAGAGAATTAGAAGAGGGTGAGGAAGATGGCGCTAATTCCCCGCTCGCGGTACAGTCTCAAAATTTGGTAACGCCAAGCGGTTTGCCAAATATTGTTGCCTTAGGCGGGGTGCGGCTTCCTGATAACCCCCAACTACTTCAATCACTACGGGAGGCTGGCGCTAGCATTCAGGGAGGGTATCAGATGACTATCACTAGTGGTTTTCGTACGCCCGCGCACCAGCAAGCCATTATCAATCGATTTGTGCACGCAGGTAAGTGTAATCCGGCGCCGCCACAACGTTCTCGGGATTGTCGTCCGCCAGTCTGTGTGGGCGGACCAAACAGTTGCCCCCACACGAGTGGGCGGGCGATTGACGCCTGGGGAACTGATAGTGGTGGGCAGTGTATTAGTCAGGAAAATTGTATTCAAGATTTGGCGGCTTGTCGTGAGAATGACTGCCAAAAAGCCATCGGTCAGGCTCTAGAGGCCAATGGGTTTTGCAATATTGCAAGCGAACCTTGGCATTTTGAATATACCGGTGATGGTCATCCAGCTGTGTCGCGGGGGTGTACTTCGCGCTTTAATTAAATTATTCCCAATGCGTCGCTAGTTCAAAGTTAGCGAGTTTTTCTTTAATTTCCGGAAACTTTTTTAGTGTTTGGTCTTGTTCCATAATCCAAGCGGCGGCAGTCTGGGCTTCTTGCACGGTTTTGTAGTCAAACAGTGAGGCAATGTTAAGTTTAGAAAAGCCGCTTTGTTCCGTGCCGAATAATTCGCCCGAGCCGCGGATGTGCAAATCTTTTTCCGCTAGTTCAAAACCGTTTTTGGCCTCTAAAAATGCTTGCAAGCGCGCGCGGACTTCGTCTGTTTCTTTTTCAGTGAACAAAATGCAATACGATTGATGACTGGACCTGCCGACGCGCCCACGGAATTGGTGAAGCTGGGCCAGGCCGAAGCGCTCCGCTCCTTCAATCATCATGACGCTGGCGTTTGGTATGTCAACACCGACTTCGACTACGGCCGTGGAAATTAAGATATCAAGTTCGCCTTTATTAAACGCGCCCATGATTTCTGTTTTTTCTTTACTTTTGAGTTTGCCGTGGAGCAGACCGAGGCGGCGGTGAGCAAAAATGGTTTTTTGCAAGCGTTCATATTCGGCGGTGGCGGATTTTACGCCGAGTTTGTCCGAGGGATCAACAAGCGGACAAATAACAAAAGTTTGGCGGCCAGCGGCAATTTGTTTGTCTACAAATTCGTAAGCCGCAGCGCGTTTGTCAACAGGTGGAATTTTAGTGATGATAGGTTTGCGATCAGCTGGCATTTCGTCAATGACGGATAGATCAAGGTCGCCATAAACTGTCAGCGCCAAAGTGCGGGGGATGGGGGTCGCGGTCATGGAAAGCAAGTGAGGAATTAAGAATGAAGAATTAGGAATTAAGGATTGGGCATCTTTATTCTTAATTCTTAATTCTTGATTCTTTAACAAAGTGGCCCTCTGTTCCACTCCAAATCTATGCTGTTCATCAACAATGACCAAGGCTAGACGGGGAATGAGAACTTCGTCTTGCAGTAAGGCGTGCGTGCCAATAAGAATCGTATGATCAGTTAAGTTACGAGTTACAAGTTTCGAGTTGCGAGTAACTAGGGTTGGAATAATCCCAAACGGCTCCAAAATTTTTCTAAAGGTTCTGACATGTTGTTCAGCTAAGATTTCGGTTGGCGCCAAGACTGCCACTTGTCCGCCGTTATGAATGGTCATGAGCGCGGCCAGCGCGGCTACCACGGTTTTACCTGAGCCGACGTCGCCTTCTAAGAGTCGGTTCATGGGCACGGACTTACTTAAATCTTTTAAAATTTCCCAAGCCGCTTTTTTTTGCGATTGGGTCAAAGTGAATGGCAGTTTGGCTACAAATGATCTGGCGATTTCTTGATCAAAAGGCAGGGGCTGGCCCTTGAGTTTGCTCCAAGCGGCGCGAGCCAGCGCGGCGCGGAGTTGCAGGAGGAGCAGTTCTTCAAAACGAAACCGATGTTGCGCCGCCTCAAAAGAGGCTTTGTCTTTTGGAAAATGTATGTCTTGAAGGGCGGTCGCCAGAGTTGGTAGCTGGTAGCTGGTAGCTGGTAGCTGCGCAAGCGGTAGCCATTCTTTTACTTGTTCTGCCAGCGGCAATACCATGGCGACCAACGTGCGGATTTGTTTGTGACTAAGGCCTTGACTAAGCGGGTACATGGGCACCAGCCGGCCGGTGTGGATGGTGCGGGCGGGTCCCAACATCTCAAAATCAGGCGCGACCATCGTAACCCCGTGCGGCGCTTTTTCAATCGTGCCAGAGAGTGCCAAACGTTGCCCAATTTTTAGCATCTTGCCCAAGTAGGGCTGATTAAACCAAGTAACTTTGAGACTGCCGGTGTCGTCGTTAAGCAGGGCTTCGGTCACCATGCGGCGAAATTTCCAGCCACGACGATTTTGTATAAGCGCGAGCTCGCCATGAACCGTGGTCACCAGGTCAATGGTTAAATCTTTGATCGGTGTGATCAGGCTATAGTCAACATGGCGCGAGGGGAAATAAAAAAGGAGATCCTGTACGGTTCGTATCTCCAGTTTATCAGCTAATTTTTTGGCTAGCGAATTGCCCAGGCGGCCTAGTTGATCTATCGGTGTGTTCAAATTCATATGCGATTCGTCTTTGAAGCAATCCAAAGATAGACGCCAAAAGCAGGTAGCCAAAACGGAAAAATGCCGTAGAGTGTATCACTGACTGAATGAGCTTGGCGATCAACCGCGAGAAATACTTGGGCGCAAAAAATTACCACGAGCATGGTTATAATCCAGCCCTGCCAGGAAACCGGCCGGTCTACCCAGCCCCAAGTTAGGTTTAGATCTTTGATATTTGTAAACGCTTGCCATCATAGGTATGCTGGTGCGCCCGACACGATTTGAACGTGTGACCTCTTCCTTCGCAGGGAAGCGCTCTATCCGGACTGAGCTACGGGCGCGCATGAAGTGAGCTACTAGCTTCTAACATCCGGCTACCGACTAAGGAATATTCCTTCGGTTGGAAGCTGGTTGCTAATTGCTGGGAGCTGACCATTGGCATTGCCAATGGTCATAACTTTAGCATACGTACCAGCCCATCTGTCAATGGCTCGCGCTCCTTGTCCAAATCCTCGGTCAGATACTTATTCAACATCTCACGAATTTTTAAAGGATTTTGATTATGCAAAGGTATACCAATAATTGGCTTGGGCAGACGCCATTGCAAGTAAAGTGTTTTGACTTGAGGCGGTTCGTAAATAATCCAAAAAGTTTTGAGGTCTCGATACTCCCAATACTTGTGTCCAATCTCCAGACCAAGCTCGTAGAGCGTACACGAAACTGGCAACGCCTCTTTATAATGATGAAGCAAGGTAATGGCCGCGCCCATGACAATAATCAGCGCGAATAAAAAATCTTTGGTCCAGACGCCGTAGACAACCAAGAACCCGGCCAAAATTCCCATGCCTATAAACCAGCCTTGGGAGCGTTCATGTTTAACCACTTCGGGAAACGCCCAGCTGGTTAAAATTTTTCCACGATTTTCTCCTTCTACCATATGTAGCCATTATACGTTTTTTACTCCAAAACAGCAAGTCCACGAGTTGACGAGTGTCATATTTTCTCGTATTATAACGCCATTGTCGCTAGAGTGGAGAGGTGGCTGAGTTGGTCGAAAGCGCCTCACTGCTAACGAGGTAGCCTGTAAAAGGGCTCGCGGGGTTCTCCCGCCACTGAATTTCAAATACAATGGGAGGCGGGATCCCGCCATCGGCGGGAGAATCCCCCATCCTTAAAAAAGTAATTTAAGCTAGAG
>CAZHTB010000057.1:0-18864 GCA_964535685.1 uncultured Gammaproteobacteria bacterium
GTCAAATTTCTGATCGATTTTGTCGAACTTCCTATCTATTTGATTAAGCTTTCGCAAGATCTTATCCTCCCGCATAAGATTATAATTACTTATTAGATCTTTATTGTAAACCCAGTTACCCAACGCGTCAATGTGAGGTTATCCACTAAAAATAGCGACCCTCTCCTTGGAATTACTTGGGGGTTGGTGTTTGGCCTACTAAAAGTAGACAAGCCATAATAGCAAATCCGGTGGCCTTGTCAAGCGTTTACACAAAACCCACCATACGCTATAATAACTCCAAGAAAGCTTAATTCTTAATTCCCTGCCTTGCCGGCAGGCAGGCTAATTCTCAATTCTAAACTGTATGTCCAAAGTCTTAATCGTGGAGGACGATACATTTTTGCGTCAGCTCATGAGTCGCAAGCTCACAGAAGAAAAGGTCACAGTCTTAGAAGCCGGCGATGGGGATGACGGTTTAAATCTACTCAAAAAAGAAAAACCTGACTTAGTACTCCTGGACCTGATGTTGCCCACCATGGATGGCTTTACTTTCATGCAAAAAATGAAAGAGGCCAAAGATTCCACACCCGTGGTCGTCCTCTCTAACTTGGGCCAAGATTCTGATGTCAGCAAAGCCAAAGCCCTGGGTGCCAAAGATTATTTAATCAAAGCCAATTTCACGACTGAAGAAATTTTGCAAAAGGTGAAGAAGTATCTATAGTCTTTGCGTACGGCGGGTGGCGCGGCACTGGGGACCCCATGAAGCGTAGCCACGGCGAGCATTCATGGGGTGTGCGCCGCGACAGGACCCGCCCCCAATGTTTATGAAAAAATTCTCCCTCCCCACCCGCGTGCCCTTTGATGAAGTCTTGATCTTCACCCAAAATTTGTCCACCATGATCCGCGCCGGCGTGTCTTTAGGTGAAGCCCTACCGGCCTTAAGCCAGAACACCGAACACAAGACTCTACAACGCATCTTAACCGAGATAGCCGCCAGTGTTGAAAAAGGACAGGGGTTTGCCTTAAGCCTAGCGCGCTACCCCACGGTTTTCCCCCTCCTCTACACCAGCCTCATCCAAGTTGGCGAAGAAAGCGGCAAGCTGTCTGAACAATTAGCGCAACTTTTTCTCCAACTTAAAAAAACTCACGATCTGCGCGCCAAAGTACGCGGGGCGCTTATCTATCCAACCTTTGTGGTCTCGGCCATGATCATCATCGGCACACTCATGATGATATTTGTTGTGCCTAAAATCACTTCCATCTTTACTGAAGTCAACGTCAAGTTGCCACTACCCACGCGCATCCTCATTGCAATCAGCGGCTTTTTCCAACAGCAAGCGTGGCTAATTCTCCTGGCTTTGCCAGTACTAATCATCGGCATTATCTACTTGACCCGAAGACCAGCTATCCGCTACCGCCTACATTATCTACTATTAAGACTACCTATTATCGGCCCGATTAGTAAAAAAATAAACTTGGCAGCCTTTGCCCGCACCTTGTCTTCATTACTTAAAACCGACCTCTCTATTGTAGAAAGTTTTAAACTCACCGCTCCGACCCTTAGCAATGTTCTATACCAAGAAGCCATTACTAAAGCGCAAGATCGACTGGCCCGGGGCGAGACCGTGGCCAATGTGCTAGCCGACTGGCCTAAACTGTTTCCGCCACTGGTCCGACAAATGATTACCACCGGAGAAAAAAGTGGCGCGCTTGATACTATCTTGGAAGAAACAGCGGACTTTTACGAACGACAGGTCAGTGAAACCATGTCTAACTTACCCTCGCTCTTAGAACCCATCTTAATCATTCTGCTTGGCATAGGCGTGGCTGGTTTAAGCGTGGCCATTATCATGCCTATCTATTCGCTGACCGAAGCCATTTAACATGAAAAAAGGATTCTCCCTTCTAGAAGTGATCCTGGCCACGGCTATTTTTTTAAGCGGTGCGCTGGCGGTTTATAATTTACTCTTGACCACGTTGCGACTGACCGCAGATGAACAAGCACGCACCGGAGCTTTCGCGCTTATTGAACAACAATTAGAACTGGCACACAATTTACCCTATCTCCAAGTCGGCGTAGTCGGTGGTATCCCCCCGGGCTCACTGCCCCAAGTCACCACCCGCACCTATAACAACCTCACTTACACATTAACGACCAGCGTCATGTATGTGGACGATCCCTTTGACGGCACGCTCGGCAGTAATCCGTCCGATCCAGTACCTACTGACTACAAACGAATACGAGTCTCAGCCAGCTGGCGAGGACGCACCCAAACTCAAACGGTTTTTCTCTTGACCGACGTCTCTCCGGCTGGCTTAGAAAACACCGCGGGCGGTGGCGCGCTTGCTATTACCGTCCTTAATGCCAATGGCATACCTATTCCGCAAGCCAGCGTACATATCTCCAACACTACGGTCAATCCATCCATTGATCTCACCCTCCTAACAAATGATCAAGGACAGATTATCTTGCCCGGCACCCCGCCGGCTGATGATAGCTACATTGTCTCGGCCAGCAAACCTGGCTACTCTACTGAACAAACCATGCTTCGGAACCCACCGACTCTAACCACCCCAGCCCTGCCGGCCGTCAGTGTAATTTTAGGACAAACCACACCCGTCGTTCTTAGAATTGATCGCCCGGGGACCCTCTTTCTCACTGTGCGTGATCCAAACGGCGACCTCTTGGAGCACAACGTCATCTTGACCTTAAAAGGTAATAAACCTGTTGGCACCAATCCCAACCCCACCCCACCGCCCGACACGCTCCCTGTTTTAAAATATCCAACACAACAATTCACCACCCAACAAGGCGCAATAACTATCCCCAATCTCGAATGGGATACCTACAGCCTTAACAATCTCTCCCCCGAGTACGACCTAGCCGGGAGCAATCCCCCTAATGTTACTACCATTGATCCCAACAGCACACTAGCCATTACCTGGACTATGGTTCCACATGCTAACCAAACCCTACTTGTATCCGTACAAAAACCAGACGGCTCACCACTCCCCTCGGCCGAAGTGACGCTTACTCAAAATAACGAGGTCTTAGCCCAAGAAGCCGGCGCCTCGGGACAAACTTTTTTTACACCCCTGCTCGCCGGCCCCACTGATCTTTCCATCAGTGCGCCTGGCTATCAAACCTTTACCGACACCATTACTATTTCCGGACAAACCACGATCATTCTAAAATTGAACCAGCTATGAAACGCGCTTTTAGTCTTCTGGAAACTATCTTCACGGCCGCTATTTTTTCACTCTTAGCCATATCAGTAGGCTCGTTTGTGATTAACAGTTATCGCACCAGCCGTTTTGCTGAAGAACAACGCGAAGCAATTGGTAGCGCCAGACGCGGCATTGATACTATGGTTCAAGAAATAAAATCAGCCAGACCCGGTGAGGATGGCTCGTACCCCATCCAAACCGCTGATGATTTTTCTTTCACCTTTTTTGGTGATATTGATGGCGACAGTAAAGTAGAAAAAGTACGCTACTGGTTAGAGGGCACCAATCTCAAAAAAGGCGTCATTAAGCCAAGTGGCACGCCGCTCAGTTACCCCAGCAACACCGAAACCATCAAAATCCTCTCACCCTATGTCCGTAACGGAGCCACCCCCATTTTCCGTTACTATAACAGCGACTATCCTGGCGACCTGGTTAACAACCCGCTCCCCACCCCCACGCGCTTATTGCAAACCAAACTGATGCAAGTGACACTGCAAATTAATGTTGACGTAGATAAAGCGCCCAACTCCTTTATTCTGGAATCACAAACCCAGCTCCGTAATCTAAAAACCAATCTTTAATATGAAACTACGCCAACCCGGATCTGTTATCATTGTCAGCTTGGTTTTCTCAGTTATCTTTTTTGTCTTGGCTGGCTCACTGGTCAACCTCATTCAATCAGAGCGTCGAGCTAATGTCCGCCGTCGGGCCAGTATCGGCGCGACGGCCATGGCTGAAGCTGGCCTCGCCTACTACCGTTGGCATCTGGCCCATGCGCCTAATGATTTTCAAGACGGCACCGGCCAAGTCGGGCCGTATGTGCATCAATACTTTGATCCAGCTGCCGGACAACGCGGCTCCTTCTCGCTGGACATCACCCCGCCCAACAATTGCAATAGTATTACCACGGTCAAAGCGACCGGCTGGCTCACCACCACACCAGATATCAAAAAAACCTTCAGCATTCAATTTGGTCAACCGACTATTGCGAGCTATATGGGCGTCACCAACTCCAACGTTTGGTTTGGTGGCTACATTGTCGGTCGCGCCCACTCGAATGGCGGCATTCGCATGGACGGCACCCAAAATTCTCTCTTCACTTCTGCCAATGCCACTTATATCTGCGGTCCAGAGCACGGCTGTAATCCGGCTCAATCAAAACCGGGCGTTTGGGGCTCGGGACCTGGTGGCGGACAAGGACTTTGGCAATATCCAGCTCCGTCAATTCCTTTTGCCGCCATCAGCCAAGATCTTAGGCAATTTCAACAGCAAGCTATAGCTAACAACACTTATCTCGGCCCGTCCGGTGCTTTTGGGTATCTTTTAAAACTTCTGCCGGGCGGCAAAATTCAGATTCACCGCATCACCAGTATGCTCCCAGCCGTGCAGGGCTACAACGGCACTAAGTGGGTTACTGAATCAAATGATTTCGCTGGTCAGCCAGTTGTCCATCGTGAATTGATTATCCCCAGCAACACTTGCGACGGACGTAATCTCGTTTTTGTGGAAGACCGCGTCTGGGTCAGTGGCTCATTTGACTATCCTCTCACCATCGTAGCGGCACGTCTCCCTGATCAAGACAGTACTAATGCTAATATACTAATTCATGATAATTTGATAAACTTAGATCAGAGCAAGGGTCGCCTCGGACTCATTGCCCAAAAAGATATTCTCATCCCCTTACATTCAGCCGACAACTTACGGATTGACGCCGCTCTCATCGCGCAAAATGGTCACGTCTTCCGTAATTATTATCTGCCTGGCGCGCGCACGACGCCTTGGTATATACGTAATTCTCTAACTATGACCGGCGCCGTTGTCTCTAACACTATTTGGGCCTGGAGCTGGGTTGATAAAAATGGACAAGTGGTTAATGGCTACCGTGGAGGCTCTATGAGCTATGACGCCCGCTTTCCCACCCTGCCGCCCCCCTTCTTTCCGGTCAGCGGCGATTGGCAACAACTCCAGTGGCAAGAAAAAAGAAATTAACTATGTTCTCACCACCTCGTTATCTTGGCTTTGATCTTTCCGAACGCGCGCTCAAAGTGGTTGTGTTAGAAAGCCAAGGGACTAAAAAATTACCCCGACTGGTCGGTTGGCATATTCACGACCTGCCACCTAATCTTCTCGCCGCTGGTTCTCTCAAAAACCCAGCGCTCCTGCGTCAAGAAATTTTTAGAGCCCTTAGACGCGCTCCCGGTCATCCCTTGGCCGTCCGCTACTTAATCGCCGCGTTGCCAGAAATCACCACCTTCTTGCGTGCTGTCCCACTCCCGACTCATGAACCACTTTCTCCTGAAATTACCGCCCGCGAACTAGAACGCAACATCCCGTTAACCCAAGAAGAAGCTTATTTTAGCGCTGAACCATTTTCTCTCCCCGGCGGTACGGGTATTCTGCTCGCGGCCGCGCCCAAAAAAGTTGTTAACGAATTTGTGACTTTCTTTGAACAAGCTGGCTGGATTCCTTTAGCGCTGGAAACTGAAGCCCAAGCCATTGTGCGCGCCACAGTTACTCCAGACACTAATGACCTTGTGGGCATCCTTGATCTCGGCGCCACTCGTACGCAACTCGTGATTGCCTGCGGCGAAACCCCCTTACTCTCGGCCACTCTACCCTTTGCTGGCGAACCGATTATAAGTCGGCTTGGTGAGCTCATGCAATGGGATCGCTCGCAAGTCCTACAACACCTCACCAACTGCGAACAAAACGCGGCCGAATGTCCGAATGAATGGCGCAAAGTTTTTGACGAATTCGCGAGTGCTGTCACTCAAGGCGTACAACAACTGCTAACCCCCTTGACTGACAGCAATACCTTTATCACCACCATACCCACGCGCTTTTTAATCTGCGGCGGTATGTCTATTCTGCCTGGACTGGTGGAAATGTTAACCAAAGACCTTGGAGTGCCCACCATTTTGGCTAACCCGTTAGATAAATTACAACTAGCAACTAAATTAAAGCCAACCACGACTGAACAAGGACGGCTGGCCGTAGCCATTGGTCTGGCACTCCGCGGCACAGGTGTGGTCATACCTCCTCCGACCTCCTCCAAGAAAAAATTTACTTGGCCCTGGCAAAAGAAAGTAAAAAAAGAGCCTATCTCCGTGCCAGCCCCCGAAACCGCTTCACCAGCCACAACAATGGGCCATGCGTCATGAGTCATGTATCAAAAATATGTCATCTTTAAACCTTCTTCCTCCCAATAAACAACAAGCTGTCACACGCACCCAAATTCTTGGCGTCATGGCTGACTTTCTCTTGGGCACCTTTCTCGCTTCAGCCGCACTCGGCATGGTCTTACTGCTCGGACGACTACTCTTACAATCTGATCTCATCCGCATTGTCCGTGATTACAACCTCTTAACCGCCAATCAGCCGCCTGTCAATCGTGAAGTCCAAAACCTTAACCGCTTGATTGACCAAGCCACGCTACTGCAAAAAAATTTTTGGCCTATCTTACCCGTGTTAACCCAATTAGAAAAAACCCTAGGGGGAGATATCCTTTTAAAAAATATAGAAATCACCAGAGACCAACTTACCCTAACAGCCTTAGCACCCAGTCGAGAAGCAGCGCTGGCCTGGCAAGATCGCTTACAAAAAATACCCGGCTGGAAACATCTAGCCTTGCCACTCGCTGATTTAGTCCATGTACCGCCGCTTACCATTACGTTTTCGCTCCCTCGCTTATGACCATCTGGCCCTCACTCCCCACCTGGCGTCCGCGCGCCTTTCTTCGCCTAATGGGAGAACTAATCTTGGGTTTGTTCGGCGTGATTATAATTTTTGTGGCCATTGTGCTGCCGACCATCAAAACCATCACCTACCTTCATACCACCATCTATCAAGAATACCAGGACTTGGAGACACGTTACCGCCAAGGCCACAACCTCCGCACCCTTACCAAACAAATGGCTGAGGCCAAAAACTCCTTAAGCGCTCTTGAGGCCATGTTTTATAATCCCCTAAACCCTCTGGAACGCATTCAGTGGCTAGAAAATCTAGCCAAAGAAACCGGACTAGAAGGTGAAATCGCCGTGACTCTACCCAAAACAAACCAGCCCACCATGGCCATAGAGATGCGCCTCCAAGGACCATGGTCCGGCCTTCGTCGTTTTTTAGGCGAGCTTGACCGTGCCGCTAACTATGCGGTAGTCAACCGTCTCTCCGTCACTGCTCAAAATGGAGAAACTGTCACGATCCTTCTCCTAGAACTAACACCACTACCAACATCAACGATTACCTTATGATCACTGACACCATCCTTATTATTCTGCAACGTTTATTAACCATTCTCTTCTGGTTGCTCATCCTGGCGCTGACTGGTTGGTGTATATTTTTTCTCTATACTAAAATTTATCAAACCGTGACAGCGGAGCAAGCCATTATCGCCCTAGAGCCTCACGTCGGCAGAACGTCACCCAATTTACGTCAGCTACATGGACTACTCAAAACACTAGAAGAAAAAAAGAAAGGGCCAATAGAAGACCTGCCCAGTCCAACAAAAAATCCTTTTATCAATGAATCATTGCCGCGTGTAAGTACTCAACCACTAGCTCCAAAACGTACGACACGTTAGGCCACAGCTTCTTCCACCCGACGTAAACGAACATCAGTTACCACTTGATTTTCGTCTAAACGTTTAAAAAGGCTTAATAATTGGTCTTGTCCTTGAAGATATTCGTCTCTCATAACTACGTTTTCACGAATAAACTCAAGTTGCTCATCAACAAACTCGTTATGACTCTGCAATTCCTGGAGTACTTTACCGTGTGCTTGAAAAATTCCGTCTATTCTATCAAACCTGCTGTCGATTTTGTCAAATTTCTGATCGATTACATCAAACCTGCTGTCGATTTTGTCAAATTTCTGATCGATTTTGTCGAATTTGTGGTCGATTTTATCGAACTTCCTATCTATTTGATTAAGCTTTCGCAAGATCTTATCCTCCCGCATAAGATTATAATTACTTATTAGATCTTTATTGTAACCCCGGCCTCAAAGTCGGTCAACGCCAGTTATCCACTGAAAATAGCGACTACATTGACAAACCTCCGCATTTCCTTTAAAATAGTCACATTAATTAAGTTAGCTTACAGCTCCGTCAAATATGGCTCATAAAAAAGCTCAAGGCTCAACTAGTCTAGGCCGCGATTCACAAGCTAAACGGCTCGGCGTTAAACTCTTTACCGGACAAAAAACGCAAGCGGGTTCTATTATTATTCGCCAACGCGGGACCCGTTGGCACGCCGGCAAAAACGTGCGCCAAGGCTCTGATGATACGCTCTACGCCGCGACCTCTGGGGTCGTCTCTTTTGCCAGCCGCAAAGTCAGGAGTTTTACCGGTAAGTTGGTTAACCGAAAATTTGTCTCAGTGGCTCCGGTTGCGAAGTAAGAATCAAAGACTGTTTCAAAAACACAAACAAAAAAGAACGCTTTTCAGCGTTCTTTTTTGTCATCACGAGCCCCGCCGAAGGCGGGGCGTGGCGATCTCCGGACCTGCCTGTCCGGTAGACAGGGATTGCCACGTCGTCCCGCCAGTGGCAGGACTCCTCGCAATGACACGTCACTTCCGCCGCTTAATAGCGGCGCGGACAAACTCCCGAAACAACGGATGTGGACGAAGCGGCCGGCTTAAAAATTCCGGATGAAATTGCGTACCCACAAAAAACGGATGATCCTTAAGTTCAACAATCTCCACTAATTTTTTATCCGGTGACAAACCAACCAACTGTAACCCCAACTTTTTTAAACGCTCACGATAGTCATTGTTAACTTCATAACGATGGCGATGGCGTTCGGAAATTTTTGCCGTACCGTAAGCCGCGCGAGTTTTAGTTCCTGGCGCGAGCACGCAGGGATAAGCACCAAGCCGCATGGTCCCCCCGTATTTTTTCTCAGCCATGTTGTGTTCCTGATTTAACATGATATGAATTACCGGATGCGTCGTCTTTGGGTTGACTTCAGTGGTATGGGCATCGGCGAGACCTGCGACGTTGCGCGCAAATTCAATCGTGGCTAACTGCATGCCGTAACACAAACCAAAATACGGAATCTTGCGTTCACGCGCGTACTGGATAGCTAAGATCTTACCCTCAACACCACGAGTGCCAAACCCACCCGGAATTAAAACACCGTCGTAGGTATCAAGTTCCTTCAGTTTACTTTTGTCTTTCTCATAGTCTTCAGCGTTGAGCCAGCCGATGACTGGTTTTTTCTTCCAATACCAGCAAGCGTGTTTGACCGCCTCAAGAACGGAAATGTAAGAATCGGAAAGAACATACTTGCCACTGGCGAAATATTTACCCACGATGCCAATGCGCACTTCGTTTTTAGCGCCCTTAATAGTTTTAACCAGCCCCTCCCAGTCCTGTAAATCTTCCTGGCGAGCTGTCAGACCAAATTTATCCAAAATCTTTTTACCCAAGTGTTCTTGACGTTCTAGGTACACGGGAATTTCATAAATTGAAGTAACGTCCGGGGCCGCGATGATTTCATCCGGATGGACATTGCAAAACACTGACAGCTTTTGCTTGCGCGGTTCGTCCAGGGCGTGTTCACCGCGGGCCACGATAAAATTCGGCTGAATACCGGCAGAATTTAGCGTACGGGTCGCGTACTGCGTTGGCTTAGTCTTCATTTCGCCCATATGAGACGGGATCGGCAAATAACTTACTAAAATAAACATCACCTGCCCGGGCAGTTTCAAATGCATCATACGTGCCGCCTCTAAAAAAAGTACGTTTTGGTATTCACCGACCGTGCCACCGACTTCTATTAAACAAAAATCCGCCTTAACCATTTCCGCGGCTCGTTCAATACGTCGAATAACTTCTTCCGGCACATGCGGCACAACTTCCACACAGCGTCCGCCGTATTCCAAATTGCGTTCTTTTTGGATAACGCTTAAATAAACGCGGCCGGTCGTCATGTAGTTATCCGATAAAATGTCCGTATCTAAAAAACGCTCATAATTACCAACATCCTGATCGGTTTCATCACCATCATTAGTCACAAACACTTCACCATGCTCGGTTGGATTCATGGTGCCGGCATCAACGTTTATGTAAGGATCAATTTTAATAGCCGTGACGATAAACCCTTTACTTTTTAAAATGCGCCCGATGGAAGCCGTTGTCGTACCTTTACCTACCCCCGACATGACGCCGCCGACTACGAAAATAAAACGGGTTTTGGGCATAAGTAAATTTACTTACTAGCTTGATTTATTAATTTGTAAAATGAATTGACACTCTCTACCCGGCAACCGCACGGAAACCTCGTGCTCCCCCACCCGCTTGAGTGGTTTGGCTAATTCCACCTCTGATTCTAGCACATGAAAGCCCTGTTGTTGAAGCAGGCGCGCGATCTCTGGTATCCCGACTCCTTGGTACAAAGTGCCGCTCGGACTAGCCCTAGCCGACATAGCCACGATTTTGCCATGCAACTGGGCCCAAACCCTCTGCCCACGCGTAATCTCTCTGGTCTGCTCGCGGATGCCTGCGGCATCCCGTACTGCCTGCTCGCGCAAACGGCCAACAGTCGCCACGACAGCCAATTTTTTAGGTAAAAGAAAATTGCGCGCAAAACCTTCTGAAACTTCTTTGACTTCTCCACGACGGCCCTGTTTGGGTACATCATTTAACAGCAAGACCTTCATAGTAAACCGAGCGCTTTCTCCAATTGCGGATCACGACCCTTGTTGTAATCATCAGAGCTCATCGGCACCACCACATCCGGTGTAATCCCCAACTCATTAATCTGCCGGTCTTTGGGAGTATACCAAGAAGCCACTGTAATCTTCAACGCTGAACCATCCGAAAAATTTTGTAACTCCTGCACCGAGCCCTTGCCAAAAGTTTTTTCACCCACAATCTTGGCCTTGCCATAATCCTGAAGCGCGCCTGCCACAATCTCCGCCGCTGAAGCTGAACCTTTATTGACTAAGACCACCGTTGGAGTATGAGCCAACAATAACAAGCCCTGCCGCTCATGGACGCGCTCCGGCTCGCCGGAAAATTTTTCTTTCACAATCACCCCCTGCGAAATCCACAAACTACCAACTTCCACCGCACTATCCAGAAGACCGCCGGGGTTATTCCGCATATCCAACACCAGGCCTGCCACTCGTTGGTCCAATAAACTACGAGCCGCTTGTTCCAGTAGCGGCATGGTATCGCCATTAAACTGGGCAATTTTCACATAGCCCAGCGGACGAGGATGCCGGCGACCGGGTGGCAAAACTTTCCAGGTAACACTTTTGACTTGGATACGCGCTCGCTCCACCACCACATCTTTGATGGTTTTAAAACTACCACGCGTAATGGCCAGCGTCACTTTGGTACCAGCTGGTCCGCGAATCAAACTAACCGCCTTCTCTAAGGTAATGCTGGTAGTATCCACCTTATCAATGGACCAAATAATATCACCAGCCTCTAAACCAGCTTGCTCGGCTGGGCTATCTTGTAAAGGAGCAATCAAAGTCAGACGATCATTTTTAATGCCAATCTCGGCACCAATACCCTCAAACGCCCCGGCTAAGTCTTGGGTAAATTTTTGCGCGGTTTTAGGATCTAAAAAAACCGTGTAAGGATCGCCAAGTGAAGCGGCGAGGCCGGCAATGGAGCCATAAAATAAATCCTTGTCCTGAATCTGATCCCGCTTGTAGTATTGCTGACGAAGCACTGACCAAACCTGACCAAACAAACTACTATCAACTCCAGACAAACCGTTGAGGCTTGGCAGTGTTGTGGATGTGGTAACCGACCCCGGCAAAAAGCTAAATCGCGGCGACAACGTCATCCAGCGGCCTGTACCCAAGCCAGCCACAAAAATTACCAAGACAAAAAGAGCTCTCAAGCCCCAGCCTTTCCAATAAAAACGTTCCATCATAAAAACTCTTGCTATCAGTTTACTCTCTTGTGACTGGTACTGTCAAAATTACTCTTCCCCAAAATGTAACACCACCCCCGCCTTTTCCGTCATCTCTTTACAAGACCAGTAATCGACTCTTGGTATGCTACGCCGGCCTTATCGCACCGGACATATCGCGACTCTCCTATTGGTCTTGGGTTTTAATATGGTACAAGGAACAGCCCTGACAAAAACCCACGAAACCAGCCACGACAATTTCTTGATTCCGCTGGAACATGCCGAATCAATCGGTCACTTCGCTGAAGAATCAGCCAAACGCCTGGAAGAACGCAGCTGCTTTAGTGCCACGGTTCGCAGCTTTTTGAGACAGATTAGTCCACCCGCGTTATGTCAGCGCCGAGAGCTTGTAGTCGTGGTACGATATCCTCGTACCCACGATCAACAACTTCTGCATCTTGTATCCTCGTTTCTCCTTCAGCTACCAATCCCGCAATTATTAGGGTAATGCCAGCTCGGATATCCAAACTCTTAATCTCCTGACCGTAAAGCGGCGAAGGTCCGATCACGATGACACGATGGGGGTCAGCCACAATAGCGCTGGCTCCCATTTTAATTAATTCCTGCACATAACCAAAGCGGCCCTCAAACAACGGATCGTGAATAAGAGAAGTGCCAACTGCTTGCGTGGCCAACACGCCAAACGGCGCTTGCAAATCAGTAGGGAAACCGGGATACGGCATAGCTTGAACTTTAAACGCGCGAAGTGAAGAAGGAAATATTTCCAAACAATCACCAGTCACAGTTAACTTGACCCCGGCTTCTTGTAACTTTAATAGCACTATTGAAAGATGATCCGGACGAATGCCGGTAATGGTTAAATGACTTCTAGTAACCGCGGCCAGTGCGGCCCAAGTTCCCGCCTCAATCTGGTCAGGAATAATCGTGTAGGTTGTACCATGAAGTTCAGCCACACCTTCAATCACTAAGGTGTGCGTGCCAATACCGGTGATTCTAGCTCCCAAACTGTTTAAAAAATTACACAAATCCTGCACATGGGGCTCAGCGGCCGCGATTTCTATGGTTGTAGTACCAGAGGCCAACACCGAGGCCATAAGCGCGTTTTCGGTTGCAGTTACGGAAAATTCTGGTAGAATGATATGGGCTCCATGCAACCCCTGGCTTTTCACCTGATAGCTGCCATTTTGACGCGTAACTTCAGCTCCTAACTGTCGCAAAGCTGACCAGTGGCTATCAAGTGGCCGGTTGCCAATTTGATCACCGCCTGGCTCGGGTAAAGAAAACGAACCAAAACGAGCTACCAATGGGCCAGCCAGTAAGATAGAGGAGCGTAGTCGCCCGACCAAATTCGGATTAAAACGATGAAAATTAAGTTCGCTCGCGCGAATGGTTACTTCATGATCCCCGGTCCAGGCGGCCTCGGCCCCCAAACTTTGAAAAATTTCTAACATGCGCGCCACATCTAAAATGCGCGGCACATTCTTAATCACACAAGTCTCTCTGGTTAAAAGAGCTGCGGCTAAAATCGGCGTCGCGGCATTCTTCATACCGGCCACCGCTATAATTCCCTGAAGCGGTCGCCCGCCACGTATTACCAACGTACTCATATGACGTATACTACAAGAAAATTTATTTTCCTCGCGACTATTTTTCTTTTTATTACCGCGGCCCCGTTAGTTATTCTTTCGGCTCAAGGATATAGTCTGACCTGGCAGAATGGCTTTCACGTACAAAAAAATGGTTTACTCCTTGTTAATTCGCACCCTAGCGGCGCGAAAATTTTTATTAACAACCGTGACGTTAAACTCACCACACCAGCACGTTTTACCACGCTCAAGCCTGGTCAGTATCGTCTCAGTTTATCTCTGGTTGACTACGCGCCTTGGCAAACAGACGTGACCATTCAAGAAGAACGTGCCACTTTTTCTGACCATGTCATACTGACGCCTGAACCACTTACCATCTGGTCAGAGGTCAATCCGGCACTACGCTTGCTTACTATTAGCCATCGCGGGAGTCTCATGGCCCTGATAGAAGATGGCCGTCCGTCCCATCTTATCCTGAAAACCCGTGATGGTCAAACCTCTTCCACCCTAACGCTCCCCGCTTTGTCGCCAGGGGGAACTCTCGCCCTAGATTTTTCTGCTGATGATTTGAGTCTACTCCTCACTGACCGTGATCGTTCTGGCCTCCTACATCCCTGGATTAAGACCTTGGAAAACGATGATCCTTGGCAAGATTTAAGTCCATTTATGCCACGCCCACTCAAATCCATCACTTGGGCCGCTGACTATGAAGACGCTCTCCTGTTTTGGACGCCCACGCTGGCCGCGCATCTGTTCTTAGCCTCGCATACTGTCGTACCACTCATCATCATACCACACTTAAGTGAGGTCACGGTGCGTAAAGATCGTTTGGTGGCAGACCGTTATGTGTTAATCTCCAATGAAGCGACACAAACTACAACTTTATTCCGTCGTGCTACTTTAACCCAAACATTGGCGCAGATAGCCTCGCTTCCTGGCAACACCGACTGGTCATTAGTAGAAGCGCGAAGTCCGGCAATTCTAGCGATCAATCAAAAAACTAAACAAATATATTACTGGCCAGAAGAAAAAATTCAACCACAGATCTTTGTGGGACTCGGAGCAAGCTTGGACAACCGCGGCGGCACCTTGCTTACTTGGGATGAAAAAAAACTTCTGGTCAACTACACCAAAGAACAGCGCCCGCCCAAGCTCTATCATTTTGACGACTCCTTAAAACAGATCTTTTGGTACTCAAACCTGCCTGTGGTTATACTTCTTTCCAATCACAGCCTAGAGATGCTGACCGTCGCGCCTGACAGTCTTCCCAATCAACGAACTATTTTTAAAACCCCAGCTACAATTTTAAGTGCTAGCTGGTCAGCCGAGTCCACCTCCCTCCTCCTCTTAACACAACAAAAAAAAGAACGACAAGCCGTTCTCCTGCAACTAACGCGCTCGCCCTGATTTGATGGCCTCCACCACTAACTGATTGGCCCGCCAATATTCTTCAATGCTGGCACCCGCGTCAATCCAATCACTATCCATGACCTCGCAAGTGAGACTTCCCTGTTTCAAATAGCAGTTATTAAGATCGGTTATCTCCAACTCGCCGCGTGCGGATGGTTTGAGCGTCTTAATAAAATCAAACACCTGAGTATCATACATATAAATCCCCGTCTGGGCTAAATCAGATTTGGGAATTTTTGGTTTCTCTTCAATAGAAACCACGAGTCCATTAGCCAGTTCAATCACGCCATAATGCTGGCATTCTGTTGGCATGCTTTTCGCAAATACTTTAGCGCCACGCTCTTGACGTAAAAACGCTTCCACCGCCGGTCGTAGATTATGCCAAAAAATATTATCACCTAAAATTACTAAAACTCGCTCCCCACGCGCAAAATGTTCAGCCAGGGCGACTGCTTGCGACAATCCACCGGCACGCTCTTGAACGTCATATGATATACGCAAACCAAAATCCTTGCCACTGCGCAGGAGATGCACGAAATGCCCCACATGTTCAGGATTGGTGGTAATCAAAACTTCTTCAATTCCCGCCTCGGCCATGCGCTGAAGCGGATAAAAAATCATGGGCCGATCAAAGACCGGCAATAGATGTTTATTGGTAACTGAAGTGAGTGGTCGCAATCTTGTCGCGTGCCCGCCAGCTAGAATGATGCCTTTCATATCCTAAATGATGAGAATTAGGAATTAGGAATAATGGCCTTATTTCAAAAAATCGGCCAGTGCTTCTTGCCACGATCGGAGCGGTGGCAGTTTGGTGGTAATCAACTCCGAAAATTTTGGCCGTTTAGCCGGACGTGGAAAAACGTTTCCCGAGACTGGCACCATGGGAGTTTTAACCACTCCCAACTTTTGCAACTCCAAGCCAAAACCATACCAAGTACAAGCCCCACTATTAGTACGATGATACAGGCCGTACGGGTGCGTTGACTCTAAAAGCCCAAGCGTGGCCTTGGCTAAATCTACAACATAAGTAGGACTGCTCATTTCTTCGTCTACCATGGTGAGCTCCGGCACCTCTGTACTTTTTTTAATCACCGCCTCAATAAAACTCCGCTTGGCGGTCGGGCCCGTGCCAGACTTGCCGAACAACCTACTGGTCCGAATCAAATAATATTTTTTGGCTTGCGCGGCCGCCTGCTCACCACCATATTTTGATTGGCCATAAATACTTACCGGAGCTGGTGTATCGTTTTCGTTATACCCTTGAGGACGATCCCCTGGAAATACATAGTCCGTAGAATAGTGTACCAATAAAGCGCCTACTTCATTACACGCCTTAGCTAAATATCCAACCGCGGTGCTGTTGATCAGCCTGGCCAGTTCAGGATTTTTCTCTGCGCCGTCCACATCATTATACGCGGCCGTGTTTATCACTACTTCCGGTTTAAACTCGGCTAACTTCTGCTGCACATCCACCTCTTTAGTAATATCCAACTCTGCCAAATCCAAACCTAACACCTCATGATGAATTCCTAATTCCTTATTCTTAATTCTTAACTCTGATAACAACGCTTGCCCCAACATGCCGCGAGCGCCAACCATTAAAATCTTCATAAATATTGTTCTGCTAATAAAATAGCGACCACGCTCCCGGCCTCGGCCAAGTCCCCCCGCTTAATCATCGCCCGCACCCGCCGCCACGGGAAAAAACGTACTTGCTGAATAGCTTCAGCAGTTTGTGGCACTAGTTTACCGGAAAGTGTCCTAGCTAAAAATATATATTTTATATCATTGGTCAAGCCCGGACTTTCACCCACAATGGCCAGTCGCCGCCAGCGTTTAGCTTTGAGTCCGGTTTCTTCTAACAACTCTCGTCGCGCATCATGCAATGGAGAAAAGCCACGCTGACGTCCACCAGAAGGAATACCCCAAACCCAACGATGCGTTGGATAATTCCATTCACGAATTATGGCCACCTCGCGGCGCGCATTGACCGCGACAATGCCTACTGAACCAGGATAATCCAAAAAAGCGTACAGCCCGCGCTGGCCAGTTGGGGTGACCACCGCGTCTTCCCGCACCCGAAACCACGGAGTTTGATAGACAACCCGAGAAGAAATCCTACGCCAGGGATTTCTAAACCGGGATACCATACTTTTTTAAAATTTCCGGGAAACCAGGTATCTCGGCTGGCTTACCGCGCCAATAATCCGCAGAATCATATGGCACAGAACCAAGTTCAATCACATGAACCACCTCATCAGTAAGTGGCCAAAAAACATGGTAAACACCGACCGGTACGCTCACTTGTACAAACTTTTGTTCCGCCACCGTGTAGCTCGTATGGTAAATCTGGCCCGGCGGCACTGCCGCTCCAGTAATGAGTCCTTCAATTTTACCTTTGGTTGGCGAGTCCTCTCTAAAATCATAGAACAACCACAAGGCACTACCGGTCAACGTAAAAAAAATCTCATGATCATGATAATGATAGTGTCCGCCCCGCGGAATATGCTTGCCAGTAGCAACCGAGGCGCAGAGATTGCCAAATCCCCACGGTTGTACCGCGGGATTAGCCATACCGCCCGGAAACATTTCCAACAACCAACCCCTGTGATCCCCCACCATCTTTTGTGGTCTGATTTCTAAGCCATCAATCTCGGTCTTTATAATCTCCATAAAATACTGACTATTTGTTAATTGTTACTGCCCCAGTAATAATATGCGTGTTAATTTCATGTTGCCGCTGGCGCAATTTTTGCACCCAAACAGTATGGCTCTGGTACCACTCCACGGTCTGACGCAAGCCTTCTTCAAATCGGTCAGCTCCATATTCCGGAGACCAACCCAGCTCACGTTTTATTTTAGACGCGTCAACCGCGTAACGGCGATCATGCCCGGGCCGATCCGGCACCTCCACCATTAAATCGTCGGTCTTGCCCAGCATGCGCAAAATCATTTTGGCCACGGTCAAGTTATTGCGCTCATTGTCTGCGCCGATGTTATACACTTCACCAGGCTTACCCTGCAACAACAATCGTTCCAGAGCCGCGGCATGATCAGTGACATAAATCCAATCGCGCACGTACAACCCATCGCCGTACATAGGAATCGGCTCATTGTTCATGGCCTTAAAAATTGCCTGCGGAATAAATTTTTCCGGAAATTGATAAGGCCCGTAGTTATTAGAACAATGAGTAACAATAACCGGCACGCCAAAGGTTTCAAAATAAGCTCGGCACAATAAATCACCTCCGGCCTTAGCGGCGGCATACGGCACATTGGGAGTAAAAGCTGTGGTCTCGGTAAACTTTCGTGCATCATCAAGCGCTAGCTCGCCATAAACTTCATCCGTGGAAACTTGCAACATCTTCTTAATACCATGGCGGCGCGCCGCGTCCAACAAAGTCTGCGTCCCCACCACATTGGTCATGACAAAATCCCGCGAACCCAAATGAATGGAACGATCCACATGCGTCTCCGCGGCAAAATTAATAATCTGGTCCGGTTGAAATTGCTTTAGGGTACGATCTACCATGTCCGCGTCAGTAATATCGCCCTGCACAAATCTATAACGAGAGTGACTCGCTAAATCACTTAAATTACCAAGATTGCCCGCGTAAGTCAGGGCATCAAAATTCACCACTTCTAAAGTGGCGTGCTTGCCTAAAACGTAATGAATAAAGTTGGAGCCGATAAAGCCCGCTCCGCCACACACTAATAATCTCATATTATTACAAAATACTAAGTACTAAATACTGACACCGACACT
>CAZHTB010000058.1:0-3691 GCA_964535685.1 uncultured Gammaproteobacteria bacterium
TTGATAAGTTCAGCAATTAGTGGAGACAGAATGGCCAAGACGACGCCAATAAGCAAGAGAATATTTCCTCCACCACCGCGTCGATCGCCGCCTCGCCGACCGCCGAAAAACAGCGAATGACGAAACCAATAAGCCAGCAAACCAATCGAGCCGACCAAAACCGCGACCAGCATCATAAAGCGCACGTCGTAATTTTTAATATGGGAAAGTTCGTGAGCGATAACTCCTTCTAATTCTTCATTTTTTAAACGATCAATCAAGCCTTGGGTGACAGCCACCGAGGCGTGGGCCGGATCGCGGCCGGTGGCAAAAGCGTTTAGGGCGGCGTCGGGGATCAGATAAATTTTGGGAAGCGGCAGGCCCGCGGTAATGGAAAGATTTTCGACGAGGCGGTAAAGATAGGGATTTTGTTCTTTAGCAATCGGCTGGGCGCCAGAAATGCTTAAAGCAATTTTGTCGCCGGCAAAATAACTGATGAGCGTGGAGAAAAAAGAGAAAACAATGGCGATTAGTATTCCCGCGCCTTGGCCGCCGTAGTATTGGTCAGCGGTCCAGCCCAACAGCAAAATAATGGCGATAAAAATTGTGACCAAGAAAACGCTTTTGCGTTTGTTGGAGGAGATTTGGCTGTACATAAATTTAAGGTGATCGTAACTCACCCCAACCCTCTCTTAACCTAAGAGAGGGCGGTTCCTCCCCTTAGGTTAAGGGGAGGTTAGGTTGGGGTTACGTGACTAAAATTTAACTTGCACATTCTCCCTCTCGGCCGGATTCTCAAGACCAAAAAATTCGTACGGTTTGAAGCCAAACATTTGGCCGAATAAATTAGTCGGAAAGGTTTGCAGTTTGGTGTTGAAGTCGCGGACGTTGCCGTTGTAGAAGCGGCGCGCGGCCTGGATTTTATTTTCCGTATCGGAGAGCTCGTCTTGCAAGCGCAAGAAATTTTGATTGGCTTTGAGATCGGGATAACTTTCTGACAAAGCAAAGATTGATTTGAGTGTCGCTGACAAGGCATTTTCAGCTTCAGCTTTAGCCGGACCAGAGGCTTGCATAGCTTGGTTGCGCGCGGCCACGACTTTTTCTAAAGTTCCTTGTTCATGGGCGGCGTAACCCTTGACCGTTTCAATCAGGTTAGGAATCAAATCGTAGCGACGCTTTAACTGCACGTCAATGTCGCTCCAGGCCTCGGCAGTTTGGTTTTTTAGGAGAATTAAACTGTTGTAGATGGCGATGACCCCGAGGACGACAAGGGCCAGCACTATGATGAGGATGAGGGTTGGACTCATATAATATAGCTTTTAGCTTTTAAAAAACGTCATTGCGAGAGTCGACGAAATGTCGGCTCGTGGCAATCTCTAAAATTAACTATAGAGTAGCATAATAGGGATATTTGTAAAGTCGGAAAAAGCCTGCTACAATAAGCCAGTTATGCGTCTTCATCAATTGCCTCAAAAGCTTACTCGAGGCCTGCACCAATTTTGTTTGGGCCGCTTTGCCTGGTACAATACTTGGCACTCGTTGCATTACAGCGAGCACATCCACTGGGGTTTGTTGATTTTGTTTTTAGTGGGATTTGTTTTTGGCACGCTGTTGCAAGTTTACTTATTTCCACCGCATTAGTTTATGAAAGGAGGGAGGGACCTTTGTTGGTGGCTACTTGTAGTTGCCAGTTGTCTGTTGTTGGTTGGATATTTTATATCTCCGACTTTTTTATTTTTACCAGAGGAGATCGATGTTGGGCCGGCGGTGTTAAAAGTACGAGTGAAGCGTGTAGCTGACCTCAATTATCCGCCGACTTTTTTTGGTAAGGTTGAAGCGAAACGCGGGGAGTTGGCGTGGCAATCAGCGCAAATAAAAATCCCCCACCTAACCTCCCCCTTGGTGCAAGAGGGAGGAAAATTTCTCCCCTCTGCCAAGCAGGGGGGAGATGAAGAGGGGGGTAAGGTTGAAGTAGGCACAAAACTTTTACTCTCCTGCAAACAACTCTCTCCGGGCCGAGCAGGAGTCGTTTGGTGTCGGAGTCCAAAAATATTGTCAGTCGCACCGCCGCCGCTTTGGAGACAAAAATTAAATCGTCTGGCTGAAAAAGTGGGCGAGCTTTGGCAAACAGCACTGCCCGGCCCGGCCGGCGGTTTTGCCGAAGCTTTGTTGACTGGAAATGAGCGGCGTTTGGGGCCCGCCGTCAGAGACGATTTCCGGCGGACCGGACTCCAGCATGTCTTAGCTTTGTCTGGCTACAATGTGACAGTCTTAGTGGTCTGGCTCGGTTGGCTACTTGGCGCGCTGGGACTGTCGCGGCGTTCAAGACTGAGTGCGGTGATTTTATTTTTGTTTGTCTACACCATAATGACCGGCGCTAGTCCCTCGCTAGTGCGGGCATCTTTGTTTGGTGGATTAGCGCTTCTCTCTCGCGAGTCTGGTTTACTGATTAGACCTTGGCGTTTAGTTTGGTTGACGTTGCTCGCGACATTGTGGCTTGATCCGCTACAACTTTGGTCAGTTAGTTTTTTGTTATCCTACAGCGCTTTTGTGGGCATTGTTTGTTTGGCACCGGCTTTGGAAAAATTTATTCCCAGCTGGATCGTGCCAACTATTTCCGCTTCACTAACTACTTTTCCGGTGCTGGTGCTAACTTTTGGTCAGTGGTCTTGGATGAGTTTACCGGCTAACTTGTTGTTGGCGCCGCTGTGGCCGCTTACTTTGTTTATGGCTTGGAGTGGTAGTGTTATGTTGTGGCTAACCTCGGCTGGTTGGTGGTTGGGACTTTGGCGTTTTGTGTTACAGGGTACGCTTGGTATGGTTTCACTCATGGGTTTGGCGCCTTCGCCGCTCGTTGACGTGCCCAATTGGGGTTGGCCACTCGCGGCTATTTGGTATAGCGGACTCGTTTGGTTTATCTCCCGCTATGCCTCTTGCCAACGCCGTAAAATGTGTTAGACTGGCTATAACCTAAAACCTAATACCTAAAACCTAAACTTATATGAACATGAAACAAGAACGAACTTACGTTATGATCAAGCCGGACGGCGTTAAGCGGGGATTGACCGGCGAAATTATTCAGCGCATTGAACAGCGCGGGCTTAAAATTATTGCTTTGGAAATGTTTCAGGCCACCACGCAACAAATTGATGATCACTATCCCAAAGATGAAGCTTGGATTACGCGCTTGGGTGAGAAGACTTGCAATACTTACGCCAAGTATCATATGGATCCGGTTAAAGAATTGGGCACTGATAGCAAATTAGAAATTGGCAAAATGGTACGCGGTTGGTTAGTTGATTATATGACCTCGGCACCGCTGGTGAAGATGGTGGTGCAGGGAGTTCACGCCGTTGACATGGTGCGCAAGCTGACTGGCAATACTCTGCCGAATTTGGCTGAGATGGGTACGATACGCGGCGATTATTCAGTTGACTCTCCGGCGGTGGCTAATAAAGAACATCGCGCCGTGCATAATTTAGTTCATGCTTCGGAAACTCCGGAAGAGGCGGCGCATGAAATTGAACATTGGTTTTCGCCTGAGCAAGTTCATGCTTACAAACGCGCGGAGGAGGATATGCAGTTTTAGTCTTTATGTTTAGCGTTGTCATTCTGGAGCCCCGCTCTTCGCGAAGGGCGGGGCGATAGAATCCACGTGGATCCTATCGCTTCGCTCCAGGATGACAATTTAAAAAATCCCGGCAATGCGCCG
>CAZHTB010000059.1:0-9233 GCA_964535685.1 uncultured Gammaproteobacteria bacterium
GTGGCTGGAGGAATCTTTGTTTACGCTTTATTTTTCTTTTTTGCTGCCCTACAACGTTTAGAAGCTTCGCGAACTTTGCCGCTCACTGGCACTTTGGTGGCCTTGTTTAGTTTGGCTATTTCGGTGTGGTGGTTTGGCGAAGAGTTTACGTCCGGGCAGACACTTGCCTTTACGCTTCTGGTCGTTGGTGGAATTTTGATTTCTTACGAATCGGAACGTGACGTGCATGATCAAGGACACGGCTGGCTTTTAGCCGTGGTTTCAGCTTTGTGTTTCGCCATTGGTTTTCACGCGTTAAAGTTGACGTACGCGGAAGTTGGTTTTTTGCCAGGCTTTGTTTGGAGTAGACTCGGTGGTTTGGTGGCTGGCCTTTCACTTTTGTCGGTGCCAGGAGTTTTATCAGGTTTGCGACAGATGCTTAAACCAAATACAAATGGTTCGTCTGGATCATTTTGGTTGGTGTTAAGTGGACAAGGGATTGGCGCGGCTGGCAGTTTTTTACAAAATTACGCGATTGCTTTGGGTAGCGTGGTTTTGGTAAACGCGCTCCAGGGCGTGCAGTACGCGTTTTTGTTTTTGTTAACCGTGATGTTATCTCGTCGTTTCCCAAAAATTTTACAAGAACAACAGTCCCGAGGTGTACTAACCCAGAAAATTTTAGCCCTGGCCCTGATTGGCCTTGGACTGTTTCTAATTATTTAGGATATGTTTCGTAAATTTCTCGCGGTGATTATAAGTTTGCTCATTATTTTTTTAACGGTCGTGCTGGTTTGGATTGGGCTCTTGGAGCGGCGAGTATTGGATCCGCGTTTTTACGAAGGGTTGATTGCGGAGAGTAATTTGTATGACACGGTCGTGGAATTGCAATGGCAAGCGCTGTCTAATCAGGTGTCGCCAGCCGCGCGGCCTATTGTTCAGGGCATTGGTTTTGCCAAGTTTAGCGAGGTGGTACACGAAGTGGCGCCGCCGGGATTTTTGTCAGGACAAATCGGTCCGGCCGTGGTTTCGTTTCGCGGTTGGCTGAAAGGGAGTGCGCCGCCCGAAGACTTGGCAATTATTTTTTCGCTGGGGGAGTTTAAAAAGCGTTTGCCGGTGGTTGTGCATGATGTGCTTGGAAGTATTGCTAAAGATTTACCAACTTGCAGTTTGTTGGAACTGCGGCAGTTGGCTGGCGGAAGTTTAGTTTGGTGTCGGCCAGCTTTTTTATCAGCGACCATGTTTGCGCGACAACTGGAAGGGCAGCTACCAATTCAGCAGATTATGCGCGAAGTGCCAGATACTATCACTTGGCAACAACTAATAGCCAAGCCCGGTAGCCAGTCATTACAGCACAATTTATTGGAATTACGGCAGGATTACCAACAAGCCAAACAGTGGATTCATTATGTGTGGCTTGGTTTGGGTGTGCTGTGGCTGGTTTTAGTCCTCTTGCTTATACCATGGTGGCGTTTGATGATGGAGTGGTTGGGTGCGGTCGTGGTCACTATTGGAGGTATTCAGTTGGCGCTGTACGCATCTCTACCTTGGCTTGGAACCTTTATTTGGCAACAAACTGCCGCGGGTTGGCCCGTCGCTTCGCGTATAGGAGACGCGGACAAGGTGCAGGAGTTGCTGGAGACTATTTTACAGAGTTTGAATCGTGGCTTGTTGAATCTAGCAGTTATTTTAGTGGTGGTCGGGGTAGCTCTTTGGCTGGCCGCGCATTTTATTAAGAAACAGGTGGCAAAATAATTATGTCAAAGTTGCAAAAAAGATTGGTTGTTATTGCCGTCGCGTACATTTTTTTATTCTCCATCTGGCGCCTGGATTTTTCCGGCGGGCGGGAGCCAGAGTGGGGGATTTCTTTTAGTCAGGCTTACGCGGAATTTTTGGGCTTGGATTGGCGGCAGGCGTATGGCGACCTGCTTAAAGAATTACACCCTAAGTATGTGCGTCTGGCGGCCGACTGGGATAAAGTTGAGCCAGTTCAGGGACAGTTTGATTTTAAAGATTTAGATTGGCAGGTGAATGAAGCAAAAAAAGCTGGCGCGAAAATTGTACTGGTCATTGGCGCTCGGACACCGAGATGGCCGGAGTGCCATACGCCGGGGTGGGTTATGAATCAAGAATTGGGAATTAAGAATAAAGAATTAGTTATAGACCTTCTTACTAAAACCGTGGAACATTTTCGAAATGAATCAGCGATTTGGATGTGGCAGGTGGAAAATGAGCCGCTCCTTAATTTGTTTGGAGAATGTCCTCGTGTCTCTCGTTCGTTTTTAAAAGAAGAAGTGTCGTTGGTGCGGAATTTAGATGCTCGGCCGATTATGGTGACTGATAGTGGCGAATTGTCGCTCTGGCTTCGGACCGCGCGAGTTGGGGATTATCTTGGGACAACCATGTATCGTAAGGTTTGGAATCGTTTCGTTGGTTATTGGCGCTATGACTGGCTAATTCCACCAGCTTGGTATCGTCTGCGTGCTTGGGCGAGTCGTGTGCCGCCAGAGCGTTTAATAATTTCTGAATTACAAGCCGAAGCTTGGTTGCCGAACGGTAGTGCTGTCAATACATCATTGGCCGAACAACAATACTCATTTTCCGTGACTGACTTTATGAATCACATGTCTTTTGCTCGTCGCGTTGGCGCTTCGCCGGTTTTTCTGTGGGGCGCGGAATATTGGTACTGGCGCAAGCTTGAGGGCGACCCCTTGCTGTGGAATTATGCTCGGCAGTTGTTTTTGCGGAACTGATGTGATAAACTAAAACCTAATTACTAACACCTAAAAGCTCAAAATGTATGGCTCCTTTACGTTGTCCCGTACCCACTAGCGAAGCTGGTCGTAATCGCATTAATGCCGATACCAATTGGCGCATCTTCCGCATCATGGCGGAGTTTGTGGATGGCTTTCAATTTTTAAGCGAGTTAAAAAAGGAAGTCAGTATTTTTGGTTCAGCGAGAACGAGAGAAGACGATCCGGAATATGAAAAAGCGCGTAAGCTCGCCTATCTTTTGGGCAAGGAAGGTTTTACCATGGTGACGGGCGGCGGTCCCGGCATTATGGAGGCAGCTAATCGAGGAGCTAAAGAAGCGGGGGTGGATTCAGTCGGTTTAAATATTCAGTTGCCCAAGGAACAGCGCGTTAATAAGTACGTAACCAAGGGCATTCCTTTTCATTATTTCTTTTCTCGCAAGGTTATGCTGTCGGCGGCGGCGCAAGCTTACGTCTTTTTTCCCGGCGGGTTTGGCACGTTAGATGAGATGAGCGAGCTCGTAACCTTGATTCAAACAAAAAAGATGGAAGCGATCCCGATTATTTTGGTGGGTAAGAAATTTTGGACGCCTTTTTTGACTTGGGTGCATGAAGACATGGCCAAAAACGAGCGCATTGGTCCGGATGATGAAAAAATTTATCAGTTAGTGGACACGCCGGAAGAGGCTTTGGGAATTATCAAGAAGTCTAAGGCGCGGGCGGGGTTCTAGACACGATCCATGACTAATGACACATGACTCAAATACGTCATCCTCCCCGACCTGCCTACCGGACAGGCAGGCGTACGTCGCGGGGGGATCCACACCATTAAGGAATTGGATTCCCGCCTGCGCGGGGATGACGGTTTTGTTAGTGGGGTTATTTTTACCAATTTTTAAACTTGAGGCCGCGCCAGTTTCTGGAAAATTAGTCGGCCAAGTTGAGTCGTTTAACATTGATCCGCATTTTGATCGTGCGGGGCGAGGACAAATTCAGGCGCGTTTGGTACGTATCGGCAAGCAAGGGTTGTTTTATATTGACGACAGTTATCTTAAGACATTGGAAATAGAGAGCGAGCGGCAGGTTTTGGGAGAAAAAATTACTGAACTTTCTGATTTGCTAGACACGCTGATCGTGCCGAAACTCCATGAGTGGTATGGTACGGAGCCGGCGCAGGGTTTGGATGGTGAAGCACTGACTAGCATTCTTTTAGCCACGTCACGGGGGCTGGAAGGAGGTTATGTGGAAGGGAATGATTTAAAATCGCGAGACCTAGTACCAACTTCTAATGAGCGCAAATTAATAGTGGTTGACGTCTTGTCGCTCAAAAGCGGGCGCGGGCCGCGTATTTTGGCTCACGAGTTTACGCATTTGATTTCTTTGGAACAAAAACAAAGGGTGCGAGGCGTGCATGAAGAGCGTTGGTTAGAGGAGATGAGAGCTATGGTCACACCAACAGCTCTGGGTTTAGATCCGGCGGGAGAGATTTTAACAATCAATAGGTTTGCTAGACTAGGCGTTGGCGAGTCAGTGACCACCTGGAGCAATCGAGCGGCGGATGAGGCCAGTGTGGGTTTGCTTGGCGAATATCTGCGTGAGCGGTTTGGGATTGAGTTGTTTGTCAAGACTATGCGGCGGCCGGAAGTTGGGATGGCGGCTTTAGATAAAGTTTTGCAAGAGGTTGGATCTTCTGAAACATTCGCGCAAGTGTTTCAGGATTGGGCCATTGCTAATTTTGTGGCGCCCGATACATCAGATAGGCGTTTTACTTATATTCAAGCACCGTTTAGTTTGTTTGCGGAGATTCCGCGTCAAACGGTTGAAGTAACGGCGGACACGCCTGTGGAAATTTCCGGGCAGTTGCGCGATTGGTCAAGCGTGGGGTATGGTTTTAAAGTGAAGGGCGGTATTTGGGGGGCCAAGAGTAATACGTTGCGCATTCACTGGACAGTGCCGGTTGGCGAACGCATTACTTGGCTGGCGGTGACGCGCGGACCGGGCGGTGCTAGTATCTTGAAACCAGCGGCAGCCACCGAGCCCGAGGGCACAATTTATGTGACTGCACCTCCAGGTAAGGTGCCGGAGGTCATAGTTATTCCAGTTAGTCAGTTTGTGAGTCGCGGCGAGGAGTCGGTTTCTCGTTTGTTGCCCTTTCGCTTGACCGCTAGTTTAGTGGGTGAGGCTAAGCCGTATGTTTTAGATGTTAATCCGGGAGTCATCACTGGTCAGGCCGGAGAAGTCGTAACCATACAGGGTATGGATTTTTCGCCAAGCACGCGGGTTACACTGAATGGCACGGAGGCGAGTGGGGTTTTGGTAATTGATCCAGACCATCTGTCGTTTAGAACGCCAGCTCTAAGTGTGGGGCCGGTGCGGTTACAGGTTATTAATAGTGAACAGCGCGGTTTTACCGGGACAGGGTTACTGCGCGTTGGTATTAAACGCCCTGACGGTACGCTGATTCGTGGATCAAATATAGCTGTATACTTGTTGGAACAAGGGGAACGGCGGCCAATTTTAAATGAGCGCGTTTTTTTGGCCCAGGGTTTCAAATGGAATCGAGTCGTTTCGATTTTGGATCAAGAATTAGCCGGCTATCCCGCGGGTCAGATTTTAAGTTATCCAGATGGCATGTTAATTAGTTTTAATAAAAAAATCGCGCTGGTTAGTCGCGGCGAGCGGCGGGAATTTATTTATTTGCAAACTATTGATCAAGTGTTTGGCTATGATCCAGCCACAGCGATTCTAGTCAGCGAAGCCGAATGGAATTCTTTATCAGTGGGCGCCAGTCTGACCGGTCGCGATGAACATCCCGATGGTGCGCTTGTTCGCGTGGGGCTAAGCGATGAGCGCTATGTAATACAAAACGGCGCGCGACGGTATATTCCGTCGAAGCAAGTTTTTGACTCTTGGGGTTTTCAAGAAAAATTTGTGGCGACCATTAGTCCGGAGGAATTTGATAAATATCCTTGGGGCGAGGAGTTGAAGGTTCGTTGACATGTTATATGCTACATGATGAGAAACCAACAGTTTTTATCGGCATGTCAGGTGGCGTAGATTCGGCCGTTACGGCCGCTTTGTTGGTGCGGTCAAAAAAGTACGAGGTCATTGGCTGTTTTTTGAAAAATTGGAGCGCGACCAAAAATTTTAAGGGCGAGTGTAATTGGGTGCAGGAGAGAATTGACGCTTTGCGGGTCGCGGCTAAACTAAAAATTCCCTTTCGTACGTTTGATTTTGAAAAAGAGTACCGCAAAACGGTAGTGGATTATTTGTTTAAAGAGTACAAGGCCGGACGCACGCCCAATCCAGATGTCATGTGTAATACCACGGTAAAATTTGGCGTGTTTTTTAGAGAAGCGCTAAAGTTGGGCGCGGATTTTGTGGCGACGGGACATTATGTGCGCTTGGGTCGTAAGGCCGGTAAACCTTTTTTAGCCAAAGCTAAAGACACGAATAAAGATCAGAGTTATTTTTTGCACACGTTGGGGCAAAAAGAACTGGCGCATAGTTTGTTTCCGCTTGGCAATTTAACCAAGCCTCGGGTTCGGCGCATGGCAAAACAATTTGGTTTTTTAATAGCAGATAAACCAGACAGTCAGGGTATTTGTTTTATTGGCGAAGTGCCGATGAAAGATTTTTTAAAAAGCAAATTGCCAATCAAGCAGGGAAAAATTATTTCAACGGCTGGAAAAATTTTGGGCGAGCACGACGGTGCTTGGTTTTATACGATTGGACAGCGGGCCGGAATTGGCGGCGGGCCAGAGCCGTGGTATATTACTGAAAAGCGTATTAAAAAAAATGAATTGATTGTGGCGCAAGGCAACCAAGCACCCGAGTTATTTAAAAAAGAGTTACAAGCGGGGAAAATTCACTGGATAGCTGGCAGTGCGCCAAAGTTACCACTAACTTGTAATGCCAAAATTCGCTATCGTCAGCCGGACCAAAAATGCACAGTTCAGCGAAACGGAAAAGTAATTTTTTTCAAACCCCAACGCGCCGTCACTCCGGGGCAGTCCATTGTCTTTTATAAGGGGCAGGAAATGCTTGGCGGGGGAGTTATTTTGTAGCGTGTGTTCTTATATCCCATATTCGGGCGAATAAGGGATATATACTAACCTAGGTTGCGCAGGATTTGTATTTTTTTACAATTTAACTATTCGCTTATTCGTACGAATAAGGCCAGGGTGTGGATTTCCGTCGGAGTCTACCCCGGACCATGATGCGGGGCGGGAATGACGCGGTTTGGTTTGACTCCCGCCCCAAACCTGCTAAAATAAGCCCCATGACCTCCCAAGAATTGCGTCAAAAATATCTAGAGTTTTTCTCCGCCAAAGGCGGATCCGCCTCGGGCGGAAAAGGACACGCGGTGATCCCGTCGGCTTCACTGATTCCGGACAATGATCCGACGACTTTGTTTACCGGCTCTGGTATGCAGCCCATGGTTCCTTTTTTGCTTGGTGAGAGCCACGCGCAAGGCAAGCGTATTGCCGATTCGCAAAAATGTTTTCGCGCCCAAGACATGGAAGAAGTCGGCGACAATCGTCACACCACTTTTTTTGAAATGCTCGGCAACTGGTCGCTCGGCGACTATTTTAAACAAGAACAAATTTCTTGGATGTTTGAATTTTTAACCAAAGAGATTGGTCTGGATCCCAAGCGTTTGTATGTTACGGTTTTTCGGGGCAATGATAGTATTGGTATTCCGCGTGATACAGAAACTGTTGAGGCCTGGAAGCGTAAGTTTGCCGAAGTTGGTATTGCGGCTAAAGATATTGATTTTGCCGAACGAGACGGTCTGCAAGACGGACGCATTTTTTATTACCACGAAGAAAAAAATTGGTGGTCTCGCGTGGGTGTGCCAGGCCACATGCCGAACGGTGAACCGGGTGGACCGGACAGTGAAATGTTTTGGGATTTTGGGGAGCAACTAAAACTTCATGAATTGTCTTCATTTAAAGATCAGCCCTGTCATGTGAATTGTGATTGCGGTCGGTTTTTGGAAATCGGCAACAATGTTTTCATGGAATACGCGAAAACCGAAAAAGGTTTTGAGTTGTTACCCAATAAGAATGTTGATTTTGGTGGGGGATTGGAGCGCATGACCGCGGCGAGCCTGGATAACCCCGACGTCTTCTTTATTAGTTTGTTTGATGGTATTCGACGAGAGATAGAATTATTGTCAGGAAAAAAATATGGTCAGGACCCGGAAGAAACCAAAGCTTTTCGCGTGCTTATGGATCATCTTCGCGCGGCCACGTTTTTAATCGGCGATGGAGCGGTACCATCCAACAAGGACCAAGGATACTTTACCCGCCGTCTCATTCGACGCGCCATTCGCTTTGCGGGTCACCTTGGGATCAAGCAAAACTTTTGCGGTCGTTTGGCCAAAGCGGTTATTGCGTCCTATGAACAAGCCTATCCGTCATTAAAACAACAGGAGTCGTTCATTGCGAGTGAGCTGCAAAAAGAAGAAGAAAAATTTACCCGTACGTTAACTAAAGGCCTTAAAGAGTTTTCTCATTTAGTAGAAAAACAAAATAGTGTTTCCGGAAAAGATGCTTTTGATTTGTTTCAGACGTTTGGTTTTCCGTTGGAGATGACCGAGGAGTTGGCCTTGGAGCATAAACTTACTATTGATCGCGAGGTGTTTAGGCAAGAATTTAAAAAACACCAAGATCTTTCCCGCGCCGGAGCGGAACAGAAGTTTGCCGGGGGCTTGGCTGATCATTCGATTGAGTCTACGCGCTATCATACGGCCACGCACCTGACTCATGAGGCTTTGCGTCGAGTACTGGGTCCGCATGTTTTTCAGAAAGGGAGTAATATTACGCGCGAGCGCATGCGTTTTGATTTTTCACACCCGGACAAAATGACGACCGAGCAAATTAAGCAGACCGAAGACTTGGTCAATGGCGCTATCAAACAAGATTTACCAGTGCACTTTGAAGAAATGAGTTTTGAAGAAGCCAAGAAAGCCGGAGCCATTGGTTTGTTTGAAGACAAATATCAGGAGAAAATAAAAGTTTACTTTGTCGGTAAGCCCGGCGCGTATTTTTCGCGGGAAGTTTGCGGCGGACCGCATGTTGAGCATACGGGACAGGTTGGACATTTTAAGATTACTAAGGAGGAGGCAGTTTCGGCTGGGGTTAGGCGACTTAAGGCCATAGTTGAACCGCCGTTTGCTTCATGATATAATAGTCGCACTATGATTCGCTTTCTTTCTAAATCATTTCCTCTGACCGAAGCGCTTAAAGATTACGCGGAGAAAAAATTGGCTAAATTAACCGAGCACGTCGAGATGATTAAAGATCCGGAAGTAGAATACGCGCGCGAGACGCACCGGCATACCGGTAAAGATGTTTATCGGGCCGAAGTTATGTTGCATTTAAAGCACGCCCTTTTGCGCGCCGAGGCGACTGACGTTGACATGTACGCGGCGTTTGATGAAACGATTCCTAAACTGAAAGAGCAATTGGCAAAATATAAAGGGCATAACCATGGCAA
>CAZHTB010000060.1:0-7894 GCA_964535685.1 uncultured Gammaproteobacteria bacterium
AAACCGGGGGACATGAGCTTGCTTTCCGTAAGTGTGCAATATTATGCCAAGCCGGAAATGGTCGCGACTGTAAAGGCCGGATGTTTTTGGCCAGCCCCTAAAGTTGATAGCGCGATTTTGAAAATCACGCCTCATGCGGCACAACCCGTCATCCTCGCGAAAGCGGGGATCCACAATAACGAAAAATTTTTTGAAATAGTCCGCGCCGGCTTTTCAGCCAAGCGCAAACAGCTGCGCGGAAATTTAGCTCGTCATTTTAAAGTGTCATTAGAGGAGGTTGGCGGTTGGTTGCGAGAAGTTGGCGTGCCGCCTCTGGCCCGCGCCGAGGAGTTGTCGATTGAGGAGTGGAAGAAGTTATCATGTAACATGTAACTTGTAGCATGTAGCAAAAGTTTTTGGATTGTGTTACATGCTACGTGCTACATGGGAAAAGTTGTCCCCTTGACAGCTTTTTTGGTTTGTAGTAGTATGCCCCCCATTGCGCGTGAAAGCGCGAAATAGCAGTAAGACTGCCACTCGGGGTGTTCCCAGGGGCAGAGTAGTGAACGCAGTACAGACAGGAAAAAAAGGATCAAACCAGATGACGACCAAGAAGGGCATTACCTCCGACAGCGTCAGCGTTTCCCCGGGTCTCCTCGGCGAGTTCTTCGGGACCCGTCTCAAGCGCCTGGACCGCGGCATGGCCATCGCCACGCTCGCGGCCATGACCATCGTCAAGGACGGCAAGCGCGGCGGCGAGGTCACCATCCAGGCCGCGCCCGAGAGCAACTCGCTCGGCTACCAGGTGAACCTCGGCGAGGACGACCTCGGCTTCGGCTACATCGGCCGCAGCAATGATGGGAAGACCATCCTGGTCGTCGTCAACCTCGGGCTCGAGCGCAAGTCGTTCTTCGCGGACATGACCCGCATCACCGCGATGACGCTCCTCGACCCGGACCACCGCGAGCTCCTGCTCGTGCCGGCCCGCGACAAGAAGACCGGCGCGTTCCTGTCCATCGACGGCGGCCAGACGTTCAGGCCGCTCAAGGTCGACCAGACGCCCGTCACGAACGCCCGGCTCATCGGCAACGCGATCATCGGCTACCTCGAGGGCGAGGGGCGCTTCTGCATCGGCAACGTCGCCGACGCGGTCGCGCTCGTCGAGGGCACCGGCTGGAAGTTCACGAACCCGTACGGCTCCACGGCCATCACGGGGCTGTCCCGGCTCTACAGCGGGAAGCTCGACGCGACCTTCGTGGGCGGCGTGGTCATGACGTTCAACATGAACGGCCTCGCCACGAACCCGAACGTCGGCAACGTCCAGATCCTGGGCAACTACCGCCAGGACGCGGTGCTCGTGACGCCGAGCTACGGCCACACGACCAGCGCGGACGTGCAGTCGTTCGTCGCCATCAACGCGATCGGCCCGGACGCCTGGGCCATCAACACGGTCCCGGCGCCGACCCACGCGACCGCGTAGCGCGACGCGAGCAAACTCCCCTGGGGTCTAAAATAGGGGAGGCCAGAAGCCATGCTGGTACACAATGACCCCATCGCGGTTTTTCAACCAAGGGCAACGAGCCCAAGGAAGAAGAACCGCTTTTTTTAAATTAAAAATCCGAAGCACGAAATACGAAACAAATCTAAAATTTTAAATCTCAAATCACAAATTACAGACGTTTGATATTTGTGATTTGTAATTTGGAGTTTGTTTCGTATTTCGTATTTAGAATTTCGGGGTTAAATTAAAAAATCCCCCCAACTGCTTACGCATTTGACAGATGTTTTTTAATCTTGTAGTATAGGCCCAATTTGCGCTACAAGGGGTGGCGCGAAGAGGCAACGAAGCCAACGTAGGTAGTGGAGGGAGTGCACAGATGAAGAATTTGACCGATGTGAGCGGTGAAGAAGCAACGTCGCAGGCGCGGGTCGAGCTCGACAGGGCGGGCATCAAGGTTCTCAACGCGGAGCCACCGCGGGAGTTCCATGTCCGGGCGGCCGTGCTCGGGATCCTGGCCTTCGCCAACGGGCAGGTGGTCGTGTTCACCCGCCTGCCGGAGACCTGGGGCTTCCGTCTCAAGGATGAGCCCACGCGCGACATCACCACCGCGCTCAACCAGTTGATCCACCTGACCCCGAGCAACGGTACCGGCGGCAGCCCCCTCTACAAGGTCGTCGAGGGCAAAGAGCTCGAGGAGGTCGCCCGGACGCTCAAGCGCTGCTACGGGCCGCTCACGCCCGTCGCGCCGCCGTTCAACGATCTCGTGGCCGCCGGTCTGCCATTCGGCAGGTGGACCGCGTCCGCGCCGGTCGCGCGCCCGCGGTCCGTGCCTCGGGCCGACGAGTCGCGGACCGTCTAGGTCGCCTCGCCGCGACCGCGCTTCACCCTCGGGGAGTTCGCTCTCTACCGAGGTTTTTTCTTTTATCCTTGACATTTCACCTCGCTCGCTCTATAATGGGTTAACTCTTTTTTTAAACGCTCTATGAAACAACCCGTGATCACCATCAAAGGCGCGCGCGTGCACAATTTAAAAAATATTAACGTGACCTTGCCGCGCTATAAACTGGTTGTTTTAACCGGTCTCTCCGGTTCAGGAAAATCTTCTCTGGCTTTTGATACCATTTACGCCGAAGGCCAGCGTCGTTACGTGGAAAGCCTCTCCGCCTACGCTCGGCAATTTTTAGGATTACAAGACAAGCCAGACGTTGACCAGATTGATGGATTGTCGCCAACCATTGCCATTAATCAAAAAGCCATTTCGCATAATCCGCGCTCAACTGTCGGCACGATTACGGAAATTTACGATTATTTGCGTTTGCTGTTCGCGCGCATTGGCCATCCCCATTGTCCCAAGTGCAAAAAAGAAATTCAGCGCCAAAGCATTGATCAAATCGTGGAAAAATTACAAGCCTTGCCGCGTAACACAACCGCGGTCTTGTTGGCGCCAATCGTTCGTTCTCAAAAAGGCGAACACAAACACATGCTCGCTGAAGTGCGTCAGGCCGGTTATACCAAAGTGCGTTTTGATGGCGTGGTCATGAGCGTGGATGAGGCTGAAGATTTGACAGTTGATAAACAAAAAAAACATACCGTGGAAGTCGTGGTGGATCGTTTGGTTTTGGGTGGAGCTGGCGAGCGTTCACGTTTGGCTGAATCAGTTGAGGCGGCGTTGGATTTGGGCAATGGTATTTTGACGGTCCTGGCCACTAACGCGAGCAATAAAACAGATGAGCTTTTGTTTTCGCAACATTTTGCTTGTCCGCATTGCGATATTAATTTACCCGAGATTGAACCGCGCAGTTTTTCTTTTAATTCTCCGTACGGTGCTTGTCCCGAATGTAGCGGTCTTGGTACTAAGTTGGAAGTTGATCCACTTTTAGTCATTCCCAATCATAATTTAACCATTGCCCAGGGCGCGATTCGTCCGTGGTCTCGCACTTCAGCCAATCAAGCTTGGTATCAGCGAGTTTTGGAGCAGGTGGGCAAGAAGCACGACTTTTCCATTCATCAACCGATCAAAGAATTGTCGGAAAAACAAATTCAGATTATTTTAAACGGCACGCCCGGCGAAAATTATGATTTAAACTGGGGCCGCGGCGACACGGAATTTTCCGCCACTTTTGAGGGCGTCATTCCAAACTTACAGCGCAAATATAAAGAAACCGAGTCCGACTACATGCGGAGCGAAATTGAACGCTACATGCGCATTCATGTTTGTCCGAAATGCGATGGCCAGCGTTTGAAGGAAGAAGTTTTGGGCGTGTTGGTGAATGACAAAAGTATTGCCGAGGTGTCAGACATGACCGTGGAGCAATCCGGAGCTTTTTTTGTCGGGCTTAAACTTTCCGCGCGCGAACAAAAAATCGCCAAGCAAGTTTTGAAAGAGATTAATGATCGTTTGTCATTCTTACATAATGTCGGTCTTGATTATTTAACTCTGAATCGCGGCGCGGCTTCGTTATCTGGCGGCGAGGCTCAACGCATTCGTTTGGCCACGCAAATTGGTTCAGCCTTGACCGGCGTGATTTATGTGTTAGATGAACCGACTATTGGCTTGCATCAAAAAGATAACGAGCGCTTGATTGCTACGCTAAAACACTTGCGTGACTTGGGCAACACCGTGCTGGTGGTGGAGCATGACGCGGACACGATGTTGGCGGCTGATGAAATCGTGGACATTGGGCCGGGCGCGGGTAAACACGGCGGCGAGATTGTGGCCCAAGGCACTCCCGCTCAACTCATGAAAAATCCCAAGTCATTAACTGGTAAATATTTGTCAGGAGTCCTGAACATTCCTTTACCCAAGCAGTATCGCAAGGGCAATGGCAAAAAAATTGTAGTCAAAGGCGCCAGTGAACACAATTTAAAAAATGTAGACGTGGAAATTCCTTTGGCTAAGTTTGTTTGTTTGACCGGTGTTTCCGGTTCGGGTAAGTCTACGCTCATGATTGATATTTTAGCTAAAGCTCTGGCGCAGAAATTATACCACGCCAAAGATTTACCGGGCGCGCATAAGAGTCTGACTGGCATTGAACACATTGATAAAGTCATTCACATTGATCAATCACCAATCGGCCGCACGCCGCGTTCTAATCCTGCTACCTACACGGGCGTTTTTACGGCGATTCGTGATTTATACACGGAAATTCCGGAAGCGAAAATTCGCGGCTACAAAGCCGGGCGGTTTAGTTTTAACGTTAAGGGCGGTCGCTGTGAGGGTTGCTCCGGCGACGGCCTGGTGCGCATTGAAATGCAATTTTTACCAGATGTGTATGTTGAGTGTGAAGAATGTCATGGCGCGCGCTATAACAAAGAAGCGCTGGAAATTCATTATCATGCCAGAAATATTTCTGAGGTCTTGAACATGACCGTGGAAGAAGCCACGACTTTTTTTGAGAAAATTCCGGCCATTCAAGAAAAGTTAAAAACCCTGTTTGAAGTGGGTTTGGGTTATATGACTTTGGGGCAAAGCGCGACTACTCTTTCCGGTGGCGAGGCCCAGCGTATCAAGTTGGCCACTGAACTTTCCAGGCGCGCCACGGGTAAAACTTTGTATTTGTTGGATGAGCCAACCACTGGTTTACATTTTGAAGATATTAAACGGTTGTTGGGCGTACTACAGCGTTTGGTAGATAAGAGTAATACGGTCTTGATAATTGAACACAATCTTGATGTTATTAAATCCGCTGATTGGGTTATTGATTTGGGACAAGGGGGCGGAGATAAGGGTGGTGAGTTGGTCGCTCAAGGCACACCCAAAGATGTGGCTAAGTCCAAACGTTCTTTTACGGGGCAGTATCTTAAGCGGGTATTATAAAAAAATGACTGTCATCCCGGTCCCCGCCCTGGCGAGGATGACAATTTCTCGCTGTCCATGCTACCATTAGTGGGTATGGATTTCGAGTTTGCCATTAAAAAGACCCTGGCTTTTTTCGCCGTTTGGCAACAGCCGCTTACCCCGATGGAGGTGTGGCGGTTTCTTTGGGCACCACAACATGTAGCATGCCTGCCTGCCGGCAAGGCAGGTAACATGAAGCATGTAGCATTGATTGAGGTTAAAAAAAAGTTAGAAGAAATGGCGGCTGGCGGAAAGCTGGGAGTTGTGCATCAGTTTTATTATTTGCCGCGAACACCGGAGGGGCAGTTGGTTGATGGTAAGAGTTGGTACTTGGAGCGGCAGTGGCTCGGGATTGTGGCTTTAAAAAAATGGCGGCGAGCCAGACTAGGAGGCCGGCTCTTAAGTTTTATTCCGTTTGTGCGAATGGTTGCAGTCGGCAATACGCTCGCCATTGAGCACGCGCGCGAAGAAAGCGATATTGATTTATTAATTGTGGCTAAAGCCGGGCGGCTTTGGATGGTGAGATTATTCAGCGTGGTGGTTTTGGAAATGTTTGGTCTGCGTCGGCGTGGGAAACGAATTAAGGATCGTTTGTGTTTGAGTTTTTATGTAACGGACGATGCGCTTGATTTGTCAGCCATTGCTAAATCGCCGTTGGATCCGTATTTGGCTTATTGGGTGGCAACGCTCTGGCCAGTTTTTGGTATGGAAATTTATCAAAAATTTTGGCAGGCCAATGCTTGGATAAAAAATTATTTGCCGCTGGCTTTTGCTCGCAGGCCAAACAGTCCGCGGCGAGTGGGTTCTTGGTGGCTGGCTGATTCCGTGAGAAATACTCGCGAATGGTTGTTGAGAGGTAAGTTGGGTGATAAACTTGAACAGTGGTGTCGTGGCGTGATGTTGCGCCGGATTGAAGGACACAAGGACAGCAAGCTCTGGCAAAAAGACACGGACGTGATTGCGAATGATCAGATGTTAAAATTTCATGAGGTTGATCGCCGACTCAAGATTCGCGAAGAGTGGGAGAAGTGGTACGCATGTAACATGTAACATGAAGCATGGAGCAATTTTATGTCCTACCTATTTTACATCTTTGCACTAGTCCTTTCCCTCCAAACCCGCTGGCTCATTGTGCCCGGTGTATTGAATAATGGTTTTTTTGAGTATGGCAGTGTGTCGTTGTTTGGAGTGGATTTGGTGGGATTTGTTATAGTGTTTTTTGCTTTGTATCAGAAATTGTCATTGCGAGGAGCTAAGGCGACGTGGCAATCTGCACCGTCATTCCCGCGCAGGCGGGAATCTACGCCAAAACGGTTGTGGATCCCCGCCCTGGCGAGGATGACGTTATTATTATTTTTACTCTGGCTTCTTATCTCCCTCCTTTGGAATCCTCAACCACTCGTGGCGACGGCGTGGATCTTGCGTGTGGTGTTAGCCAGTACGGTGGCGTGGATCTTTGTTCGGCAAGTTAAAATTCGCGGGCAAAAATTTTTATGGACTTCGCTCGGCTGGTTTGTCGCGGGCATTACTTTGCAAGCTGGTTTGGGGATTTATCAATTTTTAAGTCAATCAACTTTTGCTAATAAGTGGTTGGGGTTGGCTTGGCATGACGCCGCCGCGGGCGGCACATTTGTCGTAGAAACTGTTTTGCGGCGTTGGCTACGAGCCTACGGCGGATTGCCGCACCCGAATGTCTTAGCCGCATTTATTGTCGTCGCGCTGATTATTGTCGTAGCGCGTTACGTCTGGCGGCAAAGCCAGCTCCCAGCTTCTAGCCGCCAGCAACTAACAGAGATTGGGTGGTTATTGTCTTTTGTTATTTTGGTAACGGGTTTGGTTTTAACTTTTTCTCGCGCCGGGTGGGGGGCGGCGGGGTTGGTAATGGTACTAGCATGGTTCGTTGTCATTGCGAGGAGGGAGCGAAAAGCGACCGACGTGGCAATCCCTGCCTACCGGACAGGCAGGCCCGTCGAGATCGCCACGCCCCGACAGGACGTCGGGGCTCGCGATGACAACTTTGGCGCCCTCTCTCGTCTCGCTCTACTCACGGTCGTGGCGGTGGCGGTGAGTGGCATGCTCGTCGTAACCTATCCCGATCCATTTACTTCGCGTTTGTCCGGACAGGGGAGATTGGAAATAAAATCTTTGAGTGAACGCAAACAACAATTATTAGAGGGCTGGCAATTATTTTTACAGCGCCCATTTTTGGGTTGGGGAGTGACCAGCTATACGCGCGCGCTTCATGACCAGGTACGCAATCCTAATCAAGCCGTTTGGGATTATCAGCCCGCGCATTTTGTTTGGCTGACGATGTTGGTGGAATTGGGCGCGGTCGGATTTTTATTTATGGTACTCGTGTTGGCGTTTGTCATTGCGAGGAGGGAGCGAAAAGCGACCGACGTGGCAATCCCTGCCTACCGGACAGGCAGGCCCGTCGAGATCGCCACGCCCCGACAGGACGTCGGGGCTCGCGATGACAGTATTGTTAGTCGTTTCATAATCCTCTCCCTCCTCTCAACTTTTTTTCTCCAAACCCTGACTGACCACTTCTGGTGGACACTGCCGGTTGGGGTGTG
>CAZHTB010000061.1:0-4605 GCA_964535685.1 uncultured Gammaproteobacteria bacterium
TGGAAAAAATTTTACATAAATACAAACCAAGCTTAGTCGGCGTGGAAAAACTTTTTTTTGCTAAAAATACCAAAACCGCGCTCTCGGTTGCCGAGGCGCGGGGGACAGTTCTCGTGACTTTAAGAGGCGCGAGTATTCCCATCATGGAATTTACCCCACTTCAGGTCAAACAAGCGATCACTGGCTACGGCCGAGCTGACAAACGGCAAATGCAGATCATGGTCAAAACTTTACTCAAACTCAAAGACATTCCGAAGCCCGACGACGCGGCCGACGCGCTCGCGATTGCCATGACCGCGGCCGTCTCTCATGTAGCACGAATCATGTAGCATGACTCACTAAAATTTACCAAACCCTCCACCAAGATTTCTTCGCCGGTGCTGGTGAAGCGGAGGGTGTTGGGGAAGTCACTGGTGCCGCCCCGACGTTCCCAGAAGTCGGGGTCCCGACACCGGTAGTCGTCGGAAGCTTAGCGGGGACAGGCCCCGCTTTTTGCTTCTGCACTAAAACCGGCTTTTTAACCGGTACCCCCTTTTTAACTGTGGAAGCCACTGGTTTAACAACTTCAGCCGGTGGCTGGGTGATTTTAACGACTGGCACAAAAGAAAGCGCTGGAATCGCGGCCACAGTTGGCATGGACGAACACATTATTAAACGATCCTCCCCCAACACTTCTGGCTGAGATAAAGTGCGCGAACGAATACGATAATGGTACACCGTATCTGGATCAACTGGAATATTTTTTACTTCGTGCTCGGTCACTCCCTGCTCACCATACGCCGTCGCGCCATAATAAATTTCTTTACCAAACTCCACCCGACTGTCCGAAGATTTATTGGTATGCCATTTAACAGTGACCAGTTGTCGTGCCGGACAGGAAACACTAACGTCAGAAATAATTAAGGTATCGGCCAAATTTGTGGTGGAGGCCGGGGACGAGGCGGCGGCAGTTGGTATTGTCCCCGCCGATGTCACCATAAATCCATAGAGTTGCGCGTACACAACGAGCGAAGCATACGTCGCAAAATAGCCAGAACCAAATAGCGCGAGACGTGGGCGTAAGGTTGCTCCGTCATTAAGCGGAATAGTTAAGATATCAAGAGCTCCTCCACTCCGCCAGTGAGCCAAACCAAAATTTTCTCGTGAGACACGATGATCAGCCCAAGCAGTGGCATAAATACCGTCTTGATACTGAAGCGGTGCAATATCTCCCAAACGCAAGGCCTGACCAACCGCTTTCTGCCCCAACATTGCCTTGCCCAAACTATCTAATTCTGTAAACCAAATCTGATTTTGTTCGGACCACAACAAACCAAACCCGCTCGGAGTCCCCACCGCGCTCCCCAAACCAACGCCTGATAAAAATTTTGGTGACTCGCGAAGCTTTAATGATTGATCAAGATACTGAAACAAGATATTGCCGCCTTGTTGCCAGAGCATGGCCAGACCCCCCGGACCCGACACAAGCCATGGATTGGTGCCGCGCGCGACCGTAACCGTTTCTCCCACACGTTTGCCTTGCGCGTCTAATCGCGCCGCCATAATTATTGATTCATTAGCAGTGCTGACTGCCCAATACAGTACTGGCGAGAGCCCCTCGGAAACAAAACGATAATCACTAACGCCAGACTGGTTGGTAATAATTTCCCGAGACAAAATTTGCCCCTCGCGAGTAACTTGCGCCACTTCCAATCGTCCGCCCGCTTGCCAAGCCAGTAAAAAACGCTGTGGACCGACTGACATAAGTTCCGGCGAGGTCGTGCGTTCAGGAGGACTGGTCAGAAATACCGGCGCTCCTACTGGTAATCCCTGAAGATCAAACCATTGCCAACCAATCATCTCGGCCGCGCTACGCGTATCTTCCCAAGCCACAGCCAAACCATCAGAAGTTGCCGCCAAGGTTTGACTGCGAGCCCCGCGCGGAGCGGAGACAAGCAGACCACTCGGTCCAGCAATCAGGGGCGGCAAAGAGAGAGCTAGATTGTCCGTGGAGACGCCAGTGCTTTGTTGTACGGTTGGAGTCGTCTGCCAGGTTTGATCGGGCGTCACTTGCCAATTAGTGAGCGCATCTTCAACATAAATACGGAAATGATAGAGCGCGCCGGTTTGCAAATGCCGCAGGTTCAAACGATGCTCTTTGGAAAATCCTTCGCTTAGTCCCAGTTCGCCATATGACGAAGTCACGCCATACTCTATACGACCACGAGTTGGCCTATCAGTTTGCCAAGCCACGACTGCGCTTTCCTTGGTAATGTCACCGACAGTCACTCCTTGAATCACTGGCCGGCCAGCTTCTGACTCACGCGACTTTGTCGGTGCCTGACAACTAATGACGTCATCAATAGAAAATCCTGATTGTCCAGTTACGGCCAAGGCGGTCAAGCGAAAATGAGATGTGGTGTTAGCTTCAATCGGTAAACGAACGGAAAAATGAGTAAGCGGGACAGCGCTGACAATCACCTCATCGCCGTACTGCGCGGACAGGCCGTACTGCAAGCGGGCGGTGGCGGGTAAATTACTACTAAAATTCAACTGCGCTGCCAGTCCGCTCGGTTCACACACTTTCTTATCCAAAATTATTTGTAGGGGGGTGGCGGCCGCTAGGGTTTTAGTAGTAAAACTAATTAGCGGCGATTCGGACAAATTATTATCTAAATCTCGAGAACGTATACGAATAAAATAATGCGTAGCGGGTTTGAGATCGTTCAAACTCACTTGATGATTAGTGGCATCTTGCAATCTCGGCAACTGCAAGGCTGTATCTAAATTATTGTCAGTCACTCCCCAACTCGCCTGCGTAGAAGCCAGTTCATCAGTTTGCCAGCGCACCACGGCCGAAGTATCAGACGCGTCAACTATAATATTACTCAACACGGGCGCCCGCGTATCCTGTCGAGCGACAGCCACCACAGCTAAAGTAGTACTAAATAAATTATTCTCTCGTATCTGCTCATCTACCACAAAGGTTGAATCAAAACGGAATTCTATTGGAATACGCGCCACCTGTTTTTCTAAATCAGCCGCTCCAGTCAGCACTAAATTAGCAATCGTCGTAGTCACTCCAGGCGCAATCTGCAACGACCGTCCCACTGACCAGCGCGCCACTTCACTCATCTGATCCGTTCGCTTCATGACAATCAGGGCATTGCCCGAGACAAAGACACTCCCCTGCCCAATATTTTGTAAACTTAGGTCCAGCGTAACGGTCTCGCCGGAGCCTTGATGAAGAGGGCTGGGCCGGATCAGCACTTCCTTAATAATAATATCGCCCAACTGCTCGCCCGGGGCGGCGTGCACGGCCCATGGTAAAATTAAAACGGCTAACAACGAATAAAAAAAGTATTTCATATGCGCTAATTATGGACTTAGGCGCAATGGTTGTCAAACTGGGGCGACTATTGACCTTTGTCTTTTTTATGATATCCTGTAAGTAGGAATTGCCCCCGTACCAAACTGTGGCGTCTATCGCCGCATTCCCGTAAGGGATAGGTCCGGGGGTTTCTGTTTGTTAAAATTCAGGCCAAATCTGGACATTTATCTTTCTATGGCCAATCAAACGTCGATAATCGTCAGTGTATTTTTTAGTGCTAGAACAAGAGCGACTAATTACCCCAGCCACATAGTCAGCCAATTGTAGTAAATTATTTCCCTCCGAACGCTGCATTTTAACCGCCGCAATAATTTTATCACCCTGATTCATTTTTCTGCGCAAGTAATGCGCTAATTGATTACGAAAATCAAGATCCCCACTCCGATCAATCACCACAATTGCTTGCCTCATTTTATCTTTAGCATTCTCAAATACTAGACCACATGCGTATTTATAAAATGATTCCTTATTTTTAAAACCCGCGCCCCAGAGTTTCTGCGGATCTTTGTTTATCACAATACCATAGTAGAAAAAGTTATAAGGAGCAACGGCCCGAAGAAAAGCCGTACGAACTCTGTCCGAATTTCGTTTAAAATGAAACTCACTATTCTCGATCCAACCAAGCTCTCTTCTTAATAATGCGATGCGTTGATCGCAAGCCGTGGCTTCATCCCTGTCTTCAAATATTACCAAAGCAATGGTAAAAAATCGACTTGATCCTTGATCAAGTTTAAGCCCGGGATCTCCCGATTCATCAATAAAGATCAGCATACCCTCCAAACACAAAAGCCATCCATTTTAGAGGGATAGCCCAAACAAACTTGCCACCCCTGCCTACCGACAGGCAGGCCCCCAGGCGCTTTATTATTTTTCAGTATAGGTAATTATTGGTGCCGAGTCAACCACGTATCATTGACACTCGAGTCCAGATTAGATATCGTCATTATAAATGGGGGCAAGGAGGCAATGATGTCGCGAGTCAATGCTCGAGATGACTTCCAGTTACGGATCCAAGGACGCACCAGATCTCTCAAGACTGACTGTCTGGCGAGCCAGCCCGATGGCCGTCCCATCGAGGGCTGCCAAGGAAGGGCCATGAACGAAGTGGTGTGCGACAACCACACCAGTCTGCGGTGCTGTGACAACGACGCCTGCATTCAGGCCGCCGCTGGGGAGGTGTGGAACAGGCACCGAAAGACCGTGCGAGCTGGAACTGTCCGGCGGGTGACCTGGAG
>CAZHTB010000062.1:0-8159 GCA_964535685.1 uncultured Gammaproteobacteria bacterium
TGTTATTGGCAGTAGTTATGGTGATTTTGGCAGTTATTCTACCGAACGATCATTTAAAACCGCCAACTGTGGTTCAGCTGCTGTGTCTTCAGCCGCAATCTCTGCCGCTACGATCAGCAACAATCTTTCGGTGGCAGGTACGGGCGCTGGGGCCACGACTGGGGGCTTAACGGCGAATAATCCGCTGGCTGACGCCGGCTCTTCGGAAGGTACTGCTTCATCGGCGTCTGAAACCATAATTTCCAATAATCCGCTTTCCGACACTCCAACCTCTGACGCCCCACCTTCTTACACCGGCCCGCTGTCTCCGACTGCCATTCAAGTTTCTCTAACTGACAACACTCCGGCGAACGCTCGTGAATACCGGCTCTACCGCGGTCGGCGGATTCACCCCGGTCGCCTTCTGGTGTATCCTGGCAATCGTCAAAACGAGGGCCAAACTGTTGTCATCTCTATTAACAATCTTACTCCTAACACCAGATATGATGATTTTTTCTTAACTAAGGTAACTTCCGGTGGTATTGAAAGCGAACCTTTAGCTTTGCCAGCGGTAACTACTTGGGCGAGTTCCCTCACTCACGTCCAGCTCCAGCCAGTGGCCACGGCTAGCGGGGAACTGCGCGGCGTGGCCATTAACTTTATCTCGACTAATCCACCTAGTACTGAATATCAAGTGACTGCATTAAGTGGCGATACCACCTATTATCTTAACATCACCGGCCGTCTCCGCCGTGAGCCAGTTTGGTTCACACTGTCCGCTTGGCCACGGCAAACCATTTTTTTCCTGCCACCACGCCAAGCTGGTCGCTACACTCTCTCGCTTAAAGCACGCAATCTTGATCTGGTGGAGACCGCTCAAGTTTCGGTGGGAGTGGTACATGTAGAAGGAGCCCCAACTTTATTACAGCCTACGAGTTTTGCGCCTTTAGGTTTTTCTTTAGCTAGGATTGATCTACCATTACCGAGCAGAAATTTTATACAGGCCCGGTTGATGCAGGCGGTTAATGAAGTAGTCTTGTCTTTAACTGGTCGTGGAAACGATTCCGTGTTGGTGATTAATGGCGAGCAAGTGGCTTTGCCCGCGCCTCAAGAAGGGGATGTGGCAGATGCTCCCATTTCGCCGCCTGTCCCTACACCAGAGCCAGTAGCTCCTCCCACCAAAGCACCTGTGATTGAGGAAGCGCCTGTTCCGCCTCCGTCCGTTCCTGCTAAGGTGGTGGCGCCCCCTAAACTGCCACCACCAGCACCGGTCGCGCCGCTTTCTCCGGCCGCTTCTTCTCTCCTGCGCGTCGAGGCTTTGCAAGAGCTGATCAATACGGTTGACCTTTCAACTTCTTTTACCCAGCCGCAGATTGTTTCTTTTTCCGCTGGCCAGGTGAGGCGCGTCACGGCAGGTGGAAAAACTTATAACATCTCGATGAGGTTTATTGATGCCGAAACGGTGGAAGTGACGATTGAATGAAACATGTAACATAAAGCATGTAGCTATGAAAATTAAAATACATTGGTTGTCTGTTGTTTGTTGTCTGTTGTTTGTTGCCGCGTCTGCGGAGGCGGCCACGTTTCGGTTGAAAGTGGGGCAAGTGCAAAGCGTGGATGTTGATGGCGACGGAAAAGTGGATTTGCAATTAGATTTACGCGGGGTTTCAGCTACAGGGCAGTCGTCTATTTTGGGAGTTCAAGCGCCGCCCCAGCCAGAGGCTGGTCAGCCTGTGGTTGTGACACCAGAACCCGCCGTTAATCTTCCCGCGCCGGTTCAAGCGGCAGTAGCGGCAGTAGCGCCGGTGACCGAGGCGGTAAGTAAGGCGGCGGGAACATTTGTGGTCACCCCTGTCATAGAGACAACCAAGGCCGTGGTGGAAACCACGACTAAGGTCATCACCGTTACGACGAAAGTTGTTCATGAATTGCAAAAAAATCCTAAAGTTCAAAAAGCAGTGGAGAAACAGGTTGTGCCAGTTACCACAGTGGTGGCCGCGGCACCCCTTATTTCTTTGTTGGCGGTTTCCAATATGACACTTCTTGAATTACCGGTGTTGTTATTGTTTTTTATTTTGCGCTTACTTGAACACGTGGGATTACGACGTAAACGCGTGAAATCAGGCATTACCTATGATGCGGTAACCAAACAGATTTTACCGCTGGCGTTGGTTCGTCTCTATTCACAAGAACAGCAAAAGTATGTGGCGTCAGGCTATGCTGATTTGCAAGGGGTTTATGGTTTGCCCGCAATGAAGATTGGCTCCAAGGACTCTTTTTATTTGCAAGCAGTTAAGACTGGCTATCACTTCCCCTCGGCATTGGTGGCAACGTCGACTGATCCGCCTTTTGATAACATTTATCATGGCGAGCGGATTAAGAATTTGTCGCTTCGTGATATTCCGCTTGATCCGCCAACCAAAAGTACTTCCTGGCGTTTCCATATGCGCCGCGCTTGGCAAATAACGGCGCGGACTTTGCATTATGTTCACGTGCCGTTTCTCTTACTCGGTCTCTTCGCCTCGGCCTTTGCTTGGCTGATGCGCCCAGTTTCGTCTGCCTACACCTTACTTTTTATGTTTTATCTAGTATTGACGTTTGTTTCGCTTTTAGCCACTCGTCTAACAGTTAGACCGCTAGTGGCTACCGTGGTTACGCCGCCAGCCGCTTAAGTTTTTATGGAGTTTATTGCTCGTTATTTTACGCCAACCTATTTAGCTATAGGCACCGGCGTCTTTTTTTTGGCCTGGCTAGTGTTGTTGCTGTTGGTCCGGCGCGGGGAAAAACGGACCTCGGTTATGTTTGCCGATACCGCGGCCGTGGTGGAAAGTTTGCGTGATGGTTTGATTGTGGTTGATGCCAGTGATGTGATTTTACATGTCAATCCAGCGGCGGAGAAAATGCTTAAAGTTAAGCGCAAGCAAGTTGAGGGGCGACAAGCTGATAAAAAACAGTTGGAAAAAGCGGGGTTGAGTCAGGTGGCTCGGGTGATGTTTTACGGCGAGGACAGCAAGGACAGCGAGGTCGGCGAGGACAGACGGAATGAGGTTGTTTTAGACGAGCCGGTGGGTAGGATAATTCAAGTGATTTCTACACCAGTACGGGATGTGCATGATCGTCTGCATGGTTTTATGCACGTGCTTCACGATGTCACTGATGAGCGCACGTTGGAACACATGAAGACTTCATTGGTGTTTATACTTTCACATAGTTTGCGTACTCCTTTAGGTGGGGTCAAGTGGGCGATTGACATGTTGCTTAAAGGCGAGGTTAAGGGCGAGGAGCAAAAACCCGTGTTTGAACAAATTAAAAAACAAAATGATTTAATGCAGGGCATGGTGGAAAGCTTAATTACCTCTTCGGAAATTCAGAAAGGGACTTTGGCTTATAGTTTTAAAGAGACGGATGTGCGTAAGGTTCTTGAGGATGTAATGGATTTGAGTGGAGTGGAGGCTAAGACTAAAAAATTGAAACTGGAGCTTGATCTGCCGCACGATGCGGTTAAGATTTCTACTGATGCTGGTAAATTAGAGCTCGCCATTCAAAATTTGGTAGGCAATGCTATTAAGTACACGAGTGCTGGCGGGAGCGTGAAGTTGTCGCTTACGGAAAAGCATGGTGGGGCAGTGATTATAGTTAAAGATACAGGAGTGGGTATTCCCAAGGACCAGCAAGCGCATATTTTTTCGCAATTTTTTTGGGCCAAGAATGTCATCATGCATCAACATGAAGGCGCGGGCCTTGGACTTTTTATTACCAAGCAAATTATTGACGCGCATAAAGGCAAAATCGAAGTCGAGAGCGTTGAAGGTAAAGGAAGTACGTTTACGGTGACGTTGCCGAAAAAATCGTGATGCATGACTCATGTAGCCTGCCTGCCTGCCGGCAAGGCAGGTAGCTTGTAGCACAACTGTCATTGCGAGTTCCCCAATTCCTAGGAATTGGGGAATGTGGCAATCTTTGACCCGCCCACGAGGCGGGGTTTTTAGTTTTAAGGCTGGTTAATGCGACGTCGCGCTCAACCATCTTGAATCCCCGCGGAGTTTCTGCTACCATAACCGCACTATGTCATATACTATTAAAAAGTTGCCTAAAAGTTTAGTGGAAATTGAGGTGGAGATTCCTTCCGAAGAGATGAAGCGTCCGCTGGAAGCCGCGGCGGTTCGTTTGTCAGAAAAAAAGCCGATTGAGGGTTTCCGGCCCGGCAAGGCGCCATACGAAGTGGTTAAAAACAAGTATGGCGAAATGGCTATTTACGAAGAAGCTTCGGCCGAGATGATTAAGCGCTCATATCTGGCCACTCTGGAGGAAGCGGGCTTGAAAAGCGTAGCCGCGCCAGATATTAAGACCAGGCAACTGGTTTCCGGATCATCGCTCAAGTACACGGCTACGGTCGCAGTTTTACCCGAAGTGACACTTGGTGATTTTTCTAAAATTAAAATTAAAAAAGTTTTGAAACCGGTCACTGCCGAGGATGTGGCCAAAGTTCTTAAAGATATTCAGCGCTTGCGCGCGAGCACGATCATGGTAGAACGCGCCGCTGGTTTGGGTGATAAGCTGTCTGTTTCTTTGCAGATGTTTTTGGATAAAGTGCCGCTAGATGGCGGGCAGGCGCGCAAGCAAGAAGTGATTTTAGGCGAGTCGTTTTACGTGCCAGGTTTTTCCGAACAGTTGGTTGGTCTTAAAAAGGGTGAGACCAAGGAATTTATTTTAACCTATCCCAAAGACGCGCAAGAAAAACGGCTGGCTGGTCGCGCGGTTGAATTTAAGGTAGAGGTTCATGAGGTGTTTGAAGTCAAAGTCCCCGAGTTGAATGATGAATTTGCTAAAAGTTTGGGTAAGTTTGCTTCGGTTCAGGAATTGCAAGATAAGGTAAGGGAAAATGTCAGCCTGGAACATACTAACGAGGCCTCACAAGTGGCTGAACGCGATTTATTACAAGAACTGATTAAGGTCAGTAATTTTGGCGAGTTTCCCGAAGTGTTAATTGTGGGCGAACGGGAACGCATGACGCGAGAATTGACAGAAGATCTAACGCGCCAAGGTTTGGATTTCACAACTTATCTGCAACATTTGCAAAAAAATAAAGAGCAATTTGAACAAGAGTTGCGTCCCCAAGCTGAGCGACGGCTTAAGGTTGCCTTGTTGTTACAGCAGATTGGTAGTATTCATGGCACGGAGCCAACGCCAGAACAAATAGATGAGTATCTTCAAGGTTGGGCCGCGCATTCAGCTGGCAATCCAGAAGTTGAGAACCGTCTCAAAGATCAGGCCTTTCGCGATTACGCGGCCAATATCTTGACCAACCAGCGAGCCTTGGATTACTTGAAAAAGCAGTGTATTATAGAAGAATGTTAATCGGCACTCATGTCTCCATTGCGGGCGGAATTGATCAGGCTCCGGCACGCGCCGCGGCCGAGGGTTGTACCTGTTTCCAAATATTTACCCGTTCGCCTCAAGGTGGCCAGCCGCCTTTACTCACGAAACAATTGATCAAAAAATTTCGTACGGCTTGTGACTCATTCGGTTTTAGCGAATGGTATGTGCACACGCCGTATTTTATTAATTTTGCTTCTGGCACGGCTTCGCGTCGTGCTTTCACGATTAAGTTGGTACGAGAAGAATTGGAACGTGCCTCGGTCTTGGGCGCTAAGTACGTTATGACCCATCTCGGTAGTGCGCGCGAGGTTGGCCAAGAGCAGGGTCTTAAGTATGTGGCAACTGGTTTGCGGCAGTTACTGAAAGATTATCACGGCACGGCTCAACTATTGATGGAAATTTCGGCTGGCGCTGGCGCGACCATTGGTTCGCGTTTTGAAGATTTGGCCTTACTGCTTGAGGCTGATGAACGGCTGGGTATTTGTTTTGATACGCAACACGCGTTTGCCGCGGGGTATGAGTTGCGTACGCCAGCCGGTATGACTAAGACGTTTGGGGAGTTTGACTCATTTATAGGACTGCGGTATCTTAAAATGAGTCACGTTAATGATTCCAAGGTGGCTTTGGGAGCTAAAGTGGATCGGCACGAACATATTGGGCAGGGGGAGATAGGGAAGAGAGGATTCAAGCTCTTGTTGCAAAAAAGTCCGCTTAAAGATTTGCCGTTGATTTTAGAGACTGAACCAGAAGGAAGAGAAAAAGATGTGGCACTTCTAAAAAGCTATCAGCTATAAGCTCCATAGGTATGTATTTGAAAGGTAAAGTGGCGAGCATTGGCAAGAGCAAGGCACCTAAACAGGGGTCAGTGTTGTGGTACAGGCCGGAGCTACCAGAAAGTGTCTATCGTAATCATTTGGTGGTCATAGCTACACTGGCGAGTTTAGATGAAGTTTTTCATGCGCGAACCGCGCGGGCGATTATCGCGGAGCGAGGACTTTTTACTTCACCGGGCGCGGTGTTGGCGCGTTTACTCAAAGTGCCGGTGATAATTTTAGAAGCGGCTCGGGCGATTTTGCGCGAGCATTTATGGGTACAAGTGGAAGATCATGGCGGTTTGTTGGTCAGCATGCGCGATCAACAAAAAACTAAGCAGGGAGAACGTTTCCGTCCGTACGCCGTGGGTCCTTGGCTGTTGTTTCGGCCGCGGCGACATAGTGTACTCCGTGCCAGCTTGGCTCGCGAGGCAGTGCGTAACAATGGTAAAATTTTGTGGGGGTCAAAGATGCCGGTTGATTATCGCGAAGATGGTCGTGGTTATTGGTATAAGAATTTTTTGACACCCGAACAATTATTGGATAAAACTATTAAGAACAGTGCTTGGTTCAAACAAAAATTATCCGAGCGTCGACGGGCCATAACGGCGGTACAGCACTATGTCAAGCGTGCCCAGCAGCACTTGCGGCGTAATCGTCTGACCCAAGCCGAGTTGGCTACGTTACTGGCCGCTGGTCGTCAGGCCTTTATTAAAATTCGTCCTTACACGGATTTGACTAATTGTTTGGTGGATGAGCAGTTACGGCGGTTTCGGGAATTTTTACAAGCAGACGGCTTACCGGAGCAAGTGGCCATGGCCGTCAGCATCGCGACTCACTCTCGGTATTTTGAAACCTTGGTAGCGCGGGGCGTAGTGCCGCCGCGTCGTCACCATGAGTTTACCTTTCCGCTAGAATTGTTGCCGCCGATTTTTTTACCGCCGGTTAGTTTGGCTTTGCGTTTTACTAAGTTGCCGCCGGCCCTGGGCCTGATGTATCAACTGACTACCAGCGAACGTAGAGCCGAGTGTTTGAAACATTTACAATTAACAGCTCTGGTCAGTGATATAAGTGAGGAAGGGGATTATACTTATCGTTTGCTTACCAATACGTTTAATTATCTATTGCAAGAGATTGCCAAAGCGTTACAACGACGACGTCTTATCCATCGTGCTCCAGAACTCCTTAATATGTCCATTGACGAATTACAGCGCGAACTTAATCACTCGGATAATAAGCATTAGTCTATGCAGGTGATTCCCGTGGCAAGACTGGCTGAACATTGGGATGAAGTGGTTCGCGTGTTGCGGGACGGCGGGATAATTGCGTACCCCACTGATACGCTTTACGGTTTGGGCGCGAGTATTTTTTCACCGGCCGGCTTGACACAAATTTTTACTTTGAAGGATCGGGACAGTAACAAGCCCATGAGTATTGTTTGCGCTGATTTAGCCGAGACGCAAAAGTACGCGGTGGTCGCGTCTCATGTCAACCGTTTGATGAAAGAAATTTTACCCGGTCCTTTCACAATTATTTTGGCAGCTGGATCTAAAACGCCGCCCCAGGTTTGTTCAGAGGTCGGCAAGGTTGCCATTCGTATCCCCAAGTCAGAAGTGGCGTTAGGAATTGTGCGGCATTTGGGGCACCCTATTACTTCAACCAGTGTGAATAAAGCCGGTTGTCCACCATTGACCGAACCGGCCGAAATTATTAAACAGTTTCCCGATTTAGATATAGTAATTGACGCTGGGTCGCTTAGGGGAATAGGTTCTACCGTGATTGATGTAACGGGTGAAGAGTTGCGGGTCGTTCGCGAAGGCGCGGGTGAACTCCGTTTCTAAAACTTAAAATCTAATCACTAAAAACTACATAGCTATGCCATTTCCTTTTTATCCAATTGAAAAAACGGCGCAAAAAGATTTCCCCATGCGTCGTGAAGTCAAACTTTTAGCGCGTCACGCCGGACATAGGGCCTGGAAAGAGCTACTC
>CAZHTB010000063.1:0-2919 GCA_964535685.1 uncultured Gammaproteobacteria bacterium
TGGCCCAACTCGGGGAGAGTGACGTAGAAATATGTTGCCCGCTTCTCGGTGGACGGCGAGTCGCGCCGGAAGATGAACTCGACCAGTTCGGTATCACCTGTCACACCTTCCTCATGTCGGGAGAAACTGGGCGAACCGTCATCATCCCTTCCAGCACGACCCATGGCCGGCGGAGTAGAATTTTCTGCCACAAGGTCATGACGAAAGGAATTCCGGATAGCATTAGGAAAGACATCAAGCAGCGAATCCTGGGGGGCCAGCCGGACTTTATTATCTGCGCTGGTATCCGCAGGCCAGAACTGACACTGGTGGGCTCAATCTTTACAGTGACCAAGGCTCATACCGTCTTCGTCCCTAACACCAGTATTCTGAAGCCAATGGATGAGGACGAGCGGCGTCAACTCCAAAGAATCATGGCACTTAGCCGCACGGTCTCCATGAACGACTCGGAGGTGGGGGATTTCCTCGGACTGCGTAGTGATTTCTCGCCGGAACGCGACCTGCCGCGCCTGCTCGCTAAGATCCAAACCGGAGCTCGTGAGGTAGAAAAAGCGATGATGACCGAGACACTCATCGTCACCATGGGCGAACGCGGCTCCAGCGCCATGGACGTCGCCTCGGGAAAGACCGCCGAGGAACCGGCACTCACTGTGGATGCCCTTGACACCACGGGGTGCGGCGATGCTCTACTCGGCGGGTTCCTGGTAGCAAGGAATCACGGACTGTCTCTGGCTCTAGCTCTGCGAACCGGAGCCGTGGTCGCGGCCAGAAATCTCCAGCACCTCGGGGGACACGGCGGGATGCTGGACAAGCAGGGACTGTGGGATTGGCTCAAGCGGAACGAGATACCGTTCGCCGTCTAAAGCCACAATTTCACAGAGTTGACCTCGGGGGGGGTCACTTTTTTTCTCGCCAAAATTTAAGTTGAAGCGGTCGCAAATAATTAATGAAGCGTCGCGTCACCTGAAATTTTTTAAAATCAAAATCCTTAACCGTTAAGCCGGGGTTGGGATCTAAATCAATGCCATGCCACGGACGATGTCGCACTTGTAATTTTTCCCCCACTCGTTCAACCACCGCGAACGTTGGCATTCCCCCACGCGCTATCTGTTCAACAGTGGATCGACCCAAAGCCAAACTAATTTTTTTATCTATGGCGTTCGGATCAGCTGACTCTAATAAATTGCCGGGCAAAATTGCCTTAGTATCAATGCCCAGACGCTGTTTAACCAATTGCTTCAAACCCAAACATAAAAACTGGTGACGACTGACGGCGTAGTCATCAGCTTGATCATCAGAGAGTCCCGTCACGCCGCCAATAAAACGCGCTTCTTGGCTTACCACCACCATGGCATAGCCGCCATTAGCCAGGTAGCGTCGTTTTAAAACTGATAAAAAATAATTAAAGTGTACCACCTGCTCCGGCACGACAATTAAATCCGCCCCACCGAGATAACCCCCAGCCGCGGGAAGCCAGCCGGCATGAAGCCCCATGGACTCAATAATAAAAATGCGCGACAAGGCTTTGGCAGCCCGCTCCCGCAATTCATAGACCATCTGACCCAGACATTCAGCCGCCGTGGCAAAACCGGGTGCGTAATACGTACCCGGAATATCATTATCAATAGTTTTAGGAATACCAAAAATGAAGGCGCTATCTTCTAAATATAATTGTTGCGCCGCTGACAAAGTATCATCACCACCAATCGCCACCACTGCGTCCAGTTTTAATTTTTTTATCAGCTGTTCCACAAAACGCCGCCCGCCTGGATATTTAATCGGATTAGTCCGGCTAGAAGTTAAAAAAGCTCCCCCCAATCCAGCCAAGGATTTCACCGAAAGACGAGAAAGGTCAAGATGCGTTCCACCCGGCAACATACTGGCCCAACCCTTGCGTCCGCCATACACCCGCCAGCCTCGTTGTTGCGCCGCCGCAACTACTCCGGCCAAGGTAGGATTAAGACTGGGTGACAAACCGCCACCTGTAAATACAAAAATATTTTTTCGCTTCATATATAATTGGCTAGTATACCTCCTTTTTGAATAAAACACAATGCAAACTAGTACCGACAAATTCTGGTGTATTTTTGGCTAATATTAGATAAAAAAATTATCAACACGCAACGTGTAGAAAAAAAGTTGACAAAAGCAATGATAAGCTGTAAGGTGTGACTGATAATCTTCTATGACTGAAGCCACTCTTAAAAAACTAGGCCTGCCGGAAAAAGCCGTTAAATTATACCTCGCCCTGTTGCCGTTAGGCCCGCAACCAGTGCGCAAGATCGCCTCGGCCGCGGACTTGAATCGCGGCACTGCCTACGACATGCTCAAACTACTAATTGAAGATGGTCTAGTCAGTTATTACCACCAAGACAAACACCAATACTTTGTAGCGGAAAATCCCGAACGCTTACTCTCTCTTATAGAAGAGCGTCAGCATCAATTGTCCTCAGTTGAATTGGCCGTGCAACAACTCCTGCCTGCTCTAAAAAATCTCAAAGAGCAACACAACCAACCACTAGTGCGTTTCTTTGAGGGTTTAGCCGGCGTCCACCGCATTTTAGAAGACGTACTGGAAACCATGAGCCGAGAAAAAGAAAAACTCTACCAGGTTTTTTCTTCACCCTCAATTGGTACCCATCTCTATCAGGCCTTTCCAGAATTTATCCCAACTCGCATTAAGAAAAAAATCAGTGTCCATGTTATCTCACTCGGTGCCGGCGGCACGCTCTACGGATTGGACGAACGTAAATGGATTCCTACTAATCTTCCCCCGGCGCCTACTTACACGATTATCTACAAAGATAAACTGGCCATGATATCGCTGGACCAAAAACAACACCCCGTCGGACTTATTATCCAACACCCTGAACTGGTCAAAACCCAAAAAATCATTTTTCAAACGCTGTGGCAAACACT
>CAZHTB010000064.1:0-11397 GCA_964535685.1 uncultured Gammaproteobacteria bacterium
CAGCGCGTGCTCCCGAACCAGCGCCAGCGCCGCCACCAGATCGTGAAGCACAGGCACAGCAAGAACAGAAAGAGCGTATTTTTGTTCTTTATGAGAAGTTTACCAAACTGCAAGAAGAACGCGTTAGATTGTACGAGGAGCTAAAAGCTTTGAACCCAGAGCGTGCTTTGGGGGTAAAGAATGTTTTTGAAGAGTGGGGTGATCTTCCTGACTTTTGGGGTCAACACCAAAACAACCCAGATTATTTTAATAGGCTGGAAAAGTTTTACGGTGATGAGTGCCCAAAACCGTTACAGAATTTTTGTTATACTCTTGAAAAAGAGATAGAAGCGGCTAAGGAAGAGGCTAAAGATCAGACCGAACGAGAGCAATTGAAAACAGAATTTGAAGCCGCGCAAAAACCTTTTAGGGAAAAAATGGCTGTCGTAAAAGAGGCCTGGGAAAAGTTAATGGACCAAGATCCTTATTTGGCTAATTATTATGCCAACCATTTTAATTATTATAATAGGTTAGCCCATGAGACTTTTAACGAAATCACTCATTGGAGTTTAGGCTCGCTTGATACCTTGCGTTTAGTAATACAAAACCTTAAAACCAATTTACCCGATGCAGACGAGATGCTGGTTCGTATAAATGAAGATTTATTAAAGCCGGATCAAACCGCGATTATACGCGGTCGTCCACGAGATCGGGCCGAGCGCGCGGCGCAGACTCCAGTCGAAGCTCCTAAACTTAAAGATCCGGAAGTTAAGGAAAAATTGAAAAAGAATCCTCGGATGAAAAAAATGCTGGCTCAAGAAGTGGCTAAACAGCTTACTTTGACCGCGGCCAGTGTTTTTGGGGTGAAGGGTATTTACACTGTGCCCAAGTATCTTCAAGAGCATTTGTTGGGAGGAATTTCCGGTAGTAAATCTGATATTGGGAAAGCCATGGGTGATCTTTTTAGGGAATCCCAAAGTCAAAGGACAGGGCGAGAAGCGGCCAGGTTATCCGGAGAAACAGTCATGAAAAGTGACCGAGTGTTAGGGCGGGTAAAAGAATTAGAGCAAAAACTTAAAGGAGCGGCTTTGCCCGAACATACACGTCGCGAATTTCGTCAGCAGTTGGCAGAAATTTTACGAGACAGTCGTAAACTTGGACCAAGGGGAAATTTGCCTCAATATTTGAGTGAATTTAATTTGGGCGAGATACTTGATGAATATGTTGTCGGTAAAGTGAGCGGCATAGAGGCCGCGCGGGATTCTGTTAATTTAGCCTGTACGGTTGGCGGGGCTTACGCGGCTCGCGGTTTAGCTTATGGCGGTTTGTCACTGTATGAGAGAACCGTGCGTTTGAAAAAACAAAAAGAACGGCAGGGCGAAAAACTTAGTTTTTTGAAAAATGTGGTACGGGATGGTGCTCTTGAAACTATGCGAGCACTGGGTTGGCAGGGCGAGGGGAGCAAGGGACGTAAGGCTTTGGAGTTTATAAAAGCCGGGGGTATTGTTTTGCGAACACTCGGTATTAGCAATACTACGATTTCCGCTATTGGAAGCGATGGCCTATCTTTGTCTCATGAGTTGAGTCGGGCGATTGAAAATTTTGGACAGATACCGGGTAAGATTGATGTACATTCGCTGTCTGCCGCCGGACATTCTTTAAACAATATTTTTAAGTTTGGAGAAACCTGGGAGCGCATGACGCATTTGTTTCGACAAGAACCGGTTTCATCAAAACCTGTTGAAGTTACGCCAGTCCCAGCGCCATTGCCGCAGGAAACCCATTATCCCACACACGCGCCAACTCCTGTTCCCGAAGCACCGCCTGCACCGGTCGCACCTGCAGTGGCTGAAGTCTATCCTAATATTCCAGGTCCTGGCATAGGTGAGCCGTCGCCGTTGGTACCAGAGCTACATCCTGACGTGCCTGGACCGGGCGTGGAACCCATTGAACATCCTGATGCTGGTCACGAGCAAGTTGATTTTGATGATCAAGAAGGACTTAATGTTGCGGCCGCACCAGCTCCCGCGTCGGCTGAAATTCATCCAGCCACGCCATCTGCGGAACACACGACCAACGTCGCCCCTGTTGTGGCTCATGAGACTGCTTATGAACATGCCATGAGCGCGGGCGGCAGTCCAAACGCGGTTCACGCCTCGGAGCGTTATCGTTTGGAAGGCACGGCCATTCGTCAGATTGCCGCGCATCCGAAAAAATTTGGTTTGGCAGAAGATGCGAGTGCGAGTGATATTCAACACAAAGCTGATCAGATGTTAAAAGCCTTTGGCTATCGCAGTGTTGGTGGCAAGGATTTATTTGGCGCGCAACCGGGATCAAAGTATGAATTTATAAACAGTAACCACATGAAAGTGATTGGTGAAGCGCGAGAATTTCCTCTTGATAAAAGTGTGTCCGGCCACGAAACGCCGGGTCAGTTGCATGCTGATATGCGAATTCATGGCGGGGCCGCGCCTCGTGTTCCTCCGGGAGCCGAAGCTGTTCCAACCCCGACTGAAAGCGTCGGGGCTACATCTACAGCTGTACCAGAATCAGCCGTGCCGCCAGCTACTCCGGAAGAAGCTGTACAAGTGGGCGAGCCAGTGGAATTGGGTGAACCGGTCTCCAATGAAACTCCGGCCGAGCTAGCTCATGCTCCAGAAGCACCGCCACCACCAGAGCCGCCGCCGGAAGCCCCAGCTCCATCTGATTGGACGCCGCACATAGCGCATGACACCGTAACCATGACCGGGCATGAACTCGGTTTCCGTGATTATCTGGATTACACGCATTCTCCAGAGGATCGTCTGCAAGGCCTCAAGTCCTTACTAACTCCCGGTGCTGACAAAACTATTGGTAGCGTGATTTATCGTTTGAGTGAAGATGGCGAGACAGTATTTTTCCGTACGGATTTGGGCGGCGCGCACGCGTTTAAAGAAGTTAAGCCAGAATTGGTTAATGACCTAGTTAATCTGCAACAAAACACTCGCTCAACCGTGAAACCAATTTTGCGCGAGCTGGCTGAAGCGTATCGGCATTTGTATCCAGAAGGTGTGGTTCCCGAAGCGCCAGTTCTTAATGACATACTGCCCGCCCTCGAGCCACCACCAATGCCCGAAGAACCACCGGCTCCGGTTCCTCCTGTTGATACTTTACCACCACCACCGCCCGCTCCAGTGCCAGAACATTTTGAGCCAGAAGGTCATCCAGACGACGATGAGACCATGACAGTTAACACAGATGATCTGACGGCTGATTTGTTAAATGGAAAACTAGCTGTAGTTAAGCGCTTGAGTGAGCTCAAAGACTTTATCCATGAACATGGTTCGGCTGAAGTGGCTGGAGTGCATTTGGGAAATGTTGATGGAAGAGCCGTGCTTGATTTACCGGGAAGCGGTCCCAGAGAAATTACCAATAAAAATTTAGAAGCGTTTGTATCTTTGATAAAATGGAAAACAGACAAGAGTAATGCCGAGACGGTTGAAGGGCATCTGGCCTTAATTAAAATTTTGCGTAAACTTTATCCTTATGATGGGTCTTGGACCGCGCCTGAGGGAGCAGTGGCCGCCGTGACTGAAAGGTGGAGCCATACAAATCCCATGGAAGCCTTTTTGGATTCAGCTGTGTCCAAGGCCGATAAAGTTGAACTACTTGCGGTCATGGCCGGACAGAATACCGATTCCTCAATTACAGATATTAATTATATTGTGAATCCCGGCGGCACATTACTGTACAAATTGCCAGGAGAAAAAAATGCGACCGTGGTTAACGCCGGTAGTGTGGACGCGCTGGTTCAGTACTATCGTATCTTAAAAGAGTCTGGCCCCGAAGTCGCTAACCAGACTATTTCGCGATTGGAAAAATAATCTATGCGTCCTAGTGTCATAGGTCATGTGTCATGTGTCATGATGTGCGTGGTGGTGTTGGGGGGATTTTTTGTTCTGCCAGCTCTTGCCAAGCCGCAGGTTAAAGACGGGACTTTGGTGCAAGGAACAGGTTCGCGTGTTTATGTCATGGATGGGGGACGAAAGCGCCCGGTCTCCCAAGAGGATTTTGTAGCGCTGGGCTATCAAGATGCGGGAATTTTTCGCTTGACCGAGGTTGAGATTAAAAAACTTCCTGACGGACCAGCTATTAATAAATCATCAGCCTATCCCGAAGGTACAGTGTTGCGGAATCGCCTGTCACGTAAACAGGTTTATCTTTTACAGGGTGGTAAACGGCGGCTGACTCCAAGTACCGAGGTGTTGCGCGCCTTAGGCTATCGTCCGGAAGATATCGTGGCGGTCCCTTACGCGGTGTTTAGAAAAATTCCTGAAGGCGAAATTATTACGGCTTCGGAAAGTCGGCGCGCGAGTGGTGGCAACGGCGCTGGACCAGAAACTTACATTACTTCCGGTCCCGAGCGCGTAGTCACACGGCGTGATTTAATTTTTCGCTATGTGGGCGCGGCTTCGTTTGGCGAACCACGCACCGTCACGTTTGAAACTAAACTGGATCCTTTGGATAAGACGTGGGTTGATATGGGGCGCCAAGATTTTCGTCAGGTGACTTTGCCGGCTTTGGGCGGCCCCTACACTTTTAGCGTACGCGCCAAAGACAGCCTAGCTCGGCTTGACCCCAATCCGCCCAGCATGACTTTTACTTTGGATTTGTCCCAGTTGTATCAGCGCATTCGTCTGGAAAGCGTCAATGCTCCAGGCTTGTTTGGTCAAGAAGAAGTGCGCCTGCGCAACACGAGCGGTATGCCGATTGACCTGACTGGCTGGACCTTAACCAATCGTCGAGGCGAGCGTTATTATGTGGTCCCGCTCCACAATACGATTTATACTGAAGTGCCAGCGACCGACGGCGTGTTTGTCTTGCCAACCGGCTCTTTGGTGCGACTCTTTAGTCAGTCCAGTCCGCGCGGGGACAGTACGTTCCGTCTTAATATCTGCAGTGGCTATTTAAATCAGGATTTCAAGTTCAGCCCCAAGTTGCCGGAGGAATGTCCCATGCCTTGGAAAGAAGCCATTGAAAATTTTGAGCCTAGATGTCGTACTTTTTTGGAACGCGCGCCCAGATGTCGTACCACCCAGACCTTGAACACCCCCATTGCCACGGATTGGTTTTGCACCGGTTACGTGGCAGATCACTTAAATTATGCCGGTTGTGTGCGCGATTTTGTCAGTAAGGTTGATTTTTGGAAAAACGAGTGGTGGTCATACATTAATAGCACTCACGCCTTGTGGAATCGTGTTCACGATACTTTATTGTTAAAAGACGGCGGGGGACAGATTGTGGATCGGTATTCTTATTAGAATTAAGAATGGAGAATCATGAATTAAGAATTCAATAGTTCTCTTAATTCTTTATTCCTAATTCTTAATTCTCAAAAAAGGTATGGAGGGTATCTTTTTTCCGCAGTGGCTGAAAAGCCGCTTTCGTTTAGGAGCATTCGTAGTGCTCTTGTTGTGTTTAGGCGCTTGGTGGAACGGAAGTTTTTCCCCGCCAAACGTGGCCACGCCGCTCGTCGGCGTAAGTCAGGTTAGTATTTGGCAAGAGCCGGGAACAGGCACGGCGCCTTTACTTGAAGCGTTGAACAAAGCCAAGCGCGAGATTGCGATTGAGATGTACTTATTTACCCATCAGCAGTTAGCCGAGGCTTTGGTAGACGCGGAAAGACGGGGAGTGCAAGTTCGTGTTTTGTTAGAAGACAAACCGTACGGCGGCGCGCGGACGCCCAAAGAAATTCGAGGACAGCTGGTCGAGTCTGGCGTTGAGGTACGGCTCTGTCCGCCGCGTTTTCAATTTTGCCACGCTAAGTTCGCGGTGATTGATGACGAGGCTTGGATTATGACGGCCAATTGGACCAAGGCGGCTTTTACAAAAAATCGGGAGATTTTAGCCATCATTACGGCACCGGAAATAGCAAAAATTTTGCGTCAAATCTTTGAAGCAGATTTTCGCGGTACGGTTTTTAGGCCAGTTGCCGGCCCGCTGGTTATCAGTCCGGAAACCAGTCGAACGACGGTGCGTGAATTGATCACAGGCGCGCAAAAAGAAATTTTAATCGCCACCGAAGTTTGGGAAGACGGTTTAGTACAAGGCTGGATTCAAGAAGCCGAGCGCCGTGGCGTTGACGTGCGTTTGCTTTTGCCTTATGAAAAACATCCGCCGGCCGGCTTTTTGCCGCGAGAGACCAGAATGCTTAAGAAACCGTATTTACATGAAAAAGTTATGATAGTGGATGGCGTCACGGCTTTAGTCGGCTCGCTTAACATGAGCACTAACTCCTTTGACCAGAATCGCGAGGTCTCCCTCCTTATAAGCGCTCCGGAAACAGTGCAAAAACTTCGGCAGTGGTGGTTCAAAGATTGGCAGAACGCCAAGTAATTAGTGAACGGCATCTCACTGTCATCCTCGGGCTTTCCGTTAGAGGCGGATCGGTCTGTGGCCGAGACCCGAGGATCCAGTTCCTTTTAGCAAGTGAAATGGAAGATTGATTTAATTGAGGAGACTAATCCAGAGTGGAACGATCTATACAATGATATAATATAAGGTACTGGATCCCAGATCCTGGTCTGGGATGACATTATTAGTGTCGGTTGACCCTTATTGACCGACATGGTTGAACGCCATGAGATGATATTGGCTGGCGGGTAAAGTGCGTTACAAAGAATTTGAATAAAGTCGTCCCTATTTGGGACGGCTTTTGATTTTTATGCTATAATATGCGCATCTCTTTATGGCTCTCCGGCAACACTTTCAAGCCTGGCATCACCACAACTGCGCCAAGCCGCATGCTTATCTGTGCGGCCGCTTTTATTGGTATCAGCTTTGGCATGAACATCGTTGGTCCAACACTTTGCATACGCTGGTGCTAGTTTTTTTTCTGGCCGGCGCGATGAGTGGAATTTTTTGGCAAGCTGGTGGTATAAGAGCCCAAGTGCAAAATAAAGAAACCGGACAATTACCAACTGGTCCGGGCTTGGCTTGGCCAAATTCTTGGGCTCCACTTGATACCAAAGTGTTACCAGCGTGGCAGGTACGACAGCGGTTTGATGGTTCAAGTGATGTGGTAGTGGCTTTTGCCGTGGGGGGTTCGCCGGGCACTTTTGAGCGCTTGCATGATTTTGCTTATTCATTAAACGGTGGGTCAGTGTGGCGCAAGCCGCTCGGCGGAGACAAATCTTCAGCCCTAGATTTTGATTGGGCTGGACCTGAAGAAGCAGGGTATGGGGCAGGCAGTTTGGGTTGGTTTGTATTTCGTGCTAAAGATGAGCCGGGAACCAAGGCAGTCTCTACTGACGGCTTTATGATTCGTTTTGGAGTTAAATCTTCTGACGAGTCGGATTTTACCGTGGTGTCAGAGGCGGTCACTCTGGATACTGTGCCGCCAGCTTGGTCAGGCAAGATAGCGGTGACTGGAATGGCGCATGGCGCTCGAGTTAGTTGGTCACCGGTCGCCGAAGAACATTTTGTCAGTTATACCATTTGGTTTAGCGACGATCCGGCCGCGTTGTTCCGGCACGATGGTCAAATTCGCCGCTTTGGTCCGTCGCAGAATGGGGTGTTGTTTGACCGTTTAACTGATCGTGTTGATATCGCCGGTGATTTTCCCGAAGGCAAGTTTGTTTTTCAGATAGAGGCGCGCGATTTTTTTGGATTGACTACGGTTTCGTCCACGGTGCGGTTGGGTGAGGCTAAGGAAGCAGTACAGCCAAGTACTCCAACCTCGTTAACCAAAGCGCGGCAACGGCCACAATTAGATTTTTTGCCATCGGGCACGCCGGTGAGTCGGACTACGCGCGCGCTTTCAGCTAACGAGGTACAGTGGTGCGTGTATGACCGCTGGCCGCAGTATGCTGATCATTATGTCTTGCATGATCGCGGTGAAAAAAAGTTAGTGGCCCTAGCACTCTTAAATGGTGATGGGGTGGTCTGTGTGCCAGAGAAAAAATTACAACCCAACCAGACGTATAATGGTCGACATGTTCACGCTATCAGTCTGGTCGGGCATGAGTCTGACGCGCAAGCCTTGCCAGAGCTGATTACGTTTGCTGAAGCGCCGGAAATCAAAACCTTTACGCCGCTCCCGCCCTTTGCCGCGGTTGCTACCATTGATACTAAGGGTAATCCGGCTAGTACCGAGTACGCTTTTGTTATTTTTTCTTCGCAGTTTGATCCGCATAGCACGTTCTATCTTGGTCTGAACAATACGATTACGACCATACCAACTTGGGGTACATTCACTGATTGGATGCAGGATCGCGCGGACAACACTATTATGATTCAAAATCTTCAGCCGGCCACGCGTTATAGCCTAGCAGTCAAGGCACGTAATTTGGCCAAAATACCAACAGCTCTTTCTACCCCTCTGGCTATTGCGACGTATGATGGTGATTTGGGTCGCCAATATATTTTACCGCCGCCCGAGATAAAAAATATTGGGCGCTGTCCGGCTGGCGCACGCTGGTGCGATCCTAAAGCAAAATAGTATGAAGTTACATTTTCTCGGCGGTGCACGTGAAGTAACTGGCGCTAATTATCTTTTAGAGACTGACTCGGGGAATTTTTTAATTGACTGCGGCATGCATCAAGGCAGTCGCTTTGCCGAAGATTTAGACTATAAGCCCTTTGAGTTTGATCCGGCCCAAATTAAAGCTGTCTTGGTAACGCATGCTCATATTGACCATACCGGACGACTGCCGCGGCTGTACGCTCAAGGTTTCCGTGGGATTATTTATTCAACCGAGCCGACGCGCGATTTAGCCGAATTGGTTTTACATGATAGCGCCCATATTTTAGAAGAAGAAGCGCGCGAGGGAAATTATCCACCTCTTTATAGACAAGATGACCTCCAAGGTCTCATGGAATTGTGGCGGGGGATTACTTATGGTCGGCCGGTGCCGCTTGGCGGAAAAGTCCAAGCGACTTTTTTGAATGCCGGGCATATTTTAGGATCAAGCTCTATTATTTTTGAAGCAGAGGGCAAAAAGATTTTATTTAGCGGTGATTTGGGCAATAAAGAAACCGGATTACTACCGCCTAAAGATTTACCAAGTCAGGCCGACTATGTTTTAGTGGAATCAGCCTATGGCGGGAGTAAACACGAATCAATTGAGGAACGGCGGCGGCTGTTAGAGCAAGCCATTGAACAAGTTATAAAAAATCACGGCGTTTTGCTGATCCCAACCTTGGCGCTCGAGCGTGCCCAAGAATTATTAATGGAGTTGAATGAACTATTGACCCATAAGCAGGTGTCACCCATTCCGATTTATGTGGACTCGCCGCTCATTATCGGAGCCACTAAAATTTTTGATCGCTACCAAGATTATTTCGGGACTCAAACTCGAGAGGTGGAAAGCCATACCCCAGGTATTTTTAAGTTTCCAGGCGTCACTTTTACGGCCACGCGCGAAGAGTCTAAGAAAATTAATGAAGCGCCGGCGCCCAAAATTATTATTGCCGGCAGTGGTATGTCAACGGGTGGGCGCATTTTGTACCACGAAGCGCGGTATTTGTCCGATCCTAAAAATATTTTATTGATTATTGCCTATCAAGCGCGGGGGACACGGGGTCGGGCGCTGGCCGAGGGCGCGCGCCAGGTGATGATTCAGGGGGCCCATGTGTCGGTCAAGGCAAAAGTGGCAATTGTTCATGGTTATTCCGGTCACGCGGATCAGGCCGAATTGTTGCGCTATCTTAGCGCGCTTAAAAAGCCAGTACAAAAAGTATTTGTGGTGCAAGGCGAAGAGCGACCGGCGGAAATGCTGGCCGAAAAAATTCGCGGCGAGTTAGGTATCCCGGCCGAGTTGCCAACTCCTGGACAAGTCGTTATACTATAATAAACTATGGCGCAAAAAATTAGAGTAGCTATCAATGGTTTTGGACGCATCGGACGGGCCGCTTTTAAAATTGCTTTAACTAAGCCGGATTTGGAAGTTGTGGCCATCAATGACCTTACTGACGCTGAGACTCTGGCTCATTTATTAAAATACGACACCGTTTATGGGCGTTATCATAAGACGATCAGCCATGACGAGCATAATATTATTGTAGATAACGTGGCTTATCCAGTCACGGCTCTTAAAGATCCGATCGAGTTGCCTTGGCAAAAAGTTGGCGTGGATGTTGTTTTGGAATGTACTGGACATTTAACCAAAGACAAGGCCGCCGCGGCCCATATTCAAGCCGGAGCTAAACGGGTGATTGTTTCCGCTCCGACCAAAGGCGGTGGAACGCAGACATATTTGTTAGGCGTCAATGCTAGCGATTATAAAGGGGACGAAGTTATTTCCAATGCTTCATGCACGACCAATTGTGTGGCGCCAGTGGCCGCAGTCTTACATGACGCTTTTGGTATTGCCAAGGCGGCCATGACTACGGTTCATGCTTATACGGCTGAACAAAATTTAGTAGACGGGCCAACCCCGCCGCTACATAAAGACTTGCGCCGCGCGCGCGCCGCCGCGGCCAACATTGTCCCAACCACGACCGGCGCGGCTATTTCCACGACTGAAGTTATTCCAGAACTCAAAGGTTTGTTTGATGGTTTGGCTCTGCGCGTGCCGGTGACCGTTGGCTCATTGACCGACTTTACTCTGTTGCTCAAGAAAAAAGTGACCGTGGAACAAGTTAATGATGCGTTTAAAAAGGCTGTGGCCAATCCTTTATACAGAGGAGTGCTGGAGGTTACAGAAGAGCCGATTGTTTCCAGTGACATTGTCGGCAATCCTCATTCTGCCATTGTGGATTTATCTTTGACTAAAGTTATTGATGGTGATTTGGTAAAAGTGATTGCTTGGTACGACAACGAATGGGGCTATGCTAATCGTCTAGTAGAACAAATTTCTTATGTTGTATCTCGGAGCTGACTATCGCGGCTATAAAATTAAGGAAGCCATCAAACGTTACCTGGCAAAGTCCAAGGTGAAGTTTCAGGATTTAGGCACACACAATCAGGCGCCCAGCGATTTTGTGGACTACGCTTTAGAGGTCGGACGATTGGTAGCCAAGACTCCGGATGATCATCGGGGGATTTTGATTTGTGGTTCTGGTGAAGGCATGGTTATTGCCGCTAATAAAATTAAGGGCGTACGCGCGGGTCTGGCTTGGGATACCCATGTAGCGAGGCACGCGGTTGAAACAGATGATATTAATATTTTATGTTTGCCGGCCGAGTGGCTCAATCAAAAACAGGCCGTGGATATTATCAAGCATTGGTTAGCCGCTAAGTTTGATGGCGCGGCTCGTCATTTACGACGTTTGCAGAAATTGAAAAAGCACGAAAGTCGGGTTTTTAAGTAGTATGATTCAGGTTTTGCCGTCATTGTTATCTCAATCCGAATCTGAATTCCGCGCCAAGCTCGCGCAGGTGAAAGATTTAGTCGACATGGTGCATGTTGATGTCATGGACGGAAAATTTGTGCCGCA
>CAZHTB010000065.1:0-6991 GCA_964535685.1 uncultured Gammaproteobacteria bacterium
GTTTTGGTAATCAGTAATCCGTAACCAGTTAGTAGGATTTTTGATACGATGTTCATATTGTTGCCTCGTACGCCAGCGGATGGCTAGCGTACAAAACACAACACGATTATGGGTTCACGGCTGCGGCGAGCTGTTTGATTACGAATGTTGCGATTGCGTAGGCAGACAAGATAATTGCCAAGCCGATAACGCCAGAACGGATAAGACCAGTTGCTTTTTTCACTTTGGTTTCGTCTCCGCCGGCGGTCATCCAGGTGAAACCGCCCATGAGGACGATAACGACCGCGATGATGCCGAGCAGACTCAAAAAGACATTAATGATCTTGGAGATCGTGGTACGCACATCTTTGGTGCCAAGTCCGGTTTCAGCGCCATAACTCAAGCCCAAGTCCAGTGTTTGAGCCATGACCGGAACAGCCGCGAAAGTCAGGAGGGAAGTCATTACCCCAAGACTGGTAAGAATTTTTGCAATACGCATAGTACGTTGTAAGATAAAATATTTAGACGAAAACAAGCGAGTTCACTTGCGTCCGACCTTTATAGAATTCGTAACTTCTAGTATACCAAATAAAGGAAAAATCCACAACTAAATTATTAACAAGTCTAGCTTACTGATTGTGTCAGAGCGCTAATGTAGTAATTAATCACAATATACCCAACAAAAGCCGCGGCCAAGCCAATGGCGGCCCAAGTCATGGCTTGCTGGCCTTTTTTCGCTTTTTCTTCATTGCCCTGCGAAGTGATCATAAGAAAACCGGCGTAGAGAAACATTAACAGCGCCGCCGTCCCGAGCGCAGGAATGATAAAATTGCCAATAATCCGGCCGAACAGATCGCCCGGGCCGTTAACCTGACCAAGGGGATTCGTCAGGGTTAAATTTTGCGCTTTGGCTACGGCGGGGAGGAACAACATGATGGCTGAAAAAAACTTTTTCATAGGTTATAGGTTTTAGGTATTAGGTTATAGGTCTTCACAAATCTCCTCCAAATGATTCCAGGGCGTGCCAAAAATCAAGGCTTCGCCTTTATCATTCCAGCCTTGCTGACTACTACCTGGCGGCCCTGACACGACTGAAACAATAATAGCATTAACCAAAAACCAAGCGCCCAACATAATCGCTAACCCATAAAAAATATTTTTCAAACTCCCAAAAGCTTTTTGCGCTTTTTCCGAGTTACCCCAATTCATGATCATGCCAAAGCAGGCCCAAAGAAACAGTAAGAGCGCGGCTCCAGCCGCAATTTCAAACATAATCTGCAGGGCATTGGCGAGCAGGCGCAAAAAATCACAAATCGTGTAATCGCCGGTTTTGTATTTATCAGCCTCGGTTTGCACGCCATTGGTGCCAGCAAAAGGATTTTCTGATACCTCCCCGCCGCCCGCGCCCGGGACTAGGGTAGTAAACGATTGGGCGTGAAGAGGCGTCAGATTGGGAATTAAGAATAAAGAAGTCAGAATTAAGAATACCCCCATCTTAAAACCCTTAATTCCCAACTCATTATTCATAATTCTTAATTCTAACTATAAAGTTCTCTGCACTTTTTGCGCCGCGGCATTTAAAATGTCCATGGGCAAACTCTCCCCCTTGTTCATTTGCTGAATCATTTCCTGAAAAGCCACGTTCATGGCTGGTCCATCATCCCCGCGATACCAAGAACTGGCTGTCAAAACCTGATCCGCAAACACTTGCAAGTCAAAATCCTGTTTCTGTTCGGCCAGAAGTGAACGAAGCGCGGTTGGTTTTTTTGCTTTACGCAAATATGATTTAACCTGTTCCGCCGAAGTGGCATACTGCACAAAATCCCAAGCCTGATCCGCATACTTGGTTTTTTGCGAAACTGCCTCTGTCCAATAATCAGCATAATTCACCGCGCGAGCGGCGCCAGCTACTTGTGGCATTGGTGAAACCGCCAAGTTAAGCTTGGGCGAGCGGCCGACAATAATTGGCAAGTGATAAGCATAACCGAAATATAAGGCCACCCGCCCCTGCAAAAAGGCCTCCAGAGCCGGCGGCAAATCCGCGCTCCAGGTATAAATTTCTTTGGCTGGATTAGCAAAATCCGTATAAAACTGTAAAGCTTGCAGGCCGGGGTTGGAATTTGAAGTGCGATCAGGAAGCTGAAAAGTCGCTTGTTTACCATCAGCCGAGGCCATTTGCGCGCCGTTTTGCATCATCAATAAAGAAACAATGTCCACGGCTCGTTCAACCGTGTTGCTGCGTCCCAAAGCCGCGCCAGCTTGAACAATTTTGCCAGCTTTGTCCGCGATGGTTAATTTTTTTACCGCGTCAACCACAGCATTCCAATCGCGCGGCGCATCAGCAATTCCGGCTTGATTGAGTAAATCACGATTAAGGTACATGACCAACGTGTCTACCGACAAAGGCAGAGCCATAACCTTACCACCACGCACCACATCTTTGGCGACCGTATCCACAAACCGCTGGCGCACGTCTTGAGCTGTCAGACCGGGCTTGGTTTGTAACACGGTCTGGGTTTCTTTTTTAAAAGTGCCAGCCGTGATCGTAACCGGGATAGTCAGGGTAGAGGGTAGGGGGTAGAGTTTACTTTCGTACTTGCCAAGCCAAGTGTTGGGCAAAGAAAAAACATCCGGACCGCGATCTTCAGCCAACGCGTTCAGCAATTCATATTCATATTCTTCGTACCGGAGCTGACGATAATTAATCGTGACGTTGGGATGGAGCACGCGATAATTTTGAATGATATCTTGAAACGTGTCCGAGCCGTCGGCCACGCGCCAGTAATTAAGCGTGATGGGTTTGGTCGCTTGCTTAACTTCCTTTGAAGCGCCGGAACAACCAAAACCAGCTAGTAAAGGGAGAGCCAAAATTAGCAAAAGAGGTTTTAGGTTGTAGGTTTTAGGTTGTAGCATGTTACAACTTCCCTTTTAAATATTTCTTCAACTCATTTTTCAACTCCGGGCGCTCCAGCGCGAAATCAATGTTAGCTTTAAGCCAACCAGCTACTGAACCGGCGTCGTAGTAGCGCCCCTGAACCTTGCAAGCATAAACCGCGCGTTGCTTACACAAGGTATGAATGGCGTCCGGTAACCACAGTTCATTGCCTTGACCGAGCGGCGTACGAGCCAAAATATCAAAAATATCCGGAGTTAAAATATAGCCGCCGACGCTGGCTAAATGGGAAGGCGCCTTAATCGGACCCGGTTTTTCAATAACTTGTTTGACCTTGACCACGCCCTTGGCCACCGGCTTACCATCAATTATACCATACTTTTTCGTTCCGGCCTCGTCCACTTCCATGGCCATCAAAACCGGCCCGCCATATTTTTCATATACTTCCATCATCTGCCTCAACCGCGGTTTTTTATTTACCACGACGTCATCGCCCCAAAGAACCGCGAACGGCTCGTTGCCAATGATATGCCGACAGTTTAAAATTGGCGTACCATTGCCGTAAGGACCTTTTTGCCGAATATAAATAAAATTGGCTAGTTCGGGAATCTGCCTAACCATCTTTAAAAATTCCATTTTACCTTGGCTAGCTAAATGCGCTTCTAAATCCTCATCACGATCAAAATGATCTTCCACCGGACGTTTGGCCCCACTCGTCACTAAGATAATATCCGTAATACCAGACGCCACCGCTTCCTCTACAATATATTGCACGACTGGCTTGTCCAAAATCGGCAGCATTTCTTTGGGACTAGCTTTAGTCACCGGCAAAAAACGCGTGCCAAAACCAGCAACGGGGATTATCGCTTTGGTAATCTTTTTTCGCATAGTAAATTAATAATACCCCACTTCGCCCAAAAAATCCACTGCGCCCTTGACTCCATAACCTAAAACCTATAACCTAAACTCCATATTCTATGCTTAGTTACATCATCTTATTTTCCCTCCTCGGCGGCGCGGTCTCTCTGATTGGCGGCGTTTTGTTACTGCTTGGAAAATCAGAAACTGTCCGTTCCGTTTCCGCTCATCTAATCTCTTTCGCCGCCGGCGCCCTGCTCTCCACCGCTTTTTTTGAAGCCCTACCAGAAGCCCTAGAATATGGCGGAGAAGCAAACGTGGAAAAAATATTATTAGCCACACTGGTCGGTATCGTCGGTTTTTTCATCATGGAACGGCTCATTTTAAAACTGCATACCCACCACCACGAAGACGACCATCACCATTCTCACGCCGCGCCCTATCTCCTCTTAATAGGCGACTTACTCCACAACTTTGTTGACGGCATTGTGATCGCGGCGGCCACCATGATTAGTCTTCCCGCTGGTTTTGTAACTACTCTGGCGGTCTCAGCTCACGAAATCCCGCAAGAAATCGGAGACTTTTCGGTCATGCTCCACCACGGCTGGGGCAAACGCCGAGTCTTTTTTGTAAATCTCTGGGCGTCGTTCGCCAGCGTCGTCGGCGCGGTGCTGACTTTTCTTCTGCGCGACAAACTCGAGCCGCTCTTACCAACTCTCTTAGCCTTAAGCGCCGGTATTTTTATTTATATCGCGGCCGCCGATCTTTTGCCAGAAGTAACTGACAGCGAACAAGCTAAAGACAAAACCTCGCATGTAGTCGTATTTTTTCTCCTCGGTATTATTGTCGTCTGGGGATTGGGAAAAATGCTTCATCATTAATTATGTATCGTGTAAGTAGTAGCGCTCCCGAAACAACCGCGCGGAATTAAAGAGCGGCAAAAAGTCGCTTAAAAAATTGTAAAAAGCCGCCCAAGGCGGACTAGCAATACCGGCGAGCACCAAGGCAAATCCGACCGCGTTGGTAATAACCCAAATCACGGTATCGCCGCGAATGACTGACATAGTGCGGCGACTTAAATCCACAGTTTGAACCAAATGCGAGAGGTCATCAGCTAAAATAACAATATCAGCCGCTTCTACCGCGATCGCCGCGCCCCCGCCGCCCATGGCAATGCCCACATCAGCCCGAGCCAAGGCTGGCGCGTCATTGACGCCATCCCCCACCATAGCTACTGTGCCTAATTTTTGCAATTCTTCCAACGCACGCAATTTTTGCTCCGGCAACATGTTGGCGCGAACTTCGGTAATCCCAAGCTCGCCCGCGATCGCGCTCGCCACCTGTTCATTGTCTCCCGTAAACATGAGCACCCGCTCCACGCCAACTTGCCGCAAAGCCTTGATACTGGCCCTGGCTTCTGGCCGCACGCTGTCAGTCACACTAAACATGCCAGCAAATTTTTTGTTTAAAAAAACCACCGCTGATGAGGACGGATGATTTTTTAATTCAGCCGGATAGGCCAAACCTTGATCCGCGATAATCGTTTCGTTGCCGATAATCACCTCTACCCCAGCCCAAGTTGCCACAATGCCGCTACCTTTGCGCACTAACACTCGCGTCGGATCAGAAACTTGTCCCACGCGACCCACTGCTTCATGAAAAATGACACGACCAAGTGGATGCTCGGAAAATTTTTCCGCCGCCGCCACCGCTTGCCAAAAATCTTTTTCTTTAACTCCAGGTGTGATAAAAATATTGCTCAACTTAAGCTCACCATAGGTCAAAGTACCGGTTTTATCAAACACGACCGTTTTAGTTTTACTTAAAACCTCCAGCCATTCGCCACCTTTAACAATAACGCCGTGCTTGGCCGCATTGCCGAGCGCCGCCGCCACGGCCAATGGAATAGCGACCGCCATGTCATCAGCGCAAGCGACTAAAAAAATTCCCGCCACCATGCTTGTATTCCGAGTTACCAGATACACCACTAAACCAAATACTGCCACCAACGGCAAAAACATGCCCGCAAATCTATCAGCCAATTTTTCCGAACGTGATTTATTTTTTGATGCCTCTTCCACTAATCGCACCATGCGCTCAATGGTTGAGTCTTGGCCAATTTTATCAGCGCGCAATTTAATAACGCCGGATTCATTCAGCGTCGCGCTTAAAACTTGATCACCAATGATTTTTTCCACGGACAATGATTCCCCCGTCACCGACGATTCATTTATGAGAGCACTGCCGTACACGACAGTTCCATCAACCGGTACGCGTCCGCCGGTTTTGATAATAATAATATCGCCAACGCGTACGTCCTCGCTTTTTATTTCCTGAAGTTCATCCCCCGTCTCGCGCAAGGCTGTGGCTGGTTTTAATTTTAACAGTTCTTGCGTGGCGGCGTGAGCCCGGGATTCTGTATACCAACCCAAGATGCGGGCAAAGGCCAACATGAGCACGATAAACGCGGCGGACCGAAACTCACCGGTAATAAAAGAAACTACGAGCGCAAACGCGTTAAAAGCTTCAATATTAATTTTTCGCGCGCGCACAGAGTCAACCGCGCCGGCTAAAGTCGGCAGTCCTCCGATCACTGACACAAGAAGTAACCAATACCCAGCACCCCAAATAAAATCCAACGCCAAAGTCAGCACCACCGCGGCAATAATCACGTATTCGCGATTGGGAGGAGATAGCCATTTCATATAAGTTTGTATTCAGTATAAAACTGAATGGCTTTTTTCATCGCCTCTTCAAAACTAACTTTAGGTTGCCAGCCAAGTTCGCGGCGAGCTTTGGACGAATCAAAATATCGGCATTTAAAAGAAAAATTAACCCCATGCGGTGAACGAGACGGTTTTTTGCCAAATCGGGCCAAGACACACTCCACCACTGACAGATAAAATTTAACGATCGGCAAAATCCAGGCAGGCGTTATTCCACTAATAGACGGCGCGTTCAATAACTTGGCAATACGATTATACATGTCAAAATAAGTCATGCATTCATCGGCAAAAATATAATTTTCTCCACCTCTCCCCCGTTCCATAACCAAAAGATGGGCGTCTACCACATCGTCCACGGAAATTACCGCGTTGCCGCCCGGCGGTGCCGAACGCCGTTGTCCATTTTTTATAGACTTAACTAACTTGCCAATATGCATTTCGGTGTCACCTTGGCCATACACGGTCGTTGGCGAAACCACTGAAACATTTAATCCTTGCCGCGCAAATTCCTGGCAAAGTTTAATCTTTAAATGCT
>CAZHTB010000066.1:0-7970 GCA_964535685.1 uncultured Gammaproteobacteria bacterium
AAAAAAAGCGCGCCTTGTATTATCTTTATCGATGAAATTGACGCGGTCGGACGCCAACGCGGAGCTGGTCTCGGCGGAAGCCACGATGAACGCGAGCAAACGCTCAACCAAATTCTAGTAGAAATGGATGGCTTTGAACCAAACGCCGGCGTTATTTTAATTGCGGCCACTAACCGACCGGATATTTTAGATCCTGCGCTTCTGCGTCCCGGCCGTTTTGATCGCCGGGTTATGATCGACATGCCTGACCTTAAAGATCGCGAAGCTATCCTCGAAGTTCACGCTGAAAAGAAACCTCTCGAAGAGGGTGTGACCATGCGTCTCTTGGCCGAGAGAACACCTGGTTTTTCCGGCGCCGATTTGGGTAACCTTTTAAACGAAGCCGCGATCTTAGCCGCACGCCGCAATAAGAAAAAAATCGGCTTCCCGGAACTTCTGGAAAGCGTCGAAAAAGTTCTGCTTGGCCCCGAACGCAAAGCCCGCCTGATTTCCGACCGCGAGAAAAAAATTGTCGCCTACCACGAAGCTGGCCATGCCTTGGTCGCCGCGGCTCTGCCCCACTCCGACGCCGTGCATAAATTGTCCATTATTTCCCGCGGACATGCCGCTGGCTATACCTTAAAATTGCCAACCGAAGACAAAACCCTGCTTTCTCTTTCTGAAATGACAGCTAATATTGCCTCGCTTTTGGGCGGTTTTACCTCGGAAAAAGAAGTTTTTGGCGACATTACGACCGGCGCCTCCAATGATTTGGAAAAAGCCACTGACTTGGCCACCAAAATCGTTACCCGTTTTGGCATGAATGAGGTGCTGGGCCCACGGACCTTTGGCGATCATGAAGAAATGGTGTTTTTGGGCCGCCAAATTTCCGAACAAAGAGATTATAGCGAACACACTGCCGAACAAATTGACAAAGAAGTATCAAAAATTATACAGAACGGATACCAAACAGCTAAAGATATCCTAACCAAACACCGCAAAAAACTGGATGAAATCGTTGCTGTCCTGCTTAAAAACGAAACCATTGAGCAAGAAGAATTCAAACAATTGGTCGCCGATATTGTTCCACAACCTATAATCTAACATCTAAAGCCCTGACAATATGCCATATTGGCATTTCCTAAACGAGACCTGGCAGACACTGCGTCATCGGCCACTTTTATTGTTGTGCGGTTTTTTACTACTGGTGTTAAGTGGAGAAAGCGCCCCCAACCTCTACCCACGACTCTTGGGGCAAACCCAAAGCTGGTACTCCTTCCTTAGTTTATTACAACAGCCGACTTTCTGGCACCGCTTGCAAGATGTTTGGGTCACTCACCCATTTTTAGCCGCCGGGGTAGTTATCTTTATTATCGCCACCATTATTGTTTTATATTCACTGCTAGTGGGCAGTCAGGCTATTTTAAGTCTCAAGTCGTCTGAAAAAGGTTTGCTGGGTAATCGTTTTGCCGCCACTCTCAAACTCAATCTAATCTTCACCGTCCTCTCGATCTGTTTTTTTGGATTTAGCCAATGGGCTCTCAAATTTGTGACTGGAGTAAACTGGGCGTACTTCTTGGTCATCTTTGGTTTGGTGATATTTTTTGTGATCCTCTACGTCCTCCGCCGTTTGGGTTTAGCTTTCCTGTCTGACACCGGTCTCCTCGCGCCTTCACTTTTACAAGCTATCAACTATACTCGTCAGTCTTGGCGCCAAGTGATAAAAACATTCCTGGTCTTCCAGGTCCTAACTATTGTCGCGCTGGCCATCGCGCTCGCCGTCAGCCTCCTTTTGGGCATCCCAGCTAATTATCTCACTGCTTTTTTCTTAGCCACTGGTTGGAAAACAGCTGCCCGTCTATCATTAGTTATTTATTGGGCGACCGTGGCTGGCGCCCTGGCCTTTATTTGGGCCAATATTTCAGCTTTAGAGTGGACGGTTTGGGCCAGATTACCCACTGTTTATCCCAATAAAAAATAGTGGCTCTGTGGTTTCCCCACACCTTACCCACAGTAACATATTGTGTGAAAAACCTGGTGGTATAAGATACTACAGTACGGGGGTAAGTTTTACTCTTTCCACACCCCGCTGGCCACCTTACAACCCCTTGTGAATTGTGGGTACAACTCCGGAAGTTTGCCGTCTTGTTTTTCTCACGGCCAGTCTTGAGTCTTTCCCACTTTTCCCCCTCCTCCCCAGCTCCTACTATTAACTACTATTTATTTATATATAATATGAAATTTTCCGGTCTGCAAGAAAACATCAATCGTGGTCTCTTGGTAGTCAGTCACGTAGCGGGTAAAAACGTAGCCTTGCCAATTTTAAGTAACGTATTGGTACGCGCTCACAAGGGTGGCTTGGAACTTACCTCCACTAATTTAGAATTGGGAGTACGCGCTCAGGTACGAGGCAAGACTGATGAGGAGGGGGACATAACGGTTCAAGCGCAAATTTTGAGCAACTTTGTAAATCTTCTACCCAATAAGCCGGTGGATTTGGAAATTAAGGGGACTCAACTTACTGTGGTAACTGAGGGACGGGATATTAAAATGAACGGTATTGCTTCGGGCGAGTTTCCAGTCATGCCAGTTATTGAGCGCAAAGAGGAGTATGTTATTACTGGTGGGATTTTGCGTACCGCGCTGTCGCAAGTGATGTTCGCGGTACAGACGAACGAGGTACGACCGGAAATTAGCGGTGTGCTGTTTTCTTTTCACGCGCCGGAAGCCGGAACTCTGACACTGGTCGGCACGGATAGCTATCGTTTGGCCGAACGTAAGATAGCTTTAGAGGGCGAGACCGTTCCCGCGCCCAAGAAAGTTATTGTCCCACTACGTACGTGTCAGGAGATTATGAGAATTTTGGCCTATCTTGAAGAAAAAATTCAAGTGCGCATTGCTTTTGGTGAGGGACAGATGATTGTGGTGATGGGAGAGGTTGAGCTGGTTTCGCGTTTGATTGAGGGTCGATATCCAGATTATGAGCAAATCATTCCGAAAAATTCTAAAACCCAAGTGATTGTAGATACGAGTGAATTGTCCCGCGCGGTTAAACAGGCCAGCTTGTTTTGTTCAGGTGGTATTAATGACGTGCACCTATCGTTTGACGCGGAGCACGGGTTGACTTTGGCCGCGACCAACCAGCAGTTGGGGGAAAGTTCTTCGCAATTACAAGCTTCGGTCAGTGGCGAAAAAAATCGCATTGTTTTTAACTATCGTTATCTTTTGGATGGTTTGCAAAATATTCCGACTGCCGAAGTGGTGATTGAAACTGTGAGCGACGCCGCGCCGGGGGTATTGCGCCCGGTCAATGACAAATCGTATTTGTACTTGATCATGCCGATTAAACAGTGATCGGCCAGGTCAGCGCCGACCTTGCTGTCCTAGCTATGTTCCTTCCTCTCAAAGATCTTCTACCCAGTCGTCTCACTGCCAACAAAATTGCACAGCCGGTGGTCGCGGCCAGCGTCGGCGATGAAGTCATGAGCGCGATTGAGAGTTTGTGTGGCGAGTTGTGTCGCAAGCATGCTCGTTTTTTGTATCTGAAAGAAGGCGTCGCGGCGATCGCGACTCTGCGTCCGGCCGTGGCCCAAGAAATTCACTTGAGAAGCGAAGAAATTTGCGCCCGCGTTAACCAGCGCTTGGCCCGGACTGTTTTAAACAGGGTTAGAGTGGTGCAGTAGCGGGGTCAGACCCCGCTAAGCAGAAGTTGTAGAAATGAATAACCGCGCTACAGGCAATGCGGTATTTGCTTGTAGCCGACGGTTATTCACCCCGCCGTCGGCGGGACAGGCGGCGATTTTGAGCGACGGCGCTATTTCACCACATTCACATTTACTTCGGCTTGGCCGAGATTATCAATGTCATCAAAGGCCTTAACGGTCAGTTTATGAAAGCCGCCGGCAATGTCCGAGGGGAGGGACTGGTTTAAAAGATACGGCGCGTAGTTTTGGGTGGCAAAGGGTTTGTCGTCAAGCCAGTATTCAACGCGATTGATGCCGCGTGGAGCCGAGGCGTTAACAGATACGGTTAGAAAGCCACTAATCGTGGTGTTGTTGGCTGGCGAAGTTATTTGTACGCTCGGCTGGTTGGCAGTGGTGTGGACGTCATCGTAAGCAGTTGGGGGTTCTTCGCCACCGACAATGTTATGTGCCGCGGCATAATTTTGTACGGCTGTTTCCCAGTTGCTAAATTGCGGGTCAGTACTCGGATCAGTTGGAGTGGGTCCGCGCGGGTCATCTTTATTAACGTAATATAAAATATCATGAACCGGTGAATAGCGTTTTTGAATTTGAAAAGAGGGCGGAGTCAAGGTGGTTGCTAATTTGCCAGAGGCGCGATCCAGAGTTACCAATAATCCGCCACCCTCGTCGCCATCTAAAATTGGTTTGCCAGTATGTATTGATTGGGGCGCGGTGAATTGTTCTGGAGTAGTGCCCTTGAGCGCTTCTATCATAAAGCGTTGCCAGATCGGCGCGGCCACAGCTGAACCATCAGCTTTAGCCCCCATGGGGGCGTTGTTATTATTACCAACCCAAACCCCCACTGCCAGTGATGGGGTAAAGCCCACAGTCCAAGCGTCATGAAAATCATTAGTCGTACCGGTTTTGGCCGCGACCGGACGATCAGGCAGAGTTAAATAATTTTTAGCGCCAAAAATATAAGCGCGCGCGTCATTGTCGCTCAAAATACTGGTCGTGAGTCTAGTAATTTCCGGATCAATGATTTGTTGCCCAGGATTTTCGCGCCACTCTTCTAAAATTTGGCCCTGTTTATTTTCCACGCGCAAGATGGGAGAAATTTGTTGTCGCGCACCTTCACGCGCGAGCGTAGCAAAAGCTGAAACGTGCTCTAAAAGTTTTACTTCCGCGCCACCCAAGACAAAAGCCAAACTAAAACGTGAGCGATCGCCAAGCGTGGTGTAGCCAAGTTGGTCAGCCAGGTCAAGGACCCGGTCGACTCCGGTCAAATAAACGGTTTTGACGGCCGGAATGTTGAGCGAACCAGCCAGAGCTTTTTTCATCGTGACCAAGCCATGCTCTTTGCCGTCATAGTTATGTGGCGTGTAGTCTTCAGGATAATTTTTAAACGTGGTGGCAACATCCCACAGTAGAGTTGAGGGGGTGAAACCTTTAACAAAAGCGGTGGTGTACACAATAGGTTTGATACTAGATCCAGGTTGGCGCAGGCGGAGCACCACATTGGTGTTGGGTTCAAATAGGCAGTTTTTGCCTGGCATACAGTCGTCTGGTTGTGGTTTGCCGAAATAATTTTTACTGCCGACCATGGCCAAGATCTGTCCGGTTTTAGGATCAATGGCCACAAGCGCGGCATTATAAGCTTTGAAAGCTTTTTCGTTTTTTTTCGCTTGTTCCGCCACGATTTTTTCCGCGGCTAATTCTTTATCCAAGTCTAATGAAGTAATAACTTTAAGCCCGCCGCTAGCCACGACATCTTCGCCATATTTTTGATTAAGTAAATCGCGTACATACATGACAAAGTGAGGAGCGATAATGTTTTCTTTACGAGCTTTGATTTTTTTGAGCGTATCAACCTTGAGTGCTTGGTTGTAAGTTTTGTCGTCCAAATAACCCTGCTCATGCATCAGGCGTAAAATAAGTCTGGCGCGTCCGATTAATTCGTCACTGTGCGATCCGCTGGGCGCGTAGTAACTTGGGGCTTTGGGTAACGCGGCCAAGAGCGCCGCCTCGTCCACAGCTAGGTTTTTAGCTGTTTTGTTAAAGTAATATTGGCTAGCGGCCTCAATACCATAAACCGTTGAGCCGTACGGAATTTCGTTAAAATAAAGTTGTAGGATTTCGTCTTTAGTAAACTTTGTCTCTAGACGATAGGCTAAAATTAATTCTTTAATTTTGCGCGAGTAGGTTTTTTCGCGCGTGAGTAGGGCATTTTTGATTAATTGTTGCGTCAGTGTAGAGCCGCCCTGTACACGTCCGAGATGGAGGAGGTTAGTGATAAAAGCGCGGGCAATGCCGCGAAAGTCAAACGCGCCGTGTTGATAAAAATCTTTGTCCTCTACGGCAATGGTCGCTTGTTTGACATAAGGTGGTAGGTCAGCGAGTGACACGACAGTGCGGCGCTGGTTTTGGAATACTTCGTAGAGTAGGGTTTTGCCAGTCCGGTCATAAATTTTAGTGCTCTCGGCAATGGGGCGGTCAATAATTTTGTTTGGTTCCGGCAATTCGCGGGCGTAGTAGCCGAGGAAAAAGAAAAACAGCAATGCGGCCAAGGCGAGTAAGCCCAGGCCCCAGCCAGTGATGGAGATAAAACGGCGAAGAGGGGTACGACGCATAGTGGTTGTATCTTATCAAGAAATAGGATAGAATACTAGACAATATGCCCCAAAAATTAACTCAAGAACAAGTGCAAGAATTTCTCACACGCGGGGTGGATAAAGCCATCCCGGCTGAAGAATTGCGCGAGAAATTGTTAAGCGGCAAAAAATTGCGCGTGTATTTAGGTATTGATCCGACTAGTCCGGTCGTGCACTTGGGCCATGCCGTGGTGTTGTGGAAATTGCGCCAACTGCAAGATTGGGGGCATGAAGTAATTTTATTGATTGGCGATTTTACCGCCATGATTGGTGATCCGAGTGGTAAGACCAGCATGCGTGTGCCGTTGACTGCTACCCAAGTTAAGGCCAATGCCGCGAGTTACAAAAAACAAGTGGCAAAAATTTTATCTTTCACTGGAAAGAACGCGGCCCAATTTAAATTTAACAGCGCCTGGCTCAAAAAAGTTAAGGCTGATGACCTGATTAAATACGCCGCGCATTTTACGGTTGACCAGATGCTCCAGCGCGATATGTTCCAAGAGCGGCGAAAAAATAATCAGCCCATTGGCTTGCATGAATTTTTGTATCCAATTTTGGTTTCTATTGATTGCGTGGAAATGGACGTGGACATGGAAGTTGGCGGGTCAGATCAATTATTTAATATTTTAGCCGGTCGCACTTTAATGCAAGCGGTCAAGCAAAAAAGCAAAATAGCGTTTACTTGCAAACTACTGGAAGGCACGGACGGTCGCAAAATGAGCAAGAGTTATCATAATGTAATTGGCGTGACTGATGAGCCCAACGACATGTATGGTAAAGTCATGTCGCTTAAAGATGAATTGATGCCACAATATTTTACACTGGCCACCGACATTAGTCTGCCGGACATAAAAAATCCACGTGAACTCAAGGCCAAACTCGCGGAGACTATTGTGGCGCGTTACCATGGAGTCAAAGCGGCCAAAGCGGCGGCGTTAGAATTTGACCGAGTGCACAAAAATAAAAAACAGCCGACAGATATTCCGGTGGCGGCGGTTTCGGCCTCACGTTTGTCTTTAGTTGAACTGTTGGTGGCGATAAAGCTGGCAGTTAGCAAGGCTGAAGCCCGTCGTTTGATTGAACAAGGCGGGGTCAAAGTCGGCGCGGAAAAAATCACTGATCCCGCGCGCGTCATTGCTGTGCAAGAAGGCATGATTGTGCAAGTCGGCAAGAGGAAGTTTGTAAAACTCTCTTTGGGGAAGTGAACTAAACGGTTTCTCCCCTCTACTAAAGTAGGGGGGAGCTAGAGGGGGGACAGCGTGAATTCCTACCCCCACCTGACCTCCCCCTGCATGGCAGAGGGAGGAAATTTTAATTTTAAGCGGCTGGTTTTAGCTTTTTAATATGGGACATATTCGTGCGAACCTGCCTGCCGGCAAAGGCAGGTAAGGCCTCTATTAAATAAATAAAAAAAGACCCTATTATATATTATACTCGCCTGGGTCTTAAGCGAGTTTGCTACCGCACCTGTTTTGGGCGTCGTTATTGCACGCCCTCGACGATCTCGGTCTCGGGCCTCCAGGTCACCCGCCGGACAGTTCCAGCTCGCACGGTCTTTCGGTGCCTGTTCCACACCTCCCCAGCGGCGGCCTGAATGCAGGCGTCGTTGTCACAGCACCGCAGACTGGTGTGGTTGTCGCACACCACTTCGTTCATG
>CAZHTB010000067.1:0-3299 GCA_964535685.1 uncultured Gammaproteobacteria bacterium
GTCCCGCTTAAGAGCGAGGCGGTTTTAGTTTGTTCATCAAACAAACCATTTTGCACGCTCTGGGGTTCGCTCCAGAGAAATTGATGAAGCAACTCGCCGCGTTTTTTTTCAAAAATTAACAAACGGCCGGTCGGCGCGTCTAAAACTGCGAGGGTGGTTTGGGTGGTTGGGGTCCGCGCCACAGTCGGATGAACAAGGGTTGGTTCAAGCGGGGGAATATTCCAAGAAAGATTATTGTCCTGCCGAAATTTTTCCCAAGTACTGACGCCCGTGGTGTCAAATAAGAGTGGTGGCGGCGTGCTGGCGCGGCTTAGGGGATTGGGGGTGACATTTTCCAATTTGAAAATGCGCGCTTGCTCTGCGGTTAGTTGTTTTCCCAAGTCTTGGCTTTGGGCGCGTTTAGGCAGTGCCTCAAAGAGGCGTCTTGCTTCAAGGAAGTGGGTGGCGGCCAACCCTTGATTTTTTACTAAGCGCGCGGCTGTGGCGGCAGAAAGTTCGCTCGTGACCATACTTGTTTGGGCAACTTCTGTCGTTGCTCTGGCGCTTAACCAGCGTTGTCCCCAGACTACTCCGACCGTACTGCAAAAAATAATTAGGGCGACACCACTTGCGAGGAGTAAACCTTTTTGTTTGAGACTGAAGCGATGCAATTGTAAGACAGCCCAGCGATAGCGTCGTGGCCAGGTGTTTTTAATTGGGGTATTTTGTCGCATGGGCCGTGCGTTGCTGACGGTTTCGCGGTGGGTAATAGTTGAAGCGGGACGGCTGGAGATTTCGCGCGTCAAAATAAAACCATAGAGAGGAATATGATTTGGCACTTCAGTAAAAAACTTTTGCAAATGGTTCACCGCGCCAGTGCCGGTTTTTTCGCGTAAGATAGTGCCGAGCCGTTCGCTGGAAACCAAATCAGCCAAGAGTGGACTCCCCAGACAAAACGTTTGCAGACCTTCCAGAGGCGCACGATGATATTGTGAAAAAATTTTGAGCGGATGGAGACGGGTTGAATCGTCTTTGGCGAGCTTGTGGCCAATGTTCATGACACGTCGTTCCGTGACCCAGAGCGCGCTTAGGGGAGTGCCAAGGTGATAGAAGTAACAGGTTTCTTCAGTGAGCACGAGGAAGGCGGTGGTTAGATCCGTGAGCCAGCTACGACCAAAATTTAGATATAGATCAGGCAGGCGCCGGTTCAGTTCTTGCAGGGCGTTTTCAAAAGCCATTTCTCGGTCCGGCGAGAGATTTTCATAGTAGCGCAAGAAAACAGTTTCCGCCATAAGTCTGGTCAGACGGGCGAACCGTGGGTCTCCGGCCGGCAGTTCAAAGGTCGCGACCAACACGCCCAAGCTTGGGTCGCTTAGCGGGATATTAAAATCAGCGGCTGAAAACAAAAAAGCCTCTATTTTGCTTTTATCCTTATTATTGCGGAGAAAGGGGGTAGCTTGGAATTGTGGCATCCTTAGAGTATACTAGCCGGAGTATGGATTATCAAGCGCGGTTGAAAAATCTTCAAAAATTGTTGGTTCAAGAAAACCGAGCGGCTTTGTACGTGACTAATCCAGATAATGTACATTACCTGACTGGTTACACCGGTACGTCTGCCAGTTTGCTCATAACCAAGCGTCGTAGGCTGCTCTTGACCGATGCTAGGTATCTTTTTTGGTGCCGGGAACATTTGCCCTGGGTTCGGGTCGTGGATACGGCCGGAGGAGTGGAGCAAATTTTTCAGCGTTTTTTAAAATCGGGGACGCTTTTGGGATTTGAGGCAGAGGACATGAGTGTGGCGCGTCAAGAACGGTTGAAAAAATTGTGGAAAGGAGGGTTGATTAAGACCAGTGGTCTCGTGGAACAACTGCGGCGGGAAAAATCACGAGAAGAAATCGTTGTGATGAAGCGGGGAGCTAAACTTACAGATGAACTTTTTTTGTTTACCCGACGCTTGCTTAAAAAAATGTGGCAAGCAAAAAAATACGCGCGCGAGCAAGAGCTGGCCTGGAAAATGGAACAGTATGCTAGAGGTCGTGGTGTTGAGAAAATGTCTTTTGACGCGATTATCGCGAGCGCCAAGAATGCCGCGCGGCCGCACCACCAGACTGGCTACCAAATGATTAAAGTTAATCAATTATTGATTTTAGATTTTGGCGTAGTTGTTGATGGCTATCATACTGACATGACGCGCACGGTGTTTTTTGGAAATAAACCCACGAGTAAACATCGCACGGTTTATGAACACGTACTCGCGGCGCAGGCGCGAGCCATTACTGGGGTACAAAATGGTATGACCGGGACGCAAGCTGACGCCTTGAGCCGGGATTATTTTAAAAATCATGGTTTACAAAAATATTTTACGCACAGTTTAGGGCATGGCGTGGGTTTAGAAATTCATGAAGCACCGACGTTCTCGACCAAAAGCCAGGATATTTTGCGCGATGGTCAAGTCGTGACGATTGAGCCCGGACTTTATTACGAAGGCTGGGGCGGCGTGCGCATTGAAGATATGGGGGTCATGCGCGCTGGCCGTTGGCAGAATTTGTATAAAGCGCCGAGTGATTGGAAGAGTATGGTGATTGGATTATGAAAATCAATTTTCAAGAACAACTAAACTCCGAACAATGGTCTGCGGTCCGTGATGGCGACGGACCTTGTTTGGTGTTGGCTGGCGCGGGGTCGGGTAAGACCAGGACGATCGTGTATCGGGTGGCTTATCTTTTGGCCAAAGGCATCAAGCCGGAAAATATTTTACTACTGACTTTTACTAATCAGGCGGCGCGAGAGATGTTGGATCGGGTTAAGGGTTTGATTGGACGCAAAGCCGATATCGTAGGAGGTACTTTTCACAGTGTGGCCAACCGTTTTTTGCGGCGTTATGGCCGAGCTATTGATTTGCCGCCTAATTTTTCCATTCTTGATCAAGAAGATAGTAAAGATTTACTTGGAGTTTGTCTGGCTAATCTCGGAGTCCCTAAAGGAAAAAAATTTCCCGGGACTGGGGTGGTCCAAGCTGTTTTGAGTTATGCCAAGAACGCGCAATTAACCGTGGCCGAAGCGCTGGAAACCATAGCTCCCGAGCATTTAATTTGGGACGAACAATTAAGCGAAGTGGCTAAACAGTACGAAGAAAAAAAAAGCGCTTCACACTCGCTTGATTTCGACGATTTGTTATTAAAAGGCGTGGAATTAATGCGTACGTCTGTGGGCAACAAGCTGTCAAATCAATTTCAATATATTCTAGTTGACGAGTATCAAGACACTAATGCTTTGCAAGCCGAGATGGTTAAATTATTAGCTCGCGCGCATGGCAATCT
>CAZHTB010000068.1:0-2602 GCA_964535685.1 uncultured Gammaproteobacteria bacterium
GTTTTATCCGTTGCAAGTTTATGGTGCGCTAACTTTGCCAACCGGCTTTAGTTTTATTCCTTTTGTAATCGGGGTGTATGCTTGGTTAAAGTGGTCTGAAACAAAGGAACGATGCTGGCGAAATTTGGCTCTGGGACTGACTGCGGCGTTGTCAGTTGGGTATGTTTTGTATTTTATTTTGTTAGTGACTTTGGGTCTGGTATTGGAATGTGTCAGGCGTTGTCCGCGACATAAATTTTGGTTGTTTTTTGGCGCGGCAGTCATCTTGCCACTGGCGGAAGTGGTGCAGGGCACGAGTCAGGTTTCGTTGGAGCAAGCGCGTCGCGTACCAGCCACAGCGCTGGAAGCTTTTTTAAGATTAACCGCGCTCAAAGGAACAGTGCCGCTTACGGGTTTTCTGGATCAAGGAAATTTTTTATATAATCAAACGCTCATGTCTATAATTCATGTGGCGTTTTTACCGCGAGGTCTGACTCTGGTGGTCACGGGAATAGTGTGGGTACTGGCGTTGATTGGTTTGTGGCAACTGGTACGCGAGCGAGGTCGGGCTAAGGCCTGGCTGGCTTGGGCTGGTTTGGTATTGTTACTCAATTTTTTTATCTCTTGGGTTATGTTATCTGGCGTGCATGTGCTGGCGCGGCGACTGGATTTGGCCATTGCGGTGTGGCTCGCGCTTATGGCGATGGTGGGGACATGGCACATTCTGCAACTGTTGGTACGGCGTCAAGCGTTGGTTGGCGCTATTGCTATGGTGGGTGTGGGACTGGCGTATGGTATGACCTCAACCTATGCCTCGGGGCCGCGTTTGCAAACAGTGTCAACTGATGAATTTAACGCCATGAATTATGTCATAGGGCAAGAGCAGTCTCATACAGCTTTCATGTCCCATCCTTGTGTACTTGGTGATACTTGGCCACTCCTGGCGCTAGAGGCGGAGTCGCGACGACAAATTGTGGCGGGCGGTTTTCCGCTTTATGATCCAGATTACGCGCAACCGGAACGCGTGCAATTGTTTAACGCCATGAATCGTTTTCCTTCGGTGCGCTATTTAGAAAAAGCTTTGAATTTGACCGACGCGCCTTATTGTTATTTTATTACCGAGCCAAGATTTTTATGGGGAACGGATAAAGACTTGGGGCAAAAACAGATGTGGCAAGCTTTGGGTAAGCCGCTGACTTCTTTTGGAGAAGTTTGGGTGTGGAAGTATGGTAAATGATAATATGTGGTGGGTCCTGTCGCCTGCGCACCCCGTCAGTGCTCGTCCCGACTGCGCGCTGTCGGGGTCCCCGCTACGGCGCCACCCACTTTGATATATAGCTATGCCAAAATATTATTTACGTTTAGGTTGGGTAGGTGGGGTTATGATTCTTTTGTTGTGGTTGGGTTGGCAACGAGTGGTGCCATCTGGCGAGTGGCAAGCGAGGCGAGAGTTCCCCGGAAGTTCACGAAGAATTGGCGAGCCCTTTCCGGCGGGTCGTATCGTTGAAAAAGTTGGGGTAACTTTGTGGCAGGGTCAGCGCACAATTACGGTTGAACCGGTTTATGTGAACGTGCGCGTGCCAAGACCGTTTGCTTCGGTTGGTGTGACCGTTCATTATCTCAATCCGTCCCAATTACCTTGGCGTTTGGGGGTACGCGAGCAGGTGAATGAATGGCGGTGGAGCTTTAGTCCTTGGCAAAATTCGTCCGACCGTGGCCAGGCAGAAATGATCATCCCTCTTAATGGAGTAGCGCTTGATCAGGGGGCGTATATGTTTATTTTTTCCGCGCCCGGCCTGAACGAATCAGTCCCGCCGTTTGTGATAGAATCTTTGGAATTTAATTTTCATAAATAAATCATTATGGCTGGAGAAATAGGCGCACTGGCTTTTGGAACTTTTTTTATCCTGGCGGTTTTAGATGATCTCTTGCCCGGGTTTGTTTCGTTGTATTTTTCGCCGGGGATTTTTTTGGCTGTGGCGCTTGTGGCTATAGTGGTGTGGCTTGGGTTGACGGCATCAATGCGGCATGATTAAATGATGGGTATGGACGACTGCATTTTTTGTAAAATTGTCAAGGGAGAGATTCCCGCCGAAAAGGTGTTTGAGGATGAGCAGGTTTTGGCGTTTATGGATATAAATCCGGTCAATCCCGGGCATCTCTTGGTCATTCCCAAAGAGCATAGCGATAATTTGTTAGAGGCTAAAACCGAAGCGCTCCAGCAATTAATTTTGCATGTGCCGCGGTTGGCGCGAGGAGTCATGGCGGCCGTTGGGGCCGACTCATTTAATTTGGGAGTTAATTCGGGACGGGCCGCGGGACAAGTGGTTAACCATACTCATTTTCACATTATCCCTCGGTTCGCGGCGGACAATCATCGTTTGTGGGGAGGACAGCCGTACCAGGATGGGGAAATGCGGGACGTAGCGAAAGGGATACGGAATAAAATTTTAAATACGAAATTATAAATTCGAAATCCGAAACAAATCTCAAATATGAAATCCCAAAAGTTTGAAATTTGGAATTTGCAATTTCGTATTTGTTTCGTATTTCGTGCTTAAGATTTCTAATTTTAAAAGTGTATGCGGTTATTGGTTTGCGGCGGAGCGGGCTTTATTGGCTC
>CAZHTB010000069.1:0-13127 GCA_964535685.1 uncultured Gammaproteobacteria bacterium
GTCGACTTTAATCGCGCCGGGACGCCGCTCGCGGAAATTGTGACGCATCCTGATTTTAAATCTCCGGCCGAGGCTAAAGCTTTTTTGCAAGAGTTGCATTTATTGGTTAGGTATCTCGGAGTCTCGGACGCTGACATGGAAAAAGGGCACTTGCGTTGTGATGCCAATATTTCGCTTCATGAACCAGACACCGAATTTAATATCAAAGTAGAAGTTAAAAATTTAAATTCTTTCCGTTCAGTTGAGCGGGCGTTAGAATTTGAAATAAAGCGCCAGACAAAATTGTTGGAAGCGGGGACTGTACCCGTGGGCGAAACTCGCGGCTGGGACGAAGCCAAACAGGAAACCGTGTCCCAACGTATTAAAGAGGGCGCGGCAGATTATCGATATTTTCCCGAGCCGGATTTGCCGCCACTTCGTTTTAGCGGAGAGCAGAAATTGTTTGACGTGACGGAAATTTTTAATTCACTGCCGGAATTGCCCTGGAAAAAGCGCGCGCGTTTTCAAGAGCAATATGGTTTTAGCGCGGCTGACGCCGCTTTGCTCGTTGAAGATCATGACTTGGCCAATTACACCGAGCAAGTTGTTTCTGAATTGAAAAGCTGGCTTCGCACCCTAGAGGGCGTAAGCGAAGATGACGCGGACGCGATTTGGCACAAGAATAAAGAGCGTTTGGGGAAATTAGTTTCCGGCTGGCTGTTAAATAAATTGCCGCCACTCTTAACGGCTGCCAAAATTTCTTTTGGCGAGTGCAAGATTAAGCCGGAAGACTTTGCCGAATTTCTAACCATCCTGTATCATAATAAGGTTAACTCTACCAATGCGCAGGTTTTACTGCAGAAAATGGTGCAAACCGGCGAGGATCCGCACAAGATTTTAGAAGAGGGCGGCTTAACGCAAATGGAAGACGCGGGTGAAATGGGCGACATCGTGCAGGGCGTGATCAATGCGAATCCCGATATGGTCGCGCAATACAAAAAAGGCAAAACCGCGGTCATCCAGTTTTTGGTCGGGCAAGTCATGAAGCAGAGCAAGGGTAAGGCCAACCCGCAGACCGCGCGGGAGTTGTTGGAGCGATTATTAAATTCATAATTGTTTATGGTGTGGATCCCCGCATGCGCGAGGATGACGTCGTGCGGGTGGCGCGGCGACGGGGACCCCATGGGGCGCAGTCAAGACGATCACCGATGGGGTGAGAGCCGCGACAGGACCCGCCCAATAACTATATGCTAGACATCAAGTTCATTCGCGAAAATCCAGACGTTGTCAAAACCGCTGTACGGAATAAGAACAGTAAGGTTGATATTGACGCGCTGTTAAAAGTGGATCAGGAGCGCCGCGAGCTATTGAGCCGAGTTGAAACGCTTAACCAAAAACGTAACGAAGCGGCTAAGGCCAAAGATATTGAGGCGGGTAAGGCGATTAAGCTGGAGCTGACCGGTTTAGAAGAAAAATTAAAAATGCTCGGCGAGCAATTGCAAGCTTTGATGTACCAAGTGCCAAATTTGCCCTCGGAAGATACTCCAATCGGTGCTGATGAGACGGCCAACGCGGTCGTACGTAAATGGGGCAGTCCAAAAAAGTTTTCTTTTACTCCCAAAGAACATTTTGAACTTGGTGAGGCGCTTGGCATGATTGATATGGAACGCGCGGCTAAAGTTGCCGGCGCTCGGTTTAATTATCTGAAAGGGGATTTGGTTTTATTGCAATTTGCTTTGGTCCAGTTTGTCATGAGTGTTTTGACTGATGAATCAATTTTAAAAAAGATTATTAAAAAAGCGGGCTTGAAAGTTAAGCCGACTCCGTTTATTCCGATTATACCGCCAACCATGATGCGGAGCGAAGTCATGCAAAAAATGGCGCGTTTGGAGCCGCGCGAAGAGCGGTACCATATTGAATCTGATGATTTATATTTGATTGGCAGTGCTGAACACACACTTGGGCCTCTATACATGGATGAGACCATTCCCGAAGAACAATTGCCCATTCGTTATCTTGGTTATTCGGTGTCGTATCGCCGCGAAGCTGGAACGTACGGCAAAGATACCAAAGGCGTTTTGCGCGTGCATCAATTTGATAAATTGGAAATGGAAACTTTTACCACTCCGGAGCAGGGCATTGAGGAGCAGAATTTTCTCGTGGCTATTCAAGAATATTTGACGCAAGCCTTGGAAATTCCTTATCAACTCGTCATGTGTTGCACGGGCGATCAGGGCGATCCGGACGCTCGGCATTTGGATTTGGAAATGTGGCTGCCCGGGCAGGGCAAGTACCGCGAAACTCATTCAGCTGACTACATGACTGACTTTCAGGCGCGACGACTCAATACCAAAGTCAAGCGAGTGGACGGTAAAACTGCTTTCGTCCACATGAACGACGCGACGGCCTTTGCTATGAGCCGGACGCCAATCGCTATTTTAGAAAACTATCAGCAAGCTGACGGCACAATTTTAGTGCCCAAGGTCTTGCGAAAATATTTAGGTAAGAAAGTCTTAAGCTAAGCGCCGTCGCTCGAAATCGCCGTCGCTTTTTTGTGTGGATTATAGCCCTAGACGGGCGTCGGTCTTTACGACAAACTATAGCTGTACCCAATAGCTCCTGGCTTCTGCCCGGTAAGGTTGGGAGGGGGCAGTACTGGGTAGTAGCAAGGGGCTGTTAAAAGCTCCTTGGGGGAAGAGACTAGGAGGGGGTAAAAAGGGGTTGACAGTCAGCCCCTTTTTGCTAAAGTAAATCAGCGCCGTCGCCATTAAGTAAGCGCCGTCGCCTGTCTATGAAGTTATATTTTAGCGCTCCGCCGGATTTGCTCAATAAAGACCTGGTTTTACGGCTTAAAACCACGCTACGGGCTAAGGGCATTACGACCATAATGCAGGGTGGTGGCTTATCCCCATTTACTCCAGCTGAGTTGGTGCAGAACGAAGCCGGGGAAAAGGGGTTCCTTAATAAGATCCAACTGGTTGTCATTGAAGGAAGTAGCGCTAGCTCGCAAGTGGTCTATCTGATCGCCTTTGCCCTGGCTCATCGCAAGCCCATCTTGGTTTTGTTGGCGCGCGGCACGCCCCTGGACCTGCATCTGCGCACGCTACGGAGAGACAAGACAGTCGGACGATGGCTCCGCGTGGAATTTTACCAAGAGAAAAATATTTTAAAATTGATTGAGGATTTCGCGGAGCATTGGCTAGAGGGCCTGGGGCGAGAATTGCCCGTTATAAAATTTACTTTGCGATTGACGCCGACGGTTGATCGCTATCTCGCCTGGAAGGGTTTACAAGTTAAGAAAACCAAAGCTAATTTTTTGCGCGAAATAGTGGAGGACATGGCCAAGGCTGATCAACGTTTTCAAGTTCAATTACGCAAGGAGTTGGAGAAGTATTAAATCCTGTAAGGAAGGGGGGTATGGGACAGATACAGAACAATTACGCGTTTATAGATAGCCAGAATTTGAACCTGGGAGTACGGAGCCAGGGTTGGGTTTTGGATTTTTTTCGTTTTCGTGTTTACCTTAGAGATAAATATCGGATCACTAAGGCTTTTTTATTTGTTGGCTATGTCCCGGAGCATAGCTGGCGATATACCATTTTACAACAAGCTGGGTATGTGGTTGTTTTTAAGCCGACGTTAACTTATAGGTCTGGCCGGCAGTCGGTGATTAAGGGAAATGTTGATGCAGAGCTGGTTCTTCACACGATGATTGAATATGGTAATTATGAGCGGGCGATGATTGTGTCTGGCGACGGCGATTTTTATTGCCTGGTTGAATATTTAGACAAACAAAATAAATTGCTTAAAATAATTGTGCCCAACAAACGTTATTCATCCTTGTTGAGAAAGTTTAGTTGGTATATTGTTAATGTTGGTTTATTTAGAACGAAGCTGGAGAAAGTTGATAAAACAAAAAGAGAGGCATTCCCGCGGGATAAAACCCTTTGGTAGTCCTCTCATGGTGATACAGGGAGTATAGCAGGCTATTATTTGTTGTCAAGATATTGTATGACCCAAGCGCAAGCGTTATTGATTTTAAAAACCGGCGTCAATGTTTTTTTAACTGGCGAGCCTGGTTCTGGCAAGACGCACACGATTAGCGAGTATGTGGCGTATTTGCGTGACCGCGGCGTTGAGCCAGCCATTACGGCGTCAACCGGCATTGCCGCGACTCATTTAGGCGGTCAGACCATTCATTCCTGGAGCGGCATTGGCATTAAGACGAGTCTGGATGGCTATGATCTTGATCGGCTGGCTTCAACTGAATATTTAGTCAGACGAATTGGCCGCGCTAAAGTTTTGATTATAGATGAGGTGTCCATGCTGTTACCGGAGACTTTGTCGTCGGTTGAAGCGGTGTGTCGGGAAATTAAACGGCGGGATGAGCCGTTTGGCGGTATGCAAATTGTGATGGTCGGAGATTTTTTTCAATTGCCGCCGGTGGTCAAGAGAGACCTTGAGGAGGATTCACAAACTACGTTTATAGAGAAGGCGTCTGCGCGCTTCGCGTATGATGCTCCGGCTTGGCTTCGCGCTAATCCGGTTGTTTGCTATTTGACCGAGCAACACCGCCAAGATGATAAAGATTTTTTGGGTGTGCTAGCGGCGATCCGGGCGCGCGGTTTTAACGATGAGCATTTGGCCCATTTGAAAAAGAGAAAAATAAAAATTGATGACGCGCCTAAGGACACGCCGAAATTGTTTTCTCATAATGTTGACGTGGACAGAGTCAATGATGAAATGTTGGCGTTACTACCAAGCCGTCTAAGTACTTTTACCATGTCAGCGCAAGGGCAGGGGACCGTGGTCGCGTCATTAAAGAAAAGCTGTCTGTCGCCGGAGACCCTTTCTTTAAAAGAAGGCGCGGTGGTGATGTTTACAAAAAATAATCCGCGCGCGGGCTTTGTTAACGGTACGCTTGGCACGGTTCATGGATTTAGCGGGATAACCAGACAACCTGTTATTAAGACACGAAGTGGGCTGAAGATTGAAGTGGAAACAGCCGATTGGACTGTGGAAGAAAATGGTCGGGTGCGGGCAAAAATTACCCAACTGCCGCTTCGTTTGGCTTGGGCGATTACGGTCCATAAAAGTCAGGGCATGAGTTTGGATGCGGCCGTGATGGATTTGTCTCAAGTGTTTGAATTCGGGCAGGGCTATGTGGCGCTGTCCCGCGTGCGGCGGCTGGACGGTTTGTATTTGCTTGGTTGGAACGAGCGCGCGTTTCAAGTCCATCCGGAGGTTTTGGTTCAAGATCAACTATTTCGCACGGCTTCCGAGGAGGCCGAACAGGCTTTTGCCAAAATTCCCGCGGCGGAAATTAAAACCCTGCAGGAAAATTTTATAAAAGCCTGTGGCAGTGGTTCTATTGCTAGTCGGAAGAAAAGGGAGAGACGGTAGAATATACTTTTTAGTTGGGGATTTTTGTGCTATAGTTAGGGGGCTTGATTTGTCAGTTAATACTTCTGTATTCTGGGAAAAATTTCAGTTGGTCTTATCTTGTGTTATAGTTAACAAAGACGGGATTTTCTTGTTCCGTGGTAAATTATGAAAAAATATCATATTGGAAAAAGTAAGATTCATGGAAATGGCGTTATCGCGTCTCAAGGCATAAAAAGGGGCGAACTGATTGCGTGTATACGGGGGGAAAAACGGCATTTATTGGTGCGAAATAAAAAGGAGTCTCTCTCATATCCAAATTGGGTAGGGATTTCAAAACGGATTTGGATTGATCCCGTGGAGTCAGCAAAGTTTTTAAATCATTCGTGTAATCCCAACGCTGGTATTTCTGGTAAAATATCGTTGCGGGCATTAAGGAATATAACAAAGGGCGAAGAGGTAACTATAGATTATTCAACTATTGAAGCAGACAGGTTGTGGGGGATGAAATGTGTTTGCAATCATAAAAATTGCAGAAGAATGATTAGGTCTATAGAGTTTTTGTCCGCAGGGATATTTAAAAAATACGGTCCTAATATTCCGACCAATTTTAAAAAAATATACTTAAGACGTAATAAATACCCAAAATGAACCCAGTAATTTTTATAATATTGTTAAGTTTGGCTGGGGTAATAGGCGACAGCTTTTTAAAGTTGGCCGGTGGAACATCAAAACCAACTAGTTATTTATGGTTTGTGGTCGGATTTGGTATTTATTCAAGCACAGCCTTTGGGTGGTTTTATGTAATGAAACATATAAAGTTGTCGTCCTTGGGAATTATTTATTCCATATCAACCGCATTACTTTTGGTAATTATTGGTTTGGTATTTTTTCACGAAAAATTGAATTTTTACGAGATCGTTGGTGTTGGTACGGCCATGCTATCGATATTCCTACTTAGTAGATTTTTATGAGTGAGTATAATGTGAAGGATTCTAATTTTATGAACAGGGGATCAAAAATATTTTTTTTATTTTTCTTTCTTTTAATTTTATCATCAATCATCTTTGCGGCGTACAAATTTACGGTTTTGAGAGATTTTGGAATCTTTACTGGTCAATATACTGTTAACGCTAACGTTATTTATACCGGTGCTAGTAATGCCGTTGCGCAATTAATTCAGGACTGTAATTGGAGTGAATCAAAATATTTGTTATTTTCTGGTAATGTTTTTGATCCTCTGGTATACTATTCCCACTTCGTCCCCATTATACTTTCCTTGATATTGGGTTTTTTTATTTTACTAGGAAGCGGGCGGCTTGATGGGAAAATACTGTTTTTTATTTTTCTTGGCTTTATAATTTGGTTATTTTCCGATTTGGTCCTTTGGGCAACCGAAAGGAGTTCTTTGGTTATGTTTTTTTGGACATTGGAGGTAATTATAGAGCCGCTCATCTACGCCGCATCTTTTTATTTTGTCCAGGTATTTATTTTAAAAAATGATACCAGTGTAAAAACAAAGGCATTGACCGTGTTGGCGTTGTTGCCAATAATAGTTTTTGCCTCTTCGAGATATTCACTATTGGCATTTAATCTATCAAATTGTGATAGAGAGGCCATGGAAGGGCCACTAGTAAGATATGCTTATTTTGTTGAAATAATTTTTTCATTGTCAATAATTTTTTACGCCACGAAAAAATATTTATCTAGCGTGGCAGAACAAAAAAAGCAAATATTTTTTGTGACAATTGGTGTTTCGTTCTTTTTGTTAACGCTTTCATTTGGAAATATAGTCGGATCGTTTAGTGACAATTGGCAAATAGGCCAATATGGACTTTTTGGTATGCCAATTTTTGCCGCTTTTTTAGTGTTTATGATAGTTAAATACAAAGCCTTCAACATCAAACTCCTGGCCGCGCAGGCATTGGTGGTGGGTATGATCATTTTAATTGGTTCGGAGTTTTTCTTCATTAAAGTTTTCATTAATCAAATTTTAACCGCCATTACGCTGGTGCTGGTGACGATTTTTGGCTGGTGGCTGGTAAAATCCGTCAAAGCCGAAGTGGCGCAACGAGAACAACTGGCCCTGGCCAACGAGGGGCTAAAAAAGTTGGATGAATCCAAAAACGAGTTTATCAACATCGCCTCACACCAGTTGCGCACGCCGGTGACGGTTTTGCGCGGGGTCATCTCCATGTTGCGCGACGGCACTATTGATAAGTTTGACCAAGCGACTAAAAATAAATTTTATGACGGCGCCTGGTTCAAGTGCCAGAAATTGGAAGACATTATCAATGATATTTTGAATGCCACGTCCTTGATTAATCGAAAATACAGCGCCATGGACGGAGCGGCCGAACCGGTTGTCCTGAAGGAGCTTTTTGAAAAAATGATCGCCGACTTTGGCCCGGCAGTTACGGAACGCGAGATTACCTTAAAGCTCAACCTGAAAGATCCGACCTTGGAAATTCGCGCTCAACGGCGTTATTTGGAAGAAGCTTTTTCCAATTTGCTGACCAATGCCATCAAGTACACGCCTTCTCCCAAGCAAACCGAAGATGTACGCAACAGGCGAGAGGGCGAGGCGCTGATTCAAATTTCGGCCGAGAAAAAAGGGGAGCACGTGCTGATTTCCATTAAAGATAATGGCATTGGTATTCCGCCCGAGGCCATGCCCAAGCTGTTTCAGAAATTTTCTCGCGCCGAGAACGCTGTTGATATGTACACTGACGGCACGGGCTTGGGATTGTTCATTGTTAAGGAGATTGTTGAAGGTCATGGCGGCAGAGTTTGGGTTGAAAGTGAGCTCAATAAAGGCTCAACATTTTTTGTGGAGTTGCCACTGAATCCCCAAGGTAAAATTGATATTAAAGAGTACATCATTGAAAAAGCTAAGCCGCAGGAGTAAGATAAAGCTATATGATAAAAGTTCTTTTTATAGAAGACGATCCCGACCAGCTGTTTTTGTTTGAGCAGGTGTTTAGAGTAAGCGGGCTCTTGACCATCGCGGCGACTGACCGCAAAGAGGCTTTGGAGATGGTGGACTTGGATCCGCCGGACGTTATTTTGTTGGATATTATGTTGCGGAAAGAAAATGGGCTTGATATTATGGATGCCCTAAAACAAAAGCCGCGGACTAAAGATATTCCGGTGATTGTTTTTACCAATACCAATAAAAAAGAGTATCGCGATCGAGCGACCAAATTAGGCGCAGTTGATTTTGTTATAAAATCGCAAACTATTCCGCAAGATATGGCGGAACGAATCAAAAAAATAGTTGGGACTAAATAATATGAAGCACAGCTATTGGCGCTGGTATCTGGTGGGAAGTTTGGGGGTATTTGCCCTACTGTTGTTGTTGGGGAATTTGCGTAGTTGGAACAATGTCACTGTGTCGGAGCCGAAGCAGGTGGTTCAGGTGCAAGTTGGTCAGGCTATGGTCAGAGCTGAAGTCGCGGCCACGGGCAAACAAAAAGATCGTGGGTTGAGCGGGCGAAGCTCGCTCGCGGCTGACGCCGGCATGTGGTTTCCTTTCCCTAATAATACGGCCACAGCTTTTTGGATGAAAGACATGCTCATGCCTATAGATATTATTTGGGTAGGAAACGGGCAAGTCGTATCGGTGAATGAACAGGTGTTACCGCCAGCGTCAGGCACGGCTTTGGCTGATTTACCGCTTTACGCTCCAGCCGGTCTGGCTGACGCGGTTTTGGAAGTGAACGCGGGCTGGGCCAAGGCTCATGAGGTGACGGCAGGTTCTTCAGTCAGAGTGTTGCCGGGGCCGTATACCATGTAGTAAATAATCAAAATAAAAAAATATAGCCGACTGTTTTGCCAGCGGCTTTTTTGTGTTATAATACACTCACCTTGTGAAAAAGATTTTTTCTTTAGAACGAGCTAAGGATTTAGCGGGAAAGCGCGTGCTGGTACGCGTGGATTTTAATGTCCCTCTGAAAGATGGCCGGGTGGCGCCGGAAGGTGACACGCGTCTTCGTCGCACCTGCGAGACGATTCAATATCTGACCACGCGCCGCGCCAAAGTCATTCTCCTGTCGCATTTGGGACGGCCTGGTGGAAAAGTTGACGAACGTTTGCGTCTCAAGCCAGTGGCGTACCACTTGATGCAGATTTTAGGACAGCCGGTCGTGCCTTTGCCAGAAACCGTTGGATCAAAAGTAGGCAGTGTAGTGGAACGTTTGCATGGTGGCGAGGTTGTCATATTGGAAAATTTGCGGTTTAATCCGGGCGAAGACAAGAATGACCTAAAATTCGCGCGTCAACTGGCCGCGTTGGGTGACTTGTACATTAATGAAGCATTTTCGGTGAGTCACAGGCGAGCCGCTTCGGTGGTGGCGCTTCCCAAATTACTGCCAGCGTTCGGCGGATTCCAATTATTGCGTGAAGTGAGCGAGCTGACTCGCGTGCGCGAACGACCGCGGCGGCCTTTGTTGGTTATTATGGGCGGGGCTAAAATTTCTTCCAAATTTGGTTTGCTTAAGCATTATATAAAGGAAGCGGATTTCGTACTGGTGGGTGGAGGCATTGCTGATGTTTTGCTGGCGGCACAAGGAATCGAAATAGGGCGTTCGGCCGTGGAGCGAGAATTTATCAAATCAGCCAAGACGTTGTTAAAATTAGGACGAGTTGGTGAGGAACAGGCGAAACTTTTTTTACCGCTTGACGTAGTCGTGCGGGATAAGGTCGGACAGGTGCGCGAAGTCCAGCTGGATCAGGAAAAAATTAAATCCACTGAAGAGATTGGCGATATTGGTTTGAAAACGCGGCGGTTGTTTGTGGAAATGTTGGCGCGAGCGCGGGAGGTAATTTGGAACGGGCCGGTCGGGATTTTTGAAGACGAGCGATTGGCCAGTGGAACTTTGGGGCTAATCCAGGCGCTGGCAAATTTATCCCGCGAGCAAACATGGTCAGTGGTCGGCGGCGGCGAAACTGTGGAGGCGGTAGAGGAACTGGGCGTCGCGGACAAGCTCGGCTTTGTCTCTTCAGGCGGCGGCGCGATGTTGGAATTTTTAGAAGGGAAGAAACTGCCGGGCGTGGAAGCGTTGAGACGGTAAATTCAGTAAATCAAGTGTGTAAGTAAATTAAGTACATATGAGGATTAAAAATATAAAAGCCTACGAAATTTTGAATTCACGTGGTGATCCTACTGTTGAAGTGAAGTTAACACTGACGAATGGCGTGACCGCAATCGCCAGCGTTCCGTCTGGCGCTTCAACCGGACGCCATGAGGCCCATGAGTTGCTAGACGGTGACCATAAGCGTTACCATGGCAAGGGGGTTTTGCGGGCTTGCCGCAATATCGAAAAGAAAATTTTTCCCAAAGTTAAGGGTTGTGATGTTCGTCAGCTTGAACATTTAGATTTAATCATGGCTCATCTTGACGGCACGTCTCATAAAAATCATTTGGGCGCTAATGCTATTTTGGGTGTCTCGTTGGCGGCGGCGCGGGCGGGAGCATTACTGACCGGTCTGCCGCTTTATCGCTATTTAGCTAGAACTTTTGACTTGCCCAGTAAAAAATTCTCTATCCCAACTCCGTTGTTCAACGTGTTTAATGGCGGCAAACACGCGGATACTAATGTAGATTTTCAGGAGTTTATGTTAGTGCCGATGCGTAAACAAAAATGTTCCGAGCAGGTGCGCATGGCCGCGGAAATTTTTAAAACCCTGGGCGTGATTTTGCGTGAGAAGCGTTATGATACGGATGTGGGCAATGAAGGCGGTTACGCGCCGAATTTGCCAGCGACCGTGGAAGCTCCGAAATTGATTTTTGAGGCCGTGAAGCGCGCCGGGTACGCGCCCGGGCGTGAGGTCGGGTTGGGCCTGGATATTGGGGCCAGCGGTTTGTATGATGAACGAAGCCAGCGCTATATTTTTTCTTTGGATCACGCTTTTTTGCAAGCCGAGCATTTGCTGGCGGTGTACGCGGAATGGAAGCGTCGTTATCATTTAGTCTTGTTGGAAGATGGTTTGGCTGAAGATGATTGGCAGGGTTGGGGAAAATTAACCCAATTTTTAGGCAGGCAATTGGTCTTGGTGGGTGACGATATTTTTGTGACTAATACCACGCGGCTCAAAGAGGGTCTTTCTCGCGGTGTGGGCAACGCGGTGATTGTCAAACCCAATCAGGTCGGGACCGTGACAGAAACCGTACAATTTGCTAAGCTGGCACGCGAAGCTGGCTACAAAATAGTGGCTTCTCATCGCAGTGGTGAGACCGCCGATACCTTTATTGTAGATCTGGCGGTGGCCATTGGCGCCGACTATCTGAAGGCGGGAGCGCCCTCCAGAGGCGAGCGAGTTGTTAAATATAATCGTCTGATGGAAATTGAACGTGAATTATGAGACCACGCCCAGTAGTTTTGGCAGTGCTGGATGGTTTCGGCGTCGCGGCGGCGTCGCGCGGGAACGCCATCAGCTTGGCCAAGACTCCGCATTTTGATCACTACACCGATAATTATTACGTCACCACCTTGGCCGCTTCTGGAGAGGCGGTTGGTTTAACATATGGCGAATTGGGCAATTCTGAAGTTGGCCATTTAGGCATCGGCTCCGGACGTATTGTTTACCAAAGTCTGCCGCGGATTACGCGCGCTATTTTAGACGGCTCTTTTTTTGACAACCAAGTTTTTTTGCAAGCGTGCGAACAGGTGCGAGAAAAAGGCACGGCCCTTCATCTCGTGGGCATGTTTTCCAACGGGGGCGTGCATAGTTTTCATGAACACGGTTATGCATTGTTGGAAATGGTAAAAAAGCATGGTGTGGCTAGGATTTTTATCCACGCGATTATGGACGGACGCGATACGCCGTATGATAGCGGTCAAGGGTTTGTGGTGGATTTGGAAAAACATCTTAAAGAAATTGGACTCGGTAAGATTGCCAGTGTGAGCGGTCGTTGGTACGCCATGGATCGCGACAATCATTGGGAACGAACCGAAGCGGCGTATCTTGCCATGGCCGAAGGGGAGAGCGCGCGGCGGTTTACTTCGGCGGAGGCAGCCATGATTGATTCCTACGCTCATAAAATTTATGATGAAGAAGTAGTCCCAACTGTTATCACTGACGAGGTGGGGAATGCAATCGGACCGGTTAGGCCGGGAGACGCAGTTATCTTTTTTAATTTTCGAGCTGACCGCATGCGCCAATTGACTAAAGCTTTTGTCTTGCCGAGTATTGAAAAATTTTCACGCCCTCGCTCATTACGCGACGTGTCGTTTGTCACCATGACCGAATATGAAAAAGATTTGCCGGTTTTGATTGCCTACCCGCTCGAGGAAACCAGCTGTCCTTTGTCGTGCGTCATTAGCCAGCAAGGTCTCAAGCAACTGCACATTGCCGAAACGGAAAAATACGCACACGTGACGTTTTTCTTTAATGGAGGGGGTGAGGCAGCGTTTTCAGGCGAAGAGCGCGCCATTATTGCTTCACCACCGGTTGCTTCATATGATCAGGCGCCGGACATGGCCGCCTCCGAGATAGGGAAGCGCGTTATTCAGGAGTTGGACAAAGGTTTGTATGATTTTTACGTTATAAATTTTGCCAACGCGGACATGGTTGGACACACTGGCAATCTGGCCGCGACCGTTGAGGCGGTACAGGTTTTAGATCGGGAGGTGGGGCGTATTGTGGACAAGGTGTTGTCGCTTGGTGGGGTCGTTTGCATTACGGCTGATCACGGCAACGCCGAGGAGTTGGTAAAATTACAAACCGGTACGATTGATAAGGAGCATTCAACCAATCCGGTGCCG
>CAZHTB010000070.1:0-13051 GCA_964535685.1 uncultured Gammaproteobacteria bacterium
TCATCGCCCTTTCTTACCTGACCGGCCTAGACGACGCCCTCCTGGGCGGCATTGTGCGAACGATTTTTATACGATAGCCTAGACAACTTTGGAGCTGATTGTCTGCCATGGATTTTTCATAGAAAATGTTACTACAACTTAGTGGATTCTACCCGTAAATTCCCCGCCCTTGAGGGGGAGAAATTTTTGTTATTTAAAGGTAAATTTTAGTTAATTTGTTTTTGGACCGATGGGGATTCGAACCCCAGACCCCCGCGTTGCAAACGCGGTGCTCTACCAACTGAGCTATCGGCCCAAGCTATATGCTACATGGTTCGTGCTACATGATATTGGGGATTGTACGGGAAAGGCGGAGTTGTGTCAAAACTGTTAATCATAAATATCATGATCGCCGATTTCAATAAAACCTACCGTACCATTACCCATAAATACAAAAACCACTCGATGCGAGTACGAAATAGAAAAGGCCCAGTGCTCCGACCAGCGCCCTTTTAATTTATGAGTCTTCAGACGCGGATCAAAACAATTCAATCTAAAAATCTGCTCCCGTTCCTGAACTATAAACTCATATTAAAATTAAGCCCGCATTAAATCTACCAACGATCCTTTTAATTCCTTAAGCTTCCCTGATTTTTCTTCTTCCCTAAAAATTCTTATCGCCTCGTCAAGCCGTTGTTCTTCTAAATGCCGCCGCAAAGCCATGCGCAAATACTCCGAGCGGGTCATGTGCTGTTTTTTGGCTTGACTAATTATACCAGCGGCGAGCGCCGGCGGTAAAGAGATAGTCATAACGGTTGAAGTTCTCATAGTATTACTAAGTATTACTTGTTATTACTTTAGCAAACCAAATAAAATTCGTCAAGTATAACTAGAAAACAAAACCGACGGAAATCATCCGCCGGTTGCTACATGTTACATGCTACGTGCTCCATGCCAAAAGTTCATCCTCTCCCCACCATCTTTCTAATCGTATGGAAACCAGTACTGCGGCGGAGCGGATAATCATGATAGTCAACAGTCTTGCGCAATTTTCCCAAAAGTTCTTCAAGTTCACGCACTCGCTCGGCGATTTGCATGCGCACGCGCTTCTCTTGTTTTAATTCCGCGCCAAGTTTGTTGGCAGCTTGTTGCGCCCCGCCCAAATGCGTTCTCAATTTACCCAGCTCTTTATGTAATTCCGCTACTTGCTCATGTAAAGACTCATTTTGCCGATGTTTGGCATCAGCCTCGCGACGAAACAACTCCACTCCGCCGCGCACTTCGGTTAATTCCTCGCCAGCCAAGCGCAATTTATTTTCCAACTCGCCAATGGTCGTGAGTAAAATCTTGCCGGTCTTTTTTGGTTTTTTGTCCGCGGCCGGACGGGCTTTCTTGGCCATACAATTTTAAAAAATTATGATGATACAAATAGTATACCACATAGAGAGGTTTTACCACAAATACAAATGGGCGCAAGGCCAAATATGCTACATGCTACATGTTTTGTGCTACATGCTTACAATTTCCTCACCACCCACCTATTCGCGTCAACTTCAACCAAATCCCCATCTTTAAAAACTTTGGTTGCGATCTTGGTGCCAATGATACAGGGTTTTTTCATTTCGCGAGAAATAATCGCGGCGTGGCAGAGGATACCGCCTTCGTCAGTCACAAACGCGGCGGCGCGCTCCATAGCCGGAACCAAATTCGGAAACGTCATGACCGCGATCAGAACATCTCCGGCTTTTACTTTGTCTTGCTCACTTGTATCATACAAAAGTCTGGCCCGCCCGCGCACGCGTCCGCCATAAGCCATCTGTCCCCTAACTTCTTGAGCCACAACTTTCTCTCGTCCCTCTTTAAGTCCAATCGTCTCCACAATTTTCTGACCAATAACGACTTGGCGAAAAGCTTGAATCCGTTTTTGTAATTCTGATTTTGCTGGCACTCGCTTGGGCAACTGATCCATTTCATCTTCTGACAAGGCCATAACCTCCCAATAATCCAAACCGAAATGCGCTCCAAGTGCGCTAAACAACGGCCGCGCGCGAAAAGCTGCCAAACCTAAAATATCAGTACGATAGGTCCGTAAATAAATAAATTTTTTAATCTGCCGTACCAGCCGCCGCGCGTCACACATGCCACGTCCAAACAGTGAAACTTGATAGGCTGGGTATTCGCGCTCCACGACGTGAATAAGCTGGTACTTTTTTAAACTGTATTTTTTTTAATTGCCCCGCAGACACGTTCTCTAGTCAATAGCTTGGCATCACTTGGGGGGGGGTTAAGTGGGGTTATGATACTGCCTCAAATGACGTGCCCGCACCTTATCTGCCAGCTTCTGCAATTTCGCGCTGGTCTTTACCGGATACATATGCTCGTGCCAGATGTCTTTTAATTTCTCGGGCAATTTTTTTAATTCCTGCGCCACAAAACTCCGAATTTTCATCACACTCGGTAACTTATAAACTTGTTTACCTTTTACAATCATGGGCCTTAAAAGTGGTGTGCCCAACTTTTCTCCCTCAAGTCCAATAACGTCGTGATGGTATTTACCGTTTTTAAAAACACGAAAAACTTGCTTGCAACCAGGCAGACTAACTTTACCAGGAGAAAGTTTCATGGCGTATTGAATTTGATCGCCGCGAATAATCTCGGCCAACTTAAAAACAGCTTCCATTTTTGGATCATCGGACGATGTGAGCGCTTCAGTGTTTACAATGAAAGTGTTAGCTGGCGCCTTAGCTTTTATCAGTTTATCAATTTTATATTCATCAAGATTGCTGGCTAAAGTTATACGCACATTCTTTAACCCAACTTTGTCTAATTCTTTACGCACGTAACGTGCGCCCGACAATAAATCGCCACTATCAACAACCAATTTGAGAATTTTTCCTTTTTTCTGAAAATCACGCGCCACAATTAAAGCATTTTTCATTCCCTGTTTTATGTCATAAGTATCAATCATTAAAGAAAGTTCTACTTTAGCATTGCGGGCCGCGACTTGCATGGCTTCTAATTCTGTCGGATAAGATTTTATAAAAGCGTGATAAGCAATTGTGGCCGCGTCGCCCCGGGGCTCACGCAATTTTTCCCGCACGACCGGTGAAGGATTATTTTTACTACCAGTTATAAAAGAGCTGCGTTGAGATTTAAACGCCTGCTCAAAAGCAAGGGCTCGATTTGGTGATGTCCCAATTACATTAAGTTTCCCCGCCACTAATACTGAACGAATAAACTTTGACGCAAAAATAGAATTTGAAGTTAAGGAGGTTATTAAAAAAGCAGTTAATAGATTGACCTCAATCAATGGGGCTGTAATCCGAACTACTGGCTCTCCAGGAAAGAAAAAACTGCCCTCCGGCATGGCATAAACCGTGCCGTAAAATTTAAATTGTTTTAAGTATTTACCAAACTTCGGAGAAATTAATTTATGATGCCGCAAAATTTTTACATGACGATCTGTATAACGCCACCCCACAATACCGCGAATAATTTCCTCCAGTCCGGTAAACACCATGAAATTGCGATGCTGGGGCATATCGCGTACAAGTAAATCAAACGTTGCGGAGACATCTTTAAACCCCGTTGCCAAATACGCCGAGCTCGTCATGTAAATTTGATCCAAATCCATAATGGGCAAGTCATCAGGAGTGTAGAAATATTTTGAGTAGTTTTTCATAAAGTCTCTACCAATACACTAAAAATACAAATACTTAGGACATCTAATACTTTACTATTTATCCTATGGAAACACAACTCCCCCTTCGCCAAGGCCACGGGCGGCAAGCCTCAAGCTCTTCTTTTAGCAAGTGGTCAATATAAACCATGTACTGCAAAAAGACACTGACGTTTTTGCACAATTCAGAAAAACGATGAATGTTTTGGTAAAGCTGACGCAATGCTGAACGTGAAAAATCTTTTCTGGCCAGCACGACGGTCCAGCGATCAAAAACGCGACCAACCGCGTAACAACGGCGCGCCACGCGATCAAGATACTTGGGATCGCGATCATGGGCACGGCGCAGAGCTTGCTTCATTTGTTGTTCATCTGCTAAACCAGTTTGGTAATTATTGTTATGGCAAACGTAAACACGAAAAGCCTTTGGTATTTCTAAAAATTTTTTAAACCGCCGCGCATCACACATGCCACGTCCAAACAGTGAAACTTGATAGGCTGGGTATTCGCGCTCCACGACGTGAATAAGCTGGTACTTTTTTAAACTGTATTTTTTTGATTCACCTGCAGACATTGACATACTGCCTCAATTGTGCTAAACTGATTAGTCAGATTTGGTGCCTAGTTTTAGCTGGAAAGCCAGCGAAAACAGCCCAATCTGGTTTAGATATATAGTACCTTGAAAGTTCAAGAAGTTCAACCACGCAGTTGCAACGACGGAGGCAGAGGCACATCATGGACCACAAGACGACAATCGTGTACTTGGTTCGGCACGGGCAACACAAGACCAACGTGCTGACCCCGGATGGCATCACGAACGTGCTCTCGGCAGGATTCGCCATCCGGGGAGACCTCGCGGGACGCGGCCTGGACGCCCAGACCCTCCGGGTGTACTCGTCCCAGGAGCCGCGGGCGGTGCAGACCGGCGCCATCATCGCGGCCACGATCGGCTGTCGCGTCACCGGCGGGACGAGCGATCTGCTCAACCCGGCCCAGGGACTCGCCAGCGCCATCACGGATGGCCGGCTCCCCGCGATCGGCCAGGGCTTCGTCAAGGCCTGGCGAGCGCGGGAGTCCAGCGACGTGGAGGCGTTCGAAGATGTCGTCTTCCGCGGCGCGCAGTTCCTGGACTCTTACACCCACGTCAACGGCTCGCCGATCATCGCGGCGACGCACGGCGGGGTGATCGAGCCCACGATCTCGATTTTCGGCGGCGACGACCACGACTTCGCCGAGGGCGAAGTGGTCATCGTGGAAAACTACGATCCCGGCGCCTACCGTATCGTCGGCTACCTCAACCAGCCGGCGCGGTAGTCGCGTTCACGCGTGACGCGGGGTCGGGTCGGCAGAGTCTAAACAACTCTCGTCGGTCCGGCCCTTTCTTTTTTTTATTTAAGACACCTCCCCCATAGCCTCATCCAACGCCTCGGCATCGCCAATAATCTCACTTCTCTGGCTTCCTGCGGCGTAGGTATTTCACGATGGCGTGGCATACAAGCTATGCTTACAAATTAAAAAAATCTGTTACTTCTATTCCAGCATCTTTAATAAGCTGGCGCAACAGACCGATTTTAAGTTCGCGATGACAAGGTATGGTGAGCGGCCGACGATGAACAGCGTCTGGGTGGCGTAACCGCGCATGACTTCCTCGTTGCCTTACAACCTGATAGCCCAAATGCTCAAATTGCTTGATGGCTTCTCGTCCAGAAATCCCGGCCAGTTGTGTCATACCTCCTAAACACTAACAAAATGCAAACTAACTTCTTGATAATTCGTCTTTTTCGGCACAACCACTTCTTCTTCACATAATAAAATTGCCTCGCGAATATTTTGTAAAGCCTCTTCCATGGTTTCTCCTTGGCTATAACAGCCTTCAAAAACCGGACAGTTCACCCAATACCCGCCGCTCTCGTCACTTTGCACCACAACCGGGTAAGAACGTCCGTCATGACGAACTGCTGATTTGGTTAAAGATACACGTTTCATATACCTTTAATATATGGCAAAAGAACAAAAAAGTCAACTAAAAGTAAACTTTTCTCACTTAATCTTCCTCACCATGCCAGTGTTGGCATCTACTTCAACAAGATCCCCATCCTTAAAAACCTTAGTCGCGATCTTGGTGCCGATGACGCAGGGTTTGTTAAGCTCTCTGCTTATAATAGCCGCATGGCACGCGATACCTCCCTCGTCAGTCACAAAAGCGGCTGACTTTTCCATAAGCGGCAACAGATCGGGATTGGTACTCACGGCCATAAGAATATCCCCTTTGTGGAAAACCGCCACGCCTGGTTTATTGGTTAACACAATGCGAGCAATGCCACGAACTTTGCCACGATACGCAACTTGGCCACGAACGATTCCTTCCTGAATCTGCGAAGTATAATCTTGCTCAAGTTTGCTGATCAGCGCCGCGACACTATTGGTCCAAGTCACTCGCGGTTTTTTTCCGTGTATTTGATACACAAATCGCCAGCCTTGTTTGTATTTTTTTAATCGCTTCAACGCGCGTTGCTGTTTACCCTCTAAAATTTCTTGGTACGTCAAAACCGCCAACCCGGCCGCTGGAAAATTTGGCTCCCGAATACGAATTGTTTTTAAAGCCAATGGCTCAATCATTTCATGAAGAAGGCGCTGATAGTATGACTGGTTGCGTAATTTTTTTATTTGTCGAATTAGTTTGGGTAAAAATGACTTAAGCTCTGCCACCTCACCTAATAAAAACGGAAATATGGTCGCGTGGATGGCCAAACTCACCAAAAAATTAACTGCTGTTTCCAAATCAAAAAAACCTAACCTCGTGCCTGTTAGATATTCTCTAGCTTCTTGATTAAGTTGTTCCCCCCGAGTCAGTAATTTAGCACACCGCGCCGGATTCTGGGAAATTTTCTTAATAGCCGATAAAAAAGCCGCCTGCTGATTTTCTTTATGATAATGACGGACCAAATTTTTGTATTCTTCAAGCAAGAGCGCATCCGGAATAGTCACGCCTAAAACTTCCTTAGTAATAGACGAAGTATACCACGTCTGCCACAATGAAGCGCCAAAAAGATTAAACGGCCGTGTTAAATAATACTGCCAGGATCTCGTCATAATTTTTTTACCGTGCCCTTATCCGCATCTACCTCCACCCAATCGCCATCCTTAAAAACCTTAGTCGCAATTTTTGTTCCAATCACGCACGGAATTTTCAGTTCGCGAGAAATCATAGAGGCATGAGATAAAATTCCGCCTTCTTCCGTAACAATGGCTTTGACCTTACCCAAAATCGGCACATAGGTTGGCGTGGTTGAGCCGGTAATCAAGATATCGCCGGGCCTGACTTTACCAAGTTCGCTGATGTGAAGTATCACGCGTGCCACTCCGCGCGCCAAACCGCGAAACGCCACTGCCCCCTTTAGTTCTGTCGCGTCAGACGAGCCGCTGTTAATTTTTTGTTCCCATTTTTTCACTGCCGCGCCGGTTAAAATTTTTCCCGCGCCAATGGGGAGGTAAACAAAACCTTGTTGGCGCACTTTTATTCTGTCATCCTCGGGCTTGACCCGGGGATCTAATTCCAACACCCTCTCAATCTCCTTCGGCAACAAAAACAATAACTCCTGCGGCGTTACGCCAAGCCGCCGCGCAATTTCTTCAAACAGCGAACGGACTAAATATTGCGACAGATACGGCTGTTCCCCGCGCCAACTGCGATAAAAAATCGCCTCGTTCAGAGATTCAATATAAAACCGCATCCGGCGATCTGGTTTTAAAACTTTAAGCCAATGCGCGTAGTCAAGTAAATGCTGACGCCGCCGATCTTTATAATCTTGAAGTAATTTTTTAACATTTTTAAGGGCTCGCAACCGCCGCTGATAATAGGCCAACGAATAAAACGTATGCGTGTAAACTTGATTCTCCATCCAAGCAAAGCGTTTGGCGTGTCGTGCCAAAGCCGCGGCCTGTTTAGCTTTAGCCAACAGTGCAACCTTATACAAAGCTGCTTGTTCTTCACCAACAATGCCTTCTTTTTTGGGATTGAGTAAAATTTCTAAAACTTTGTCTGCTTCTTTTTCTGACAACCGCGATTTAACAAACTCCGTAACCTTCTGCGTTAAAAAATCTTCTCCATAAAGTGGCATCAACCCCGGCGCCCAAAAATAACGAATGGTTTCGGTGTACTGTTGTAAAATTTTTACCAAAGCCCGATTGCTCATGTCAGTAAACGGCAACTGCCCCCACTTTTTCCAACGTGACAACAAATTTTTAACTTCTCGGTAATGCAAATTCATGAAGCGCGACAAAAAACCCGGCTCTTTTTTTAATCGTTTAACCATTAGCTGTTTACTGCGCTCGTAGCCGTCATTTTTTATACATACCTGCCCATTAATATGATAAGGTTTGCCATGATAATCAAAACCAAACACTCGCCGTGTACTATAAGTCATGGCTGGCGTGTACAAATCAACGTAAAATGGCGTGCGCTTGCGGGTGTGGAAGATGAACCAGGGTGAAGACATACTATTTTTTAAGTGGCGAACTATGTTGCTCAAACCAAACGGCTATCACACGTATGTCTAACCGACCTCGCACAATCTCCAAAGCAAATTTTTCAATCTCGCCCTCTGCGGCCGTGGCGCCATAACCATTATTCTCTAAAAATATAAAAGAGCTCGTCATACCCGTTCGTTTGTTGCCATCAAGAAAGGGGTGATACATGATAATACTGTGCGCGTAAACAGCTGCTTTTAAAAATAACGTTGGATAAAGTTCCTGACCAAAAGCGGCCTGGCGTGGCGAATGTTCCAAACTCAAAAGAGCATGATGCTCTCTTATGCCATGCGAACCGCCGGTTTCATCAAGCACCATTGAATGAATTAAAAGAATGTCCTCCGTGTTCAAATAATTAATAGTCCCCTCCATAATTATTTTTGAGATAAAGCCTGTAAATCTTTACGATAGCGATTAATAAAAGAGTACGTCAAAGCGGCGATCTTGTCTCGGTGGACATTTTTACTTTCCACGGGCCGCACCGACACGAGCAAACGTTCATTATCAACCACCACATCAACCAGATCACCAATCTGCAAACCAAGACGAGCCAAAGACTCTTTAGGAATAGTCACGGCCGCGGAAGTGCCAACTTTTAAGACTTTTTGAGTCATAAAGCTATTTATTTTGATTATAATTGTATTATAATCAAGGCTATAGCGTTTGTCAAGATAACTTTCTCACAATCCCTTTTTCGGCATCAACTTCAACCAAATCGCCGTCGCGTAAAACATGAGTCACTCCCTGCACCCCGACCACACAGGGTTTTTTTAATTCGCGCGAGACAATGGCTGAATGACAAGTCAGGCCACCCTCCTCACTAATGATCGCGCTGGCCATTTTCATTAGTGGTACATATTCGGGCCGCGTGTTCGGAGCAACTAGAATATCTCCCTTACGCATTTTGCGAAAATCCCGCTGATCTAAAATAATTTTTACCCGTCCCTTAACTACTCCCCGAAAAGCTGACGAGCCGCGCAATTCACCGCGAATAATCAAACCATCAAGAAAATGTTTTGTGTTACGAGCGCTCTGACCGTATTGCGCCGCGAAAGTTTTACCGGACGATAAGGTAAACATTACGCCATGACGACGTTTTTTTACAAGAGAAATAAAAGCTTTTGGGTTAGAAAAAATTTTTTCTATTTCCCACCAACAACCCTGCTCCAATTGGGACACCTTAACCCCAAAACGCCGACTAAACTCTTTGAGAAACTGGCGGCCAATACTACTGCCCAGCTGATTGCACGCCTTGCGATCATCTCGCCAGCTCGCGACCGTAGCGAGTAGATGCAAAACCGCCTTGGCCGCGGGTGATAATCCAACTAACGATTTTTTAGACACGCGTTTTTTTACTGACGATGTCTGTTTTAGTATACTTTTAATTCTGGCTAAAAAATCAGCTGGCATCAGTCTGACAATTTTCGCGTAATCATTTTGTAACCAATGGTACTCGGCCACATGCCGAGCCAGAGCTTGATGAAATTTAGGAGAACGCATCAATGCGCGCAGAGATTGCTGTTCCTGTTGCATAATCGTCGGACTTTGATCGCCAAACCATGCTAGAATTTCCGGCTTAAAAATTTTTCCTGGCGGCAACTGTTCTGCTAAAATTCGCTCTCCCACAACATCAAACGCGTCCAAAAAAATTGACTCCGACCACATCCTATTATAACAATAAGAAAACTTTTTAAATTCCTGCCGCAATTCTCCATCAGATAAAACTCGTAAATCTGTTTGTTCTATCTTCCTCGCTAAAGAAAAAAATGGGCGGCAATAATTTTTAACCCAAGTACGTTTTAAATTTTGCAAAAACTGGCTATCCTGAAGTTGTTTATTCACATAAAAACGAGCCACCCATTCCATGCTCGGTTCAGGAAAATACAAAGACATGAAGTCGTTGTAAAAATAAATCAACACTCCCCGATAAAATACCGGCAAGCGCCGACCCGCTCTAGTCACAGTCAGGCACATGAGCGTCGGATATGAGGCGTAAAAAAGTTTAGCCCCACCGCCCTGTCGGTACCATTGTGTCTGTTTATATTGAGCGCGGTTAAATTTCATGTGATAATTTTTTCTGTTTAGCCAACTGCTCCATGGCTTGCAAAGAAAAAGCCGTGTGCAAGGCGGCGAGATCGCCGAGCACTGCCTGATCAATTTTAAAATCAGGGCTATGGTGCGGAACCTTGGGAATGCCGCCTTCCGGATTGGCCGCGCCAACCATGACAAACACGCCGGGAATTTCTTTACCACGTAATTTCTCCAAGTAAAAAGAAAAATCTTCACCGGCGACCTCCATATTCTCCGTGCGACGACAGCCGGGAATAACTTTTTCCGCTGCCGTCGCCGCCGCGCTCACCAATTCCGGGCTACGATGAATAATCGGACGGTAACCATGCCGCGGTGTGACCTTCACGCCAACTTTTTCCGCTTGCTCACCCGGGGAATATTTTTTTACACTTTCTTCAACCACGGTTCTGATTTGCGCGCGAATGTCCGCTGAAATTTGTTTATACAAAGGAGAAGCCACGCGCACCACCCAGGTACTTTCCGCGCTGGCCGGCAGAACATTGTACCCACTCCCCTCAAATTTAGTTCGCGCCGACGCCACTAACGCCTCATGCTTTCCCGCTAACGGCCTAAAAATTTCTGCCAGCCGCAAATTAATTTCTGAAAAAATTAAATGAAGATTGGGGACATCATAAGTATTAATAATATGCCCGCCGGGCGCGGTCAGCGTAATATCAACTTCACCAGAACTCGCGGTCTGCACGCCATCGCGCACATTAATATGCCCGCGCTCCATGTCGCTTCGCACATGCAGGCCAAAAAACGCGTCAATATCTTTACGCATGCCCTTTCGTTCCAAAAAATCCACCATGCGTGTGGCGCCGCTTTCTTTTTGATGAGCTTTTTCCTCGCTCGGCTGAAACATTAAAACTACATTACCCGGCAACTTCCCGCGCTCGGCTAATTTTTTCATAATAGCCGCCGCGCCCAGTAAGCCAGAAGTATGCGCGTCATGACCGCAAGCATGCATGACTCCGGGAGTTTCTGACTGACATTCGTGATCGCCGCGCTCTTGAACCGGCAAGGCGTCCATGTCCGCGCGCAAGGCAATAGTTGGTCCGCCTTCTTTGCCTTTAATGATCGCCACAATGCCCGTGCCTTCTGCGCCCTTAAGTCCGCCAATTTGCTCACCCACAATTTCTATGCCCAAACTTTGCAAATATCCAATAATCTTTTCAGCGGTACGATGTTCTTCGCCGCCCAATTCCGGGTGAGCATGAAAATCCGCGTACCATTCTCTCATTTGTGGCTCAACTTCGTTAGCCAATTCCATGATTTCAGGAGAAACATCTGACTTTGTTTCAATGGGTGGAGAAGATTCACGTTCTGACATAAAAAATTTAGCAAAACCAAATAAAGATACAGAAAATATATCACATATTTAGATAAACGCCACATCTTGACAGAAACTTTAAAAAGTGCTAGTATGCTTGCAGAATTCAGCCACAAATCCGTGAGTTGAAAACCTTGAAAACCAAGCATTTTACGCCCTTAAATGGGTACGAGGCAAACACATGACCGCAAACGTTCTGGAAGGACTGGCCAGGGGGCAACAGGGATTCGTCTTGGACGTGCGGCGCGATCTGCACCGTCACCCCGGACTGCGGTTCTCCGACGAGGAGACCGCGACCCTGGGCAACATCCAGGCGCTGGTGCACGACATCAACTGCAGGAACGGCGCGCACCTCATAATCAAGGAAATGCGCGGCGGACTGGTCGTCGACCTCCTGGTCGACCCGGCCCTGCCCACCCGCCTGTTCCGCGCGGACGTGGACGCGCTCCCGATCCAGGAGGCGACGGGACTCTCCTTCGCCTCCGAAAACACAGGCGTCATGCACGCCTGCGGGCACGACTGCCACTCGGCCATGTTGCTCGGCGCGCTCCGGTCCATCGCCTCCTGGCGCGGGATCAAGCCGAAGTGCAACATCAGGTTCGTGTGGCAACGCGCCGAGGAGAACCCGGTCACACCGTCCGGAGGAGCCATGCTCGTGGAAGATGGCGTGCTCGCCGGCGTTCAGACCGTCCACGGCTTGCACGTGGACACGATGGTCAACCCCGGCGTGTTCCAGTGCCGGCCCGGCGTCATGCTCGGGAACTCTGACCGCGTCAAGATCACGGTCAAGTGCTCGGGCGGACACGTGGCGCGGCCGCACCAGGGCGGGAATGCCACGGACATGCTCAACGATGTCATGAACGCACTCCGCGGGTTCGAGCGGCGCGTGCTGGATCCGGAGGATCGTTGCATCCTCATCCCGGCCAGCATCGCGGCCGGCTCGCTCGCGAGCTCCAACATCCGGCCGAGCGAAGGGACCGTCTGGTTCGCGGCCCGGAACTTCCTCGCCGAAGAGGCGCGCATGGCCTTTGCCAAGGCATTGGAGGAGGAAGTGCGCCACGTGGTCGCGGCGTATCCGGACGGGTCGGTCCAGGTGGACTACGTTCGCGGGCACCCCGTGCTCACGAACACGCCGGACTGCGTCACCCTCGTGGGACGTCTCCTCCAGCCCCACGTCAAAGTGGAGACCGCGCCGCTCATCTTCGGCGGCGAGGACTTCGCGCACTACCTGAAGGCGTGCGCCGGGTCCTTCTGGATGATGGGCGTCCGCCAGGAAGGCTCGGGCGAGATGCACACGCCGACCTTCAACCCGGACGAGTCGGTCTTCTGGCAGGGAGTGCTGTACTGGCTCCTCCTCGCCGCCGCCGACGCCGTCGTCTAGGGGACCACGCGCCCCGCGGGGACGCAGAGCCGTCCCGTAGACGACAAACCCCCCACCCTACGCTGTCGCATACAGCAAA
>CAZHTB010000071.1:0-14651 GCA_964535685.1 uncultured Gammaproteobacteria bacterium
CCCCGCTCGGGCTGTTGAAATTTTGGCGCGAAGAGAGTAAAGTGTTCTGTATATGAGGTATTGGCTTTTGGGGTTAATAATTTTGGTAAGTGTGCCGAGTTTGGCCTTGGCGCAAAGCTTTGAGGACAGTGTTTATGTCGCGCCGGACGAGGTCAGGCCGTATAATTTTGTCCGCGTTGGCAACCAGATCACGATTAAGGGCAAGATTGTCGGCGATGTCGTGGCCTTGGGGAAAAACGTGAATGTGACAGGTGAAGTGGCGGGCGATGTCTTGGGTGCGGCTTCGGATTTTTTCGTGGCTGGTCCGGTCGCTGGCAACGTGCGCGTGGCCGGGCAGACGGTGATTCTGGAGGGCACAGTGGCCAAGAACGTCATGGTGGCAGGCTCTCGCGTTATTATAGATGAGGGCGCGGTCATTGCGGGAAGTTTGGATGTCTATGCCGAGTCGTTGGAAATTCGCGGGCGTGTGGTCGGGCCGGTCTATGGCTCTGCGGCGAGTGTAGTGGTGTCAGGTTCAACCGGCTCGCTCCATCTTGAAACAGACACTTTGTCCTTGGCGCCCACGGCAAAAATTGATGGCGATCTTTGGTATCAAGGTTCAGTTCCCTTACAACAAGCAACCGGCGCCATGATTTCCGGGAAGACAACGTTTGAACAAGTGACGTCTTCGGTCGTAGCCTTTCCACAAATGACTATAGAGTTTTGGTGGTCGCGTATTTTAAAGTTGTTTAGTTTGCTGGCAGTGGCTCTGGTCGCTTTCGCGGTGGCGCGACGACTGTTTGCTTTGGCGAGTTTGGTTTTATACAAACAGACAGTGGTAGCTCTGACCACTGGCCTCCTTGCGACCACGGCGACTCCGCTTCTGGCGGTTCTACTCTTGTTGACCGTGGTTGGCATACCATTGGCGGTAGTAATGGTTGCGGTCATGGGATTGTTGTTATACTTGGGTCAGATTGTGACCGGTTATTTTTTGGGAAGATTTTTTTGGGTCAAGGTCAGGCCAGAGAAACCCGTCAGTTTGCAGGTGGAATTTATTTCCGGTTTGGCGATGTTTGTTTTACTCGGCAGTGTGCCTTGGTTCGGTGGCGCGTTGACTTTTGTCGGTGCGGTAGCCGGGGCTGGCTCCTTCTTACACATTGTTAGAGAATTATTGACCCCAGTTTTACCCGGCACTACTTCAACCGGTTAATCTATGCACATTAGTCCGCACATTTTTCGCGAGTATGACATTCGTGGTGTGGCCGGCAACACTTTTTCTGATACCGCGATTCAAGAATACGAGCGTTGGTATGGTAAATTTCCCGGCATTACTATTACTTTAGAAACTGCTGAAGCAATTGGTAGGGGTTATGGCACGATTATTGTCCGCGGTGGTGGTAAACGCGTGTTGATTGGTCATGAAATCCGTCCTTTTGCGGAAGAATTGACCGGCGCGTTCATTAAAGGTATTCGCTCAACCGGTTGCACTGTCGTAGACGCGGGTGAGGCTATTACGCCCATGGTTTATTTTGGTATTGCGTATTTTAATTTTGATGGCGGAGTTAACGTGACCGGTAGTCACAATGTTTATTTTTTCAACGGCTTTAAAATGATGCGTGAAAAAGTGGCGCCGATTTTTGGGGCTGAATTACAGGAATTACGAAAATTAATTGAGAGTGAGGATTTTGTGGTTGGCGCGGCAGGGAGTTATGAACAACAAGAAATTTTACCTGCGTATCGTCAGTATCTTTTGGAGCATAATAAACTCACGCGGCCGTTGAAAATTGTTTTGGATTGCGGTAATGGTTCTACGGGGCCGGTCGCGCCGCAAATTTTGCGAGATTTTGGTTGTGAAGTGATTGAGATGTACACCAAGCCTGACGCGACATTTCCGAATCATGTGCCTGATCCGGAAGATCCTTGGAATATGCGCGAATTGGGGGAGCGAGTTGTTACCGAACAAGCTGATTGTGGAGTCGGCTTGGACGCGGATGGCGATCGGGTGGGCTTTGTGGATGAACATGGTCGGTATGTGAAATCAGATCACCTGTTGTTGCTTCTGGCCCAAGATGTTTTGTCTCGTCACCCGGGCAAAAAAATTCTTTACGATGTAAAATGCACGCGCTTACTTGAAGAAATGGTGCCGAAATATGGCGGGGTCACGCTCATGCATCGTTCCGGCCATGGTCCGATTAAAGATACGCTGCAAAAAGATCCCGAGGTTGTGTTCGCGGGCGAGAAGTCCGGACATTTTTATTTTACTGAAGATTATTTCAAGTTTGATGACGGCCTGCTCGGCGCGCTCAAAATTTTAGGTCTGGCTTCGCGCGCGGTGGGGCCGTTTTCTGACTTGGTGGCGAGTCTGCCGCCGACCGTGATCACCCCGGAATTAAAATTGCCTTGCAGTGACGCGGTAAAATTTGACGTGGTAGAGAAATTGCAAAAATATTTTAGCGCGCATTATAAAGTTATTACGCTTGATGGCGCGCGCGTGGTTTTTGACGACCAAACTTGGGGGCTGATTCGCGCTTCTAACACTTCGCCGTACTTGACCGCGCGGTTTGAGGCCTCAACCGAGGTTCGGCTTCTAGAAATAAAAAATATCTTTGCTGATCAGCTTGAACAGTTTCCGGAAATTAGTGATCGTTTGGATCGTCAGCATGTCACCAGCCATACTGGTAAATTGGGTTGGGTTTAAACGATGAATTTTTATGTGGAGCGCGATTTGGCAACACTGGCGGACTAATCAGCGTTTATGGTGGTTGACCACGGCTGTGGGTTTGGTGGTGTTGTGGTGCATACAATTTTTACCGCTCGGCGCTTTTACGCTGGCCGGTCTGTTTTCCACAGTCTGGTTGCGCAAACTGGTGTTGGTGGGTAGCTTGGTGTTGCAGGCTTTCGGTTGGGTTGTTTTGGCGTTGTGGTTCAGTGGAGAAGTTTGGCTCTCATTGCAAACAGAACGGCAATCTTGGCGCGCTTGGCTTAGGGCCGCTGCCTCTCGTCCTTGGCCTTGGTTATTACTGATGCTGGGGTTGGCGTTGGTTTTAGTCGCGGGCTGGTTTTTGTTTTTAATACCAGTTTATGTGGTGGCCGTAGTATTTGGTTTTACTCCCTTTGTTTTTCACCACGAGCAAGCCTCGCCAGCAGCTTCTCTCAAGCGTAGTTTGCATTTGGTGTATTTTGGCGGTTGGCCATATGTGACCAGGCTTTTAGGGTTGGCACTCTTGGGGACTGCTTGGATGATTTTTGGTCGGGTGGTTTTGTTTGGTTTGTTTTATGGGGCTATGCTGTTTAAAACAGTGTTGGCTATGCGTCTGGCGGCAGTGGTCGTGTTTCTATTGACGCTTTTAGGTGTGGCCGTCTGCGCGTGGTTTTGGACGTTGTCGCTCGCTTATTATTATAAGATGATCAAAGCGCGCGCGGAAGCCGGAGAGACGAGCGCCGCGTATTTTTGGTGGCAAAAAGTTTTAGTGTTGGCTGGTTGGGTTTTGTTGGTGGCCTGGCAAGTGTTCACGAATTAAATATGGGCTACATGTTACATGATTTATGTTAGGGATTTTTGATTCTGGTATTGGGGGACTAACTGTGGTTAAGGAATTGATTAAGGCCGTACCCAAGCTGTCGTTTGTTTATTTTGGCGACACCGCTCGCACGCCTTATGGCACCAAGAGTCCGGAAGTCATTAGCCAGTATGCGCGCGAGGATACTGATTTTTTGTTAAAGCAAGGAGCAAAGGCAGTGGTGGTGGCTTGCAATACCGTCTCAAGTGTGGCGATCCAAACTTTAACCGAGTGCTATCCCAAGTTGCCGATTTTTGAAGTGGTGCGGCCGGCTGTGGCCGAAGCTTTACGCGTGACCAAGACCGGGCGGATTGGGGTGATTGGTACTCGCGCCACGATTAATAGTGGGATTTATGAAAAGCTACTCAAAAGTTCGGGCGGGTCCTGTCACGGCTCTCACCCCACAAGTGCTCGCTGTGGCTCCGCTCTTGCGGGGTCCCCGTCGCCGTGCCACCCGCCGTGTCATCCCGAGCGAGTTGTAGCGAGTCGAGGGATCTTCGGTGGTATAAAAGTCTTTTCCGCTCCTGCCCCGCTCCTCGTCCCACTTGTTGAAGAAGGCTGGCTCAAAAAGCCCGAGACCAAGCGCATCCTCAAACAATATTTATTGCCGCTCAAACACGAGCAAATAGACACCCTGATTTTGGGCTGTACGCATTTTCCTTTATTAAAGCATTTGATTCAGCCAATTATGGGCAAACGCGTAACGTTGGTAGATCCGGCCGAAGCTTTGGCCCGCGAAGTGGCAGCTTATATAAAGGAGAATCCAGAATTTGTGGCTGATAAACCAACGCGCCGCTACATTGTTTCAAGCCGCACGCCTAGATTTCAAGAAGTGGCAAGCAAGTGGTTGGGGGAGTTGGTTACATTGGAGCCCCTGGGTGTGATATAATAGTTCTATAATTTATAATCTGTAACCTGTAACTTATGAAAAAAGTGTGGTGGCTTTTGCCGGCGGCACTATTCATTGCCGGCTGTGGTAACAGCCGAGTAGTGGAAACAGAAACTGGCGACAAGGTTTCGCTTGAGCGCGAAGAGGGCGGTTATAAAATTCAGGGGGAGAATTATACCCAAAGCGTTGGCAATAAAGCCGAACTACCGCCCGGTTTCCCTTCAGACATGCCGGTCTACACGGGCGCGCGTTTGGTTTTTGGTCAAGCGGCCGCAGGAATTTTTACGGTCGGCTGGGTGACGGATAACGAATTAGGCAACATTAAGGCTTTTTATCTACAGAGTCTGCCGGCGCAGGGCTGGAAGACAGAGAGCCCGATTGAGCTTGGTGATAAGGTTATTATCAATGCTAGTAAGGGCGGACGCAGTGTGATGTTGGGATTAGAACCGTCAACCGATGCGCAGGTTGGTGGGCAGACCAGGATTTCTTTGAATTTGACGTCGTATTAAAAAGGTTAGAAAAATTAACAAATGCTCTTCGTGCGTCGGAGAGCATTTGTGTTATCCACAACCGCGCTTTTTTACCAAATACAACCCCTAGTGGTATAATAGGAATAATACTACTAGATGTAGTATTTTGACAGGGAGGAGCGGTAGGCATACAATACTATATATTTATGAAACTCTATTTTACAGCCTCGGCCCAAACGGTTATGGAAAAACGCTATCTGCGCAAAGACGCGCAGGGCCAGGTTATTGAAGAACCATTGGACATGTTCAGGAGAGTGGCTGACAATATCGCTTCGGCCGACGCTTTGTTTGGCGCGACCCCGGATGAAATCAAAAAAACCGCGGACGAATTCTTTGACATGCAGGTGAACATGGAGTTTTTATCAGGTATGGCGCTCCGCAACGCTGGCCGCGAGCTACAACAGTTGTCAGCCTGTTACGTTTTGCCCATTGACGATTCCATGGAGTCAATTTATACGACGCTCAAGAACGCGGCCAAGCTTCATAAGACTGGCGCCGGTATTGGTTATGATTTTTCGCGCCTACGTCCTCGGGGAGATATGGTGTCTACGACCGGCGGCAAATCTTCCGGGCCGGTGTCGTTTATGAGGTTGTTTGAATTTTCTTGCAAGACCATTGTTAACAACGCCGCGACGCGTCGTGCCGGCAACATGGGCATCTTGCGCATTGATCATCCGGATATTTTTGAATTTATTTCTGCTAAAGAAGATAATACTCAACTCAACAATTTTAATATCTCGGTCGCGGTCACGGATGAGTTTATGGAAGCGGTGAAAAATGACGCGCCGTTTAATTTAGTTGATCCCCACACCAAGCAAGTGGCCAAAACCGTATCCGCTCGCGAGCTGTTTGATTTGATTACTAATCACGCTTGGACTTCGGCCGAGCCCGGCACGATTTTTATTGATGAAGTTAATCGTTGGAATCCAACGCCGCATGTCGGACGCATGGAATCAACCAATCAGTGCGGTGAGCAACCCTTGCTCGCGTATGAGAATTGCAATTTGGGTTCTATTAACTTGGCCAAGATTGTTAAAGGCACGCATATCGGCGCCAAGTCGCTGGATTTAGAAAAACTCAAAGACCTAACCTGGAAAGCTGTGCACTTTTTGGACAACACGGTGGAAATCAATCATTACCCTTTGCCGGAAATTGAAAAAGTGGTGAAGTTTGGTAACCGCAAAATCGGTCTCGGGGTTATGGGCTTCGCGGACATGCTGATTGAAATGGGCGTGCCTTACAATTCGCAAAAAGCTTTGGATGTGGCCGAGGAAGTCATGAAGTTTATTCAGGAGCAGGGCCATCAAGCTTCTATTGCTCTCGGTCAAGCGCGTGGCTCATTCCCAAATTTTCCGGGCAGTTTGTGGGAGAAAAAAGGCTACCCGGCCATGCGCAATGCCACAGTCACGACGATTGCGCCAACCGGCACCACCTCAATTTTTGCCAACTGTTCTTCGGGGATTGAGCCAGTATTCTCGTTGGTGTTTGTCCGAAAAAACTTTTTAGACATCGGCACGGATGAATTTATTGAAGTCCATCCGATTTTTCAGCAAGTGGCTAAAGATCGTTGGTTTTATACTCGTGAGCTGATGGAAGAGGTGGCGGAAAAAGGTACGGTGCAGGGGATTAAGGGCATTCCCGAAGAAATTCAGAAAATTTTTATCACCGCTCATGATACGGCGGCCGAGTGGCACGTCATGCAGCAGGCCGTGTTTCAAAAATATACCGATAACGCTGTATCTAAAACAGTTAACCTGCCGCATGAGGCTACGGTTGACGATGTCAAACGTGTGTACCAGCTTGCCCATGAGACGCATTGCAAGGGAGTGACGGTCTATCGCGACGGTTCGCGCCAACAACAAGTTTTAAATCTTAAAAAGAGCGGTGAAAAAATTAAAGAACCTCAAATCACAAATTTATGACCAAGGAGCAAATCATTCAATTAGTCAATCCTGAAGTGCATCCGAATTCTTTAGCCGTGATGAAAAAGCGTTACATGCGCGTTGATGAAAAGGGCCAAGCGGCCGAAACACCGGCGGATATGTTTTATCGCGTGGCTTCAGCTATTGCGCGTCAGGATGCTCCGGTCGCGTCTCCCGAAGAAGTTGATAAGATCACAGCTGATTTTTATCAAATCTTAGCGCGTTTGGATTTTTTGCCTGGCGGCCGGGCCTTGTTTGAGGCTGGCAATAACTATACCGGTCAACTCTCATCCTGTTTTGTGTTGCCAATTGACGATTCTTTGACGGGTATTTTTGAATCCTTGAAAGAAGCAGCCATTGTCCAGAAGAATAACGGCGGCACAGGCTTTAATTTTTCTCACATCAGGCCCAAGGGCGATGAGGTTAACGGTATTACTGGTGTAGCGGCCGGTCCCATTCATTATTTGCGTACGTTTGATCAGGCCTTTTCCCAACTTTTGCAAGGTTCCAAACGTCATGGCGGCAACATGGGTATTTTAAATGTTAACCATCCGGACATTGAGGAATTTATTCAGCTCAAAGATCGTAGCTCTGGTATTCGTAATTTCAATATTTCTGTCGGAGTGACGCGTGATTTTATGGAACGTGTGCGTAATGACCAGGAGTATGACTTGATTAATCCGCGCACCAAACAGCCGGTTAAAAAATTGCGGGCGCGGGTCCTGTTTCATAAAATTGTGGAACGGGCTTGGGAGTGCGCTGATCCGGGCATGATTTTTTTAGATGAGATTGAAGGAAAAAATCCGACGCCGCATTTGGGCGTGATTGAAGCGACTAATCCGTGCGGTGAGGAGCCTTTGCGGGCCTATGAGTCTTGTAACTTGGGTTCCATTAATTTGTCGCACATGGTAAAACCAACGGCCATTGGTTGGGTCCAACAAGGAACAACCGTAACTTTGGCTGACGCACACCAACAGATTGATTGGACCAAACTGGAGCAGACCATTAAAACCGCCACGCATTTTTTGGACAACATGATTGATGCCTCGCGTTTTCCTTTAGAGCAGATTACGCGCGAAGTCAAAGCCACACGCAAGCTTGGTCTGGGCATTATGGGTTTTGCGCAAATGTTATTTGAGCTTGGTATCCCGTATGGTTCGGAAGAGGCAGTGCAGTTGTGTGATGAAATTATGCATTTTGTGGAAGACAAGTCTATTGAAGAGTCAGTTCGTTTGGCTGAAACACGTGGCGCGTTTCCGGGGTTTGAAGGCTCAACTTGGCAGAAGCGCGGACTCAAGGTTCGTAACGCCACCATGACTTCAATAGCGCCGACCGGAACGATTAGCATGGCCGCTAACACTTCTTCTGGTATTGAGCCGGTCTTCGCGCTCGCCATTACTCGCAAAACTTTTTTTGAGCAAACCGGCAATCAGAAAGGTGGCACGACCATGACCGTGGTGGACGGAATTTTTGAGCGGGTCGCCAAGTTGCGCGGGTTTTACTCTGATGAGTTAATGAAACAAGTGGCCGCGTCCGGCTCACTAGAAAATGTGTCTGGCATTCCGGAAGACATTCGACGCGTGTTTCAAGTTTCGCATGAGATTCATTTTGAGTGGCACGTGAAAATGCAAGGCGCGGCGCAAAAATGGACAGACGCGGCCGTATCCAAGACGATTAATTTTCCAACAAGCGCGACGGTTGAAGAAGTGGCGCGAGCCTACATCATGGCCTACGAGCTTGGTTGCAAGGGCGTGACGGTTTATCGGGATGGCTCCAAACAATCCCAGGTGTTGAATGTGGGACACAAGGCCAAAGAAAAATCCGAGGTAAAAAACGTCATCCTCGCCGGGGCGGGGATCCACAGTGTAGATTCCCGCCTGCGCGGGAATGACGCCACTGCCTTGTTAGGTTATACCGACACTCCGGCCATCACCCCCAACGCCTTGACAGTTCTTCAAAAACGTGCATTACTTAAAGACGAAACCGGACAAGTTGTAGAAACACCGGAACAAATGTTTCGCCGCGTGGCTCATTATATTGCGGGCGCGGAACGTTTGAGCGGAGCCAGCGAAGCGGAAACTTTGCAGTGGGAAGAAAAGTTTTACGGCATGCTCTCGCGTTTGGAGTTTATTTCCGGTCAGGCTATTCGCAATGCCGGTACGTCTCATACGCTGTCAGCTTGTTTGGTCTTGCCGATTGAGGATTCTTTGGAAAGTATTTTACGCGCGATTTCGGAAAATGCCATTGCGCATAAATCAACTTGTGGCACCGGCTTTAATTTTTCTCGTTTGCGCGCTGAAGGCTCACCAGTTGGCGATGCCGGCAATATCGCGGCTGGACCAGTTACTTATATGAAGGCCTTGGCGCAAGTGCAGAAAACCGTGCAGACCAAAGGCGGACGAAGCCAAGGCAGCATGGGCATTCTTAATATTGATCATCCTGACATTGAAAAATTTATTACCGCCAAAGACGACTTGAAAGCCCTCGGCAACATGAATATTTCGGTTGGTGTGACAGATATATTTATGGAGGCGCTCCGAAACGATAGCGAGTATGATTTGGTGGATCCGCATACCGGCAAGAGCGTGTGCCGCGAGTCTGCAAAGAAAATTTTTGATATGATTTCTAAGCACGCTTGGGTTTCTGGTGATCCGGGAGTAATTTTTGTGGATCGTTTGGAGCGCGACAATCCAACTCCGACTTTAGGCAAGCTTGATGCCACGAATCCGTGCGGCGAACAACCGCTCATCCCCTACGAGACCTGCAATTTGGGTTCTATTATTTTATCCCGCATGCTTAAAGCCGAGGCGTCGCCGGACAGCCATGAGTGGCGGAGTAAAATTGACTGGAACAAACTTAAAGAAACGACCTACTTGGGCGTACGATTTCTTGATAACACGATTGATGTTAACCATTTCCCGCTTAAAGCCGTGGAAGAGATGTCGCGACAAACCCGGCGCATTGGTCTCGGGGTTATGGGCTTTGCCGATCTGTTGGTCAAACTTGGCGTGCAGTACAATTCTGACACGGCCGTGGAAATTGCCAGCGAAGTCATGAAGTTTGTGCAGACTGAAGCGCACCGTGCTTCCGAAGAGTTGGGTGAAGAAAAGGGTTCGTTCTCGGCTTTTGGCGTGAGCGTGTTTCCCAAACAAAATGTTAAAGCCCGGCGCAACTCGGCCGTGACCACGATTGCCCCAACCGGCTATATCGCGATTGTGGCTAATTGTTCTTCGGGCATTGAACCGATTTTCGCGCTGGCTTTTCGGCGACAGAATTCCATGGGCGGGACCGATCAAGTTGAGGTGCATCCGCTGTTTGAGCAAGCTTTGCAAAAATTAGGCTTGACCACTTCAGAAATTCGCGAGAAAATTTTGGCCGAGGGCAGTTGTCAAAAAATTACCGAGATTCCGGAAGCAGTCCGTCGGACTTTTGTGACGTCATACGATATTTCGCCCGAGTGGGATGTAAAAGTGCAAGCGGCGTTTCAGAAATATACTGACAACGCGGTCTCCAAGACTATTAATTTTCCAACCACAGCCACAGTTGAGGACATCAAGCAGGTTTACAAGCAAGCGTATGATACCGGCTGTAAAGGAGTAACGATTTATCGCGATGGCTCGAAAGAGCAAGTCCTTGTTAAAGGACTTGCTCAACAACCAACAACCAACAACCAACAACCAGCTAAAGAAAATCAGTCGTTGGAAGTTGGCAGCAGACAGTTGGTAGCTGCGCTAGCCGCGCCAAAACCGCGTAATCGTCCGGAAGTGATTCAGGGCAGTACGTACAAAATAAAAACCGGTTATGGCACGCTGTTTGTGACGGTTAATCATGATGAGCACAACAAGCCTTTTGAAGTTTTTGCCACGATCGGTAAAACCGGCGGCGTGTTCGCGGCTAAGTCCGAGGCGATTTGTCGCTTAGTGTCTTTGGCGCTCCGGAGCGGCATTGACGCGGAAGTTATTATTGACCAGATCAAAGGCATTCGCGGTCCGATGCCGGTTTGGCATAAAGGCAACATGGTTTTATCCATTCCCGATGCCATAGCGCAAATTCTTCAAGAACATATTAAAAAACCTCAGCAACAACTTCCTTTAGATGAGCCCTCCATGATTTCGTCGTCATTGCGAGGAGCCGAGGCGACGAAGCAATCTCAGCCGGAGATCGCCACGCCCCTCCGACGTATGTCGGAGGGACTCGCGATGACAAGCGTGACGACCGTCTCCTCCCTTGGCGCCGCCGCGGCTCCGGCGTCTCACGCGCCAAGCCGTCGTTCAGTGGCCGATATTGGTTTTAGTCCGGAGTGTCCGGACTGTAGCGCGATTTTGGAAATGGCCGAAGGTTGTATGACCTGCCGCGGGTGCGGATACTCTAAATGTGGCTAATTTCATGGAGCATGTAGCAACGGTTGAACTGGTTTGTTATGAGTAAGCATACAATTAAGAATGTTGGTGGTTCAAAAAAACCGTTACCACCTCGTGGATTGGTCATTGTCTACACCGGCCACGGCAAGGGCAAGACGACCGCCGCCATGGGCATGGCTTTTCGGGCCGTGGGTGCTGGCCTGAAAGTTTTAGTGTTGCAATTTATCAAAGGTGAGTGGCCAAGCGGGGAGCGGGAGACAGTAAAGTTTTTAGATATTTTAAAGAGAGGGGTGGCGCCGGAGCGGGCGTTACGAATCAGAGTGGCTCATAACTCACCCCAACCCTCTCTTACCTTAAGAGAGGGAGGTCTCTCCGGTTTTCCACTCGGCACCATCAAACTCCGCACTGGCGGGCGCGGGTTTATTAAAATTCTTGGCGATAAAAAACCATTGGCAGTCCATCGCGCCGCGGCCCAAGCTCTGTACACGGATGCCATTGCCGCTTTGAAGAGTAAAAAATACAATCTCATTGTTTTAGACGAGTTGATTTCCGCTTGGGAAGAAAATTTACTGTCCAAGCAAGACATTATTAAACTTATTAAAGCCAAGCCCAAGATGACGCACTTGGTTATGACCGGCCATGACGCGCCGAAAGAAATTATCGCACTCGCGGATCTTGTCACCGAAATGAAAAAAATAAAGCACCCGTTTGATACGGGGCTCTTGGCGCAAAAAGGAATTGATTTTTAGGCCCTTGCGGGTTTTTTTGTTTTACTCTAAAGTGCTCTCTTAAGGAGGTAGCATATGGACTGTCAAGGTTTGCGGAGATTTCTGGTTGACCAAGATGGAGAGGAGGACGACCTGGTCGGCGTGTTCACCGACGAGTACCGCGCGCATCTCAAGGAGTGCCGGAATTGCCAAGGATTATTAATTACCATTCGTACTTGGAAATTACGGCGACGCGACGCCACCGAACGTCTGCGGGCACGGTTTCATCGTTTCGATATCTTCTCTCGAAACGGGTTGCCACGTGGGTTGATGTTTCAGGCCCACCGTCGAGCGGTTCAGCTCCTCGAGAGCACCTGGCCGCATCTGCGAGAACAGCCAGCCGGAGGTTAGGGTTTCGTTTGAGAGAGAACCCTTCCCGTCCACTAGCCAAAAGCTGGTGGCGGTTTTTTAATACAGGCCTTATTCGGCCGAATAAGGGATATATAAAAAAGACCGCCCACACTCTAGAAAGAGGGGGCGGGGTTTGGCTTGGCGCACACCCGAAGGTTAGTGACCGAGCCAGTCGGCAGTCTGGTCGCGGATTGCTCGGGCGTAGGGGCGAGCCCACGCGCCGAAATGTCGCAGTTGTCTTCCGCACCAGCGACCAAAAGTGCGGAGTCCTGGCCAGGCCCAGGTTGCCCAGTGCCAGAACGTACGCGTTCCCCAAACCAGAGGGCGGATTAAGGCGCCGATGAGAAGCGCGGTTTCCCATCCCTCCTTGGTGTCCGGGACCGCGTGTTCAAAGACTCCGTGCAGTGCCACATACAACAGCAACATGCCGAAGCCAGAGCACATCGCGCCAGCGATCTGATTCTGGATGTTGTTCCAGCGCCTCGGGACGTACATGCCGAGTCCCACCAGGCCACCACCCAGGAGGAAGTTGACCATCACGTACTCTTTCTCGTGATGGTGGTGTGGACCGGTCAACGTGGCGAGTGCCGCGAAGACCAGTACCGAACCGACGATGAGCCCGCCTCCAATTCGGGACAGCCAGCTCGGGACGATATTGCTTCCGTGGCCGTCATTGCGACCGTGACCGTGCGAATTTGCCATGGTTTCTGCCTCCACTTGTTGCCAGCTAGCCCGAGTTGGCTACTGGTGAATTTTGTATGTGCAGTATAGCACTTTTGAGTAATTCTGTCAATAGCACATGGCATAAACAAAAAAGCACCCACCCCTCGACGGAGAGAGGTGGGTATTGCTTCCGTAGCCTGACGCGCGGCGCATCAGTTACGGAAGTGTTGTGTTACGATGGCGGGCTTGTTCTTCCCGTATGGCTTGGGCAAAGCCACCGATACAGCCGCCGATCGTGACGACGATGAGCATGGTAGTCGGTTCTGGCCGAAGTCCTGGGACGATGGCGACCGTGACCACCAGAAGCCAGCACAGTCCGGTCATTGTTCCCTGGAGAACGTTGAACCAGAATCCGCGCTGTTCGTATAGCAGTGCCTGGAGCGTACCGTCCACTGCTGGGACCAGCAGGATAAGATAGAGCAGGCGCATCATGATGGTTCTTCCCCAGACCGCTTGGTGGTGTTAGGAGGAGTCCCGGGGAGTGGCTCCCACATCAGGTAGCCGATGGCCCAGAAGCCGACCAAGAGTGTGGCCACTTGCGCCACGTACAGGGCCGGCAGGTAGATGTGGGATTGCAGAACATCCGGCGTCAGGCCGAATGAGAAGAACGCGGCCATGACCACGAACACGAGCGCGGCGGCGAAATCGTTTTCTCGTTGATTTTTCATAGTCCCTCCACCTCCCTCAATTCATGGCCATGGTCAGACCCGCTCAAGGCGAGTCCGCCGAGAATCATGCCTCCGTAGCAGCCGATGAACACGAACACGGCTGACCCAGTGCCGTCGAAGTTGGGCCAGAGCCAGCACTTGCAGAGGAGCAGACAGAATCCTCCACTGCCAAATCCGGTGATCAATCCGCCCCAACTCTTGTGACCTGGCTCGGCGCGCCGAATGGTGTAGCTGCCCAGTATCGCGATGGCTCCCAGCAGCAGAAATCCGATCGGAATGAACATGGCTTGCCTCCTTCTGGGATGACGCTACTACCTTTTTTCTTTTTTGTCAATCCTTTATCCCCAAGATTGGCTATTGCTTAGATAGAGATTTTTGTCTACTATCAAGATAGTAACTTGAAATAAATTTTGGTCAGGGAAGTGAGGTAGAATTCCTCCACAGTCCCGCTACTGTAATATCCCCCACCCTTCTTGCGAGAAGGATGAGGGATGAGTCAGGTCACTGGCCAAGGTTTTACCGAGTATCTTCTCTTCACGCGCGATGAAGGAGCGGTACCAAAGGACTTGAGACGCAAGTTTTTGTAGCGACCAACACCTACGAAAGCTAACGTCTCAAGTTGACTTTAGGGCCTTTCGCGCGTGCGAAGGCTTTTTCGTTTTCTTGACATGGAGGAAGACACGATGCAAAGGCGAGATGCACTCGAGAAGTTGTGGTACGCGTTCGCCAGCATGGTGCTGGTGGCGTGTGGTGTCGCCCCAAGGCAGACGAGTAGGTCGTCGGTCGACGGTGGCGCGAGCGACTGGGTGCCCTGGCAGGAGCCCGCTCGCGAGCTTCCAGCTACCAACAGCGTGGACGCCGGTGCAGAGAGCGATGCTGGTCACACCGACGGAGGTCGTGC
>CAZHTB010000072.1:0-3718 GCA_964535685.1 uncultured Gammaproteobacteria bacterium
CATACTCAAGTAGGCGTCCTGGCGTAGCTTCTTCATGTGATCAGGATTAATTGGTTTATAATTTTTCAGAATTTCCTCTTCTTGCCCCTTAGAAAATTGATCAGCCGGAATAATTCCTTTTTGCAAGCCGCGTGTGCAAATCAAAATATCAACGTCACCAATAAAGTCATCCAACTTGCCATATTCAAATCGTTTGAGACCGTTTTGTTTGGCTTTTTCAACAATATTTTCCGGTATCGGTAAGATCCCAAGATTATCAACTACGACGTCCATGCCGTAATACCCCATAATCGGTAACATGGCTTTCACGCAACGATTAATCCCGGGCGTGCCATAAATACCAATTTTAAGACCATCTAATTTTTTGAAAAGATGAAAATATTCAAGCAACATCATCGGGGTCGCGACCGCGTGTTCGCGTGAACCAGAACCACAATTCATGACCGGCACATGAGAAACTTTAGCCGCGCGATCAGCCGCGTCATCAGCTGGATAACGCAAAGCAATAGCGTCCACGTACTCGCTAAAGGTACGAATCGTGTCTTCAAAACTTTCACCCTTTTCCATGGACAGTCCCTGATCGCCCATCACACTAACAAAGCCACCGCCCGCCCGAGTTAAGGCTGATTGGAAACACAACATGGTGCGAGTAGATGGCTGAAAAAACATGGTGGCGACTAGCTTGCCACGGCACAAATCCGGCGAAATGCCGTTGTTAATGAAGTACTCACCACGACGAATAATCTCGTCATACGCCGCTCGATCCAAATCCGCAGAGTTAATAAAATGGTTTATCTTGGCCATAAAGATGCTGGGGCTACAAATTAAATGTTACATACTACATGGTTTGCGCTATATAATTATAATTTTCTCACAACTCCCCGCCTCGCGTCAACTTCCACCATATCGCCGTCTCTAAAAACCTTAGTCGCGATCTTCGTCCCCACAACACAAGGCACTTTCCATTCGCGCGTGACAATGGCCGCGTGCGAAGTCATGCCGCCTTCATCGGTCACAATGGCTTTACACCTACGCATGGCTGGCACAAAATCCGGATTAGTGGTGACCGCGACCATAATGTCGCCATCTTTAACACGACGCAAATCATGTTTGGTATGAACAATAACCACCGGACCCCGCGCCAGACCAACTGATCCAACAGTCCCTCGCACTTCTTGAGCCGCAGATGATACCTGCTCGCCCAATTCCTGGCGCAATATCTCGCGCATTTTATTACCACTGGCTACCACGAACGACTGACCATTTTTACGCAGGATAAGATAACCTTGCGCGCGCTCTTTGATTTCCACAATAGACACTGGCGCCACTCCTGTTTGTAAAAATTGTTTGGTTTCATCAATAGTTAAATAAGCCGCCTCTTTACCACTCACCCCCAAGCGTCGTCCAATTTCTTCAAACAGCCCTCGTCCATAATAACAACCGTGACGCCGATAATCATCACGTTCATCTTTAATAAAAACCAGCTCATGCGCCACGATGCAAAGCTCGCGCTCGCGTTTAGTCATGGAAAACTTTTTCAAAAATTGTTGAAATTCTTGGTGACGCTTGGTAAAACTTACGCGCAATTCTTGCAGCTCTTTAACTAATTCTAATTTATTTTTCTTGAGTAACTGCTGTAGCTCATGTTGAAAATGAACCACGTCCCACGGCGCGTCAATCACGTCATAACAAGGAATAAACCCAAACTGCTTGGTAATTTTCTGCAAACCTTGGATTCGCTGACGGCTTGAAATACGACCAGACTTTACAACCACGGCTAAAGTAAGCAAAGCTTGTTGCAGGGCGGAGATAGCATTTTGCTCTTCAGGCGCGAACACCACTTGCAAAGACTGATCAAGTTGATCAAATGCCTTAGCCCGTTTCAAAATACTTTTAATGGCTTGATCGGCCGCGGCCGCGATCACTGGCTCGGTAAAAAAAGGAATCCAGATCGGTTTATTAAAGTGTTCTTGGTGATGATGAATAAAAAGATCGTACAGCTTGGCTAATTTTTTTAACGGCAAACCCGGTTGCACTTGAGCTGCCACCTTTTTCGTGGCTTCCAGCCATTTTTTCTGCGTTGATTTAATCAAACGCTTATAATAGTAAAAATGTTTTAAGTCGCGATAAACCACGTTAAAAATTTTGTGAATGGCGCGATTATATTCGTTCGGCTCTAGCCAAATACCATGATTGCCGCCGTCTTCGGGTTTGATTAAACTATTTTTTATTTTGACCTTAAAGTGCTGCCAATAAAAATCGGAAAAATAAACACGGCTCACTACCTCAAACCGCTGGAGAGAAAGCTTGCGCGCGAAATAATATTGCCAATTAACTTTTTTCATATTTTATAATTTTTTTACCACGCCCCGCCTCGCGTCAACTTCCAACCGCTCGCCGGTTTTAATCCAACGAGTGGCTTCCGCTGTGCCGATAACGCAGGGGATATTAAATTCGCGAGAAAAGACAGCCGCGTGAGCGGTGAGGCCGCCTTGGTCTGCCACAATAGCCGCGGCTTGGCGCATGTACGGCGTAAATTCCGGCGTGGTTTGATTAGCGACCATGATTTCGCCAGGCTTAAAAGATTTTAAATCAGCCGTGGTTAGGATTACCCGTGCCGTGCCTGTCGCTTGTCCCGTGCAAGCGCTAACTCCACGAAGTTCTGTGAGGCGCTCATTACCACTTAACCAATCTAAAGAAAACGAACCCAAAGCCACGCCAGACCAAAGGCTAATTTTTTCATTAACAACTATAAAAGAACGCTCGATTCTACGTTGCAATTCAGCGCGATCAAGCGAAGCTCCGGCCAAGGCCTGTAAAAATTCCACTGGTAGAAGCCGCAGGGTTTCATCATGAGACACTTTTCTTTCTTGGGCTAAAACACGACTCATGTCCCAAAACAGCGGATTAATTTTTTGCACACAAGCCTTGCGTTTGTCCTGCATTTCTGAAAGCAGTTCGGCAATTTGGACTGCTTCACGCAATTTTTTACTGACTTTGTATTTTTTATAGATCGCCTGCTTGGCCGCGCGAACTTTTTGTGGGAAAACAGCTTGGTGCTTGCTCTTAGCCAATGTCTGGGCTTCTTTTAAGACCTCTTCAACTGAGGGCCGAGATACTACCTCATAATTATTTTTAACCCAGTGAAACTTTTTAATATAAGATGCGGCTAATTTTTTCTGACGCAATAATGGAGCAGTGGCAATCCGCGCCAAAGCAGTCTGGGCTTGCGATTGAAACGAAACAAAAACCTGCCCAGTTAATACGGGTATGACCTCGGACGGGCACTCCCGCAAAATCATAGCGGCCAGCCAATCTTCCGCGCCGACTGAAAGCGACGCGTCGGCCAAATACCCGAGCCCGCCCTGCGCGATCTCAACTTCTCGCAACTGTTTAAAAAGCCGCGCGCGTTCTTTAATGGAAAGCTGGGCCAAATTTTTTTGTTCCAAACGATCGGCCAACTGAAAAACTTTTTTTACCAGCAGACCTTGTTCTCGGGCTAAACGTTTGACCAGCGTCGGCCCACGTTTAAGTAACAGCTGGCGCATGATAGTAAGGCCTGGCGCGTGCCACACCCAATCCCACCGCTCGCCCCACAAATACACCATACCAAACCACTGCCGCGACAATTGTGGAAACCGTTTTAACGCGCGAGTGACGCCCCCTTCGCCTTGCAGGATGATCAATAAAAAATAGCCGGGATATGCCTTATGCAACC
>CAZHTB010000073.1:0-28941 GCA_964535685.1 uncultured Gammaproteobacteria bacterium
ACGAGATCTTTGGCTTTAGCTCGTTCATTAGCCAGAGTGCCACGAGATTTACCGTAAGCAAAGACGGGTTTGGATGTTGGGGCAGTGGTCACGGCTGGAGTTGGTGCGGCTGACGGTGTACGCGCTGACGGAGTGCCAAAGATGTCTGCGGCTGAAAGTGCGCGGGGGGTGGGGGGGGTTGGGGTAGTGACTGTAGGAGTAGTTACCACTGGTGGTACATACAGGGCTCCTCCTCCGCCTCCGCCTCCGCCACCTCCTCCTCCGCCGCCGCCGCCGCTACCAGAACTAACAGCTGCGCTGGGCACGGTGACTGATACTGAAGTTGAATCTACGAAAGTACCAGAAGAGGTTTGAGAGCGAATGGCGTAGGTGTAAGTTTGACCGCGAACTACGTTCGTATCTACCCAACCCCTTAATCCCAAGGCTACAGTCTGGGTCAAGATGGGGGCACCATTTTTCACTATCAGGAGGTTGGAGACGCTAGAAGCAGTGGGGTCAACCCAAGCCAAATTCACTCTAGTACCGTCAGTGGTGAACACCAGGTTAGTGGCCGGAGTTGGCGGAACCGCGGCGGCCTGACTACCCCCGACACTAGAAGTGGTGGTGACAGCCGGAGGAGCAAAGACAATAACGAAGTCGGTAAAGTGATCTACCGCGCCAGTGGCGATATCGTTAGCGGCATCAACGGTAAAGCCACCTTCTACCGGAATGTAAGAACCAGTCTCTGGCGAATAGTAAGCCACTTTAAGATCTGTTTCAGACACACCGGTTGGTAGTTGGCTGACTAGAGAACTATAATCCAGCTGAATTTCAGCGTTACCTGTGAGATTTTTGACTGCGGAGCCGGAAGAAGTGGCGGAAATTGAGAAAGCAGCATCAGCCAGTGGCTTCAGGGTAGCCGTATCCGGAGCGGTAAATGATTTCTTTACTTCAAAAGTCACGCTACTACTGGTGGAGCCGAGTACGCCAACACCAGCCGATACCTTTATCCCGGTGTTGTCCGTATCATTTATCGTACCACCGGTACTAGCCGTAACCGCGGAGCTGGCAGTAGATGATGAACGAGTGGCATCAGCAGTCAGGGTAATATTTTGAGCAGTGACATCAGAGCCAGCAACAGTGACAGCTCCAGACTTGGTAGTTTTGGCACTAAGTGGAGCAGTTCCTTTGAGAGTCCAACTACCATCAATAACTGGCAAACTATAAGTTCCATCTGATCCAACCGGAGCGGTCACAGTCACACCTGTAGTAGCATTAACCGCCGTTACTGAACCAGAAGAAACTGTCGTACTCCCCGACGAGACTGAACCAGTAATAACCTTATCAGCCTTAGTCAGAGCCACTTGGTCAGGAGCTACCCCACCAAAGTCGTAATTGGCAGTATCGCTGGTTATTGACACTGTCTGCGCGGCGGCAGTTGCTACATAACCAGACACGGAAGAACTCACTTTATAACTACCTGATTTAACTTTAACGGAATAATTACCATTGGCGTCAGTCGTGGCTGTAATTGGGGGACGAGTCGTGTCAGTAGCTTCAACCAAAGTCACCACGGCTCCTTTTAGATCAACATTGCTATTATCATTAACATTACCACTCAAGGTTACCAGACCGGCAGCAGCAGGAAGAGAGACTGTGGCCGTGGCCCCGGTCGCCACTGTACCAGTAAATTGACCAACACCCTGAACGTTCACGAAATAGTTGTAGGTCCCTTCTTTGGCGGTTAAGACTGTATTCTGTGCTAAATTACGAATTTGTTTGCCAATGCGAGTATTGCGGTCATTACTCTTTTTTACCTCAACAAAGGCCTCCATATCAGCCGCGCCATTGGTAAAGGCAAAAGTGATCGTACCGGTAGTTCCGGTCGTAACCGCGGTTGCCGCTTGATTAGCGCCACCCATGGTCACTAAAGTGGACAACTCGCCGTAGTCAGGATGGGATGTACCAACACGGTAAGTACCATCTACCACTTTAACCGAGAAAGCACCGGTGCTATCCGTAGAGGCCGGACGCCCAAAACCGCCAGCTGACGGGCGATCGTTAACTGTATCCCACTGTTCCACAAAGAGCGGACTGTTACCAAGCGCCGTCTGGCCAACCGTCACCGTACCACCAAGCGTCAGACAACTGCTGGCGCTCGGAGCAACATTTTGATTTGATTTACTTTCGGTGGTGACTGTCACAGACTTTGATAAGCTACCACAACTGTCTGACTTAGTGGGCGGCAATTCTGCTTTGACAGTCCAGGTGCCGGCGTCAACGAACAGGGTATAGCTTCCGTCCGCGCTGGACATACCACCCACAGAACTACCATTGGCATCCTGGGCAAAGAGTGGCGCGTTACCAATACCATTGCTATCAGCGTCTAACACTTTACCAGAAATAGTGTAACTCGGCTTTTTAATCTTTAAGACCAAGAGATTACTATTGTTAATCTTTTTACCCTTAAAGAATATATCCGGATCAGTGCCAACATCATCTCCATCAGCCCGAACATCTATATTCTGGAAGTTGGGCGGTAGGCCGTCTTTAAAGACACCGATTTCGTATGAGCCCAACTGGGAAACATTTAGAGTAAAGACACCGGAAGAATCAGTAGAGGTCATGGCTGGCGCGCCAAATCCTTGCTGGTGCATGAAGACGTTAATACCCGAAAGCGGCGTACCACTAGGATTCTGTTGCGTCGCGACGCCATCAGTGACAGTACCTGTGACAACCTTGTCCGCGTTAGCAAACGTAAAGGTTAAAGTTCTAGTATCTATGTCAAAGGAAACACCACCAGAACCTGATTGGCCAGTGATAATAGATGGGGTACCGCCATTAAGGCCGCTCACTATTACTTCAACTGGCGGAGGTGGAGCAAAAGGCAGTGGTTTGGGCGGACCCGTAAAGGTATTACCCTTGGGCATAGTCGGACCGATACCAACAAACCATTTGCCATTAGAGTTAAGACGCAAGGTGTAGCCATTAACATCAGGGGCATTCAAATTCTCAATAGTCTTGACAACAAATTTACCGGGGCCGCCAGCGAAAATATCAACGTTGGCGCCGGTGAAATTCGGACTGCCGGCAAACTTGACTGTCAACTGAACATTGGAACCGGCTTGAGCCGTAGCTGAAGTAAGCGTAATGACTTTGGTAGGACTAGTGTTACCACTATTGACACACACCGGGTCTGGAGTTTGTTGGCCAAAATAGTCATTGCCTCCGAGCGTGATAAATGGCTCGGTGCCAATAAAGTAACAACCATCATTCAGATTGGTAAACTGTACACTCGTGGCTGTTGACCCGTCTACCGCACTAATGGAACCGTTGGTTAACGTCAGCGTGCGATCCATGGGACCGGCCGGGCCGCCAGCAAAGAGTTGTACAGTGCCGGTAGCGCCTGCGGTGGGGGTTTGTTGGCTACCCGCAAATACCGTTACCGCAATACTGCGACTACCACCTTCATTAACGAAGAACGGACGAGGGGTTAGGGTTTTCAGTACTTCACCAGACCGTTTGACTTTAATACTACCGGTATAACCACCACTTTCCCCACCCTTGGGAATAGTCGTGTTAATGATACGACGTAAATCAATAGTGTAGTAATCATTAGCCCCCGTAGTCCCACTAATCGCCAAGGTAACGGTAACGGTCTTAGCCGTATTATCCGCAGACACAGAACCCATAGTAACCGTACCACTGCCACGAGCTTCATTAAGGTCATTCTTAAATGGCGATTGAGTATCTTCTGCGGCATTAGTCAGAGTTGTGCCACTCGGAAAGGTCAAAACCACCTGGTCGTTATTCAGTAATTGGACGCCCGGTTTGAAGCGGACATGATAGACATTGCCGTCTTGCCCGGCCATGGGGTTGAAGGGAAAGAATTCATGCGATTCACCAAAAGCAAATTGTTCCGCGGTAAAGTTGCCAAAGCCTTCGGTCTTGACTGAAGAAAAGGTCGCTGAATTACCACCAACAGTAGCTACTGGCGGCGGACCAAACATACCGGTCATCTCAAAAGAACCGAATGTTTGTTGGGAATTTTCCAGCTTGCCATTAAAGACATTGGCTGAAGAAGCAGTAGTAATGCCATTACCGGTTAAATCCTTTAAGTTACTACCGGCAGTCAGGATGAATTTTTGTCCGGCCGCGTTCAATCCGAGACCAAGATTAGAGATTTTTACCGAAAAATTGTTAGCATTGTAGGTAAGTGGTTTACCAACAAGGGTAGCAGTATTCTCTAAACCAGTGGTCGCGCCGTACGTTAAGGTAAAATTAGCGGTATTCAAGACACTACTAGTTACTGAACCATCAACCGCTGAAGTGTTGTTCATGGGTTCGGTAAAGAAGATAGTACAGGAGTTATCGTCGCAACGGGTTTCTTTAAGCTTGGGAGAAACCGTGTCAGATGAGCCGGTCGTAAAAGTAAAAGTTCTGGCTGTGGCTAGGGCATTCCCTTGTAAATCCTTAACGCCAGTACCAAACGTAACGGTATAGGCAGTATTGGGAGCCAGAATCGTCGTGGGAGTTATGGAAACCGTGTTAGCTCCAGGATCGTAGGTAAGCGAGATAGCTTGGCTGGAAGCACCACGAGACATGGTAACGTTAGACGTGGTAACAATGCTTGGATCAAGCTGTTCATTAAACCCGAAATCAAAGACACCCTGGTTTACTGCCATGCCGGTAGTCCCGGTGGTGAACGAGGGAAAAACAGAAGGCGGGGTAGTATCTGAACCACTACCCACGGTAAATGAACTGGTAAAAGCCACACTGGAAGATTCACCGGGTGGACGAAGACCAATACCGCGACTATTAGCCACGGCGCCAAGAACCTGAATCTGGTAATCACCGGCCGTGAGGGTACCCGGACTCACCGTAACGGTTTTCTTATTGTTAAGATCAGTGGAAAGAGTAACTCCGGTAACATCCACGCCATTTTTCTTGAGTTTAATATTTGAGGTCGTAATCGTGCCGGTGTCCATGGCCTCATTAAACTCTACGACAACTTTAGTATTGGTTGGAGCGGTAACACCTGGGGTGGGAATGGCCGAGGCCACGTACGGCGGCATAAATTGACCGCCACCACCAAAGTTGGAAGTAACACTCTGGGTATTAAGCGCGCTACCGGACGTGGTAAACGAAATACGATGACCACCGCCGGGACGATTACCTTGAACGGAACTACCACCTTCAGAAACCACGCCTGAACCAATAACCAAAGTATAAAACGTGTTAGGACTTAAAGCACTTGTCGGACTAAACAGAATTGTGTTGGTATCTTGTGGGAACAGAGAGCTACAACCAGGTGAGCTGGCCGTCGCACAATAAGTCGCCGCGCCGGCAATCTTATTTGTACCATCATCGGTCGTGAGAAAAATGTTACTTCCGCTGTCAGCGGCGTTGGTATCGTTGACACTACCAGCATTGAGAGGGGTACTAATACCAACCCTAATTTTCTCACTCAAGGGTACTGATTGGGCACTGTTCGGCGGGCCAGAAAAAACTACCACCGGCGCTCCACCGCTACCACCAGCACCTCCGCCCCCAGAGCCGCCAGTAAAACTACATTCACCCGCGTTAAGATAGAGATCTATACCACTAAGATTACCAGTTTGAAGTGGCAGAAAAACCGTCTGCTTACAATAAGCAATCTTAAAGGCCATCACATCGGCGCTACGATTAGCCGGTACACCACTTATAGTATAGGCACCGCTACCGTTCGTAACAACAGCAGCTAGGGCAATACCCCCAGAAAATACTTGAGCGCTAGCCAGAGCGGTAGGCGGAGTACCGGGAATTTGCCCATTAATCGTACCACTAATCGTAACCGCCGGACTGGCCGCCGCCACGATGAAACTTAAAGGAGCTCCACTGACTTTACAAGCCGCTTCCGTAGCCGCTCCAGGGACAGCGCAGAAAGCTGTAGAATTCCCCGAAGCATCAGTAGCTAGTAAGTAGTACTGAAGTGATTGACCAACAGCCGGCAGAGAGGCGGAGGGAATTGTAAAGCTATAAAGACGATCAGTAACCTGGGCTAAGGTAGCTTCGCTCGTAGCAGTAGCAACATTGGCGCCATAGAGTAATTTAACGAAACCATTGGCCGTATTACCATCAGGGCCAAAATTAGCTGCCGCTGTCTGATCATCAAAAACAAAAGCGTGAATAACCGCGTTTACTCCAGTAACGGCAGTATGAACCGGTATATGGTCAATAAAGGGAGGCGAGGTATCAGTCACGGTATCAGAGGCCACACCAAAACTGTTAGAACAGGTCATAGCATCACTCGTGGCGTCCTCTAAAACACACATCTTATATACCGTACTCGCGGAAAAATTAGTATTGGCACTATCTTTAGATCTATTTTGAGGAACAATAAAAGTCATGGCCTGACCAGACGATGCTAATTGATTCATAAACCCAACATCCACACAGACCGATCCGCCACAACCATTAGTACCAACATTGGCCACGGTAATACTAGTAGAGTTGGGTACGAGATAAAATTTAAGACCAACAAAACCAACCGGTGGGCTGGCTGACACATTCCAAGTACAAGCAAAATCGCGGCCATCCAGTGCTGGCCCGGTTGTGTCGGCGTCGCTACAATTTAAAGTAGTGACCGTTGTCGCAGTGGTCGCGCCACCTCCGGATTTAATAATATAGCCGTTTTGACCAACTGCCCAACCCGCAGTACCACCAGCAACAAAAAACATGGACTTAATAAAGCCCGGATTCCCCGGAAGAGTCTGGGTTATCCAGTTTGTTCCACCATCACTACTTTTAAAAATAGCGCCTGCTTCACTAGCAATATACAGATCTGGTGTCTGCTCTGGTTGTCTCACCACGTTTATTTGCGAATTGTTGGATGGAGAGGTGATGGCCGCGGCCCAATTGTCTGTCCCGCCATTAGCTGTCTTTTTTAAAGTACCTACCGCACCAGCTGCGTACAGAACATTGCCCTGTCCATCCCCGGGAGCAACAGTAAGATAACCGTTTAAGCCAACAGTGGCATTGGTCCAGTTTGTCCCACTGTTAACGGTCTTAGAGATAAAACCGCCATCACCAAACGCAAAAGCCACTGTTTCACTTATTGATTCATAAGCACGAAGCGGCGGGGCATTAGTAGGGCTAATATTGCTCCAGGTAGTACCACCGTTGGTTGTCGTGAAAACGTACCCGGTACTTGCCTCTGCCCCTGCAATAATCACACAGTTAGACCCACATTCAGATGCTGTTGTCCAGAGCGTATTATTACGACCAGAGGGTCCAGTAACACTGGTCCACGCCGTACCACCATTCACGGTTTTAAGAATTGTCCCACCCGTACCGACAGCCCAAAGATTATTCTGATCAGTAAGAACCACAGTCCGAAGGTCGGCGGTTGTACCACTGGTCTGGGCTGTCCAAGTAGTACCGCCATTAATAGTTTTACGAATCACACCCCCTTCACCCACCGCCCAACCTACATTAGCATCAAAAAAACCAACACTGTTAAGTGTGGTAGTGACGCCGCTCGTCTGTTGAACCCAAGTATCGGCCAAGACCGGCTGTGGCATAACTAAAGCGCCGGCTGACCAGAGGGCTGTCAGCAATGATAAAAAAACAGTCAGGCTGCGCTTGACTGTCCGAGCAGGAAAGATTGAAGCCACAACCGCTTCGACAAAGCGGATAAACTGGCTTGCTTTCCGAGAGAGAAAGTTAGACATAGTCTATATTAACCTTTAAATTAATTTCTAAAAAAATAATGATAAAAAGATCTGACCATGATCTTTTGTAAAATCTTTATTATTATAGCACATCTTATCAATACACTTATCCACATCCTAAAACCAATGTACGCCCAAAAACAAAACTCCCAAAAAAACCGCAAAAAAACCAGCGACCGCCCAAGACCACCGGCCCAAAAATCGCGTCGCGGCCAAACTCAAGAACACCAAGGTAAAAAAACCCGCCATCCCCAGCACGCTCCAGGGGAAAAAACGGCTTATCCAAAACGTTTCCACTCCCAAAAATAAAGTCGCCAGGAGAGCCGGCAGTGTGGGAGAAGTGGTGGCTTCACTTGGTATAATTAACCAAACAAAACCAAACAAAACCCCGGCACCAGCGGCTAAAATCCACAACGGGAAAGCAAAAAAAGTGGCCAGGGAGTATAGGTCAATATTCACTAAAAGAAAAACCACCATCAGTAAAGCATTAAAACGAAAAGAGGCATCAGCTTTACCATGTAATTCCCAAAACAAAAACCCAACAAAAGCCAAAGGTAAAAGCCCTGCCAACCAAGGCTGGCTTATAAAAAATACCAAAAACCAAAAAGCTAGGAAGTAGCCACCAAACACCAAACGACTGGCCAGCCGCTGTTCTTCTAAAACTTTTTCAAAAAACCAGTACCAGAGACCAATTAAAACCAAACATACCAAAGATACTTGAAAACGACTGGTTATGACAGCCCAACTACCCCACGCACGAAATAGCCCAGCGACAAACCAAAAATACACAAGGGTCGTACAACAGAAGATTGCGGGTTTTAGGTTATGGGTTTTAGGTTTTAGATTCTCTAATAATTTCATAAAACTAGTCTGAATGTCTAAATAGATTTAGACATTCAGCATTATTTTAGATATTTTTTGCCTTTTAACTCTGGGGGTAAATAGTCCTGGTTTATTGACTCTTTAAAGTCAGGATTGTACTTGTAGCCCCTGCCGTAGCCAGTCTCTTTCATAAGCTTGGTCGGGGCGTTACGAATGTGTAGCGGTACCGGATAAAGAGGTTTTTCCGCCAAGTCTTTTTGCACGTCCTGATAAGCATTATACAACGCATTTGATTTTGGTGCACGTGCGAGGTAAGCGACCGCTTGAGCTAGAATTACATTGGCCTCCGGCATGCCTAAATAATGAGTGGCGGTGTAGGCGGTCGTGGCTTGCACTAAAGCTTGGGGATCGCTCAAGCCAATATCTTCAGACGCGAAACGAATTAAGCGCCGCGCCACAAACAGTGGATCCTCCCCCGCTTCTAACATTCGCCCGAGCCAATAGAGCGCGGCAGAGGCATCACTACCACGCAGACTTTTATGAAGCGCGGAAATAATATTATAATGCTCCTCCCCGGCCCGATCGTAAGTAAGATGCGTTCGCTGTAAAACATTTTTTAAAACGGCGTTAGACAAAACTTTTTTACCATGCTCAATTGGCGCAAGTTGCACGGCCAGCTCAAGTGTGTTGAGGGCAATCCGCGCATCGCCGTTGGCCAAATTTTCTATTTCGGAAAAAATCTCTTCGGGAATTTCTACTTGCTCGGCTACTCCACGCTCTTTATCAGAAAGCGCCTGTTTTAAAATTTTTCTAAGATGACTAGTTTCAAGAGGTGCCAAAACAAAAACGCGCACGCGAGAGAGCAACGCGTTGTTAATTTCAAAAGAAGGATTTTCCGTCGTCGCGCCAACGAGCGTTATCTTTCCCTGTTCCACATACGGCAAAAGCGCGTCTTGCTGACCCTTATGCCAGCGATGGATTTCATCAACAAACAAAATCGTACGCTGACCCAAGGCTTGACGACGCTCCTCGGCCTGACGCAATACCTCACGCAATTCTTTCAAGCCAGCTTCTACTGCTGACAGGGCCACGAAATGCGCTTTAGTCGTTTCCGCAATGATCCGGGCCAGTGTGGTTTTTCCCGAGCCCGGCGGGCCCCAAAAAATGAACGACGGTAATTGATCGCCGGTAATCAAAACACGTAAAGGTTTGCCTGGCCTGACCAACTCTTCCTGCCCCACCACCTGGTCAATAGTCTTGGGTCTCATTCGATCGGCCAGAGGTGGCGACACTTTCTCCTTGTCATCTTTGACCTGAACCCTATTAAACAGCGTTTGGGGCATAGAAAAAGCGCCTAGCCTGTTATCATGGAAAGTCGGGGTAGCGAGACTCGAACTCGCGACTTCATCGTCCCGAACGATGCGCCCTACCAACTGGGCCATACCCCGACTCTCGTGATAACTACTACCAAAAAACCACTTTACCACTACCGACGTCCGACCGCAAATAAGAGAAGGCGCTTGACCTCTGGTGTGCCGTAACTAAACCGCCCATGAGTAGAAATCCAATCACCGGGCCTAAGTGCCGTCAGGTCAACTGATCTGCCGCGCTGTAACATCTGTGCTTCAGTCGGCACCGAGATAATGACGGGATTGGGCACCGATCTGGCTCCGCGTGACAGATAATTCCACTGCACACGCACGGTGCGAGACACCATATCCATTGCGACCACCTTACCAGACAGACTAAAAATCGTGCCATTGGGTGGTGGTGCGCTAAGCGCACCTTGCCCCACGCTTAGCGTGGGCGGCGGCGTGGTCTCTTGGGCCAGGGCCGCAGTCCCGATCATCACACACATTAATACAAAAGAAATCAATATTTTTTTCAACATAATCATCTCATCATTATACCCCAAACTATGCTATAATTCCAGTATTACTCTAAACAACTACTTATGAAAAGTATCATCATAATACCACTATTGGCTATCGTGCTTATGGGCTGTGGACAAACAAAACCACCTTCAGCAGCCATTACTAAAATAAATTTACCTAATGCGCCTCTGACTGGTCCAGGCGTCTATACGGCACAACCAACCAGCTTGCCGCGTGCGAACTCGCCGCAAACCCCACCACCCTCTTCCTTACTACCACCACTTCCCACTCCGACCGTACACATGAGTTTACAGGGAGCCCAACCCTCAACTATAACCGTTACGCCCGATACGACCATAACCTTCATTAACAGTGACCAAGAAGCATCAATCTGGCCAGCCTCCAATCCACATCCATTCCACACTGATCTACCTAATTTTGATGCTCGAGGCCCGCTGGAACCAAAAGCTGCTTACTCTTTTACGTTTAAAGAACCGGGCGGCTTTGGCTTTCATGATCATCTTCATCCTTGGATTAAAGGCACCATTATTGTGCAATAGCCATGGATAGACCACTATCGCTTGTCCAGCCACGCCAAAATAAACGGCGTCGCTGACCTCCTCTAGCCCAACGCGAAATGGCGCCCAAAAACAATCTTAAGACTTGATTGTTAACACCGCCAGAGTCACTGAAGCCATAATCACCAGACTAATCATGGCCAAGGTAATTAGATTGGTCAGACGCGTATTAACATACTTACCCATGACGACCTTGTTGTTAATAATCTTAAGGGCGTAAATCAAAATAATGGGAAGTAAAAGACCGTTAATAGTTTGGGATCCAAGCATGATATTAAAAAGTGGAGCGCCGGGAATAAGAACTACCAAAACGGGGACAACAATACAAAATAAAATTATACTGTAAAATATTTTACCGGTTTTCCAGGTTGTGTTAAAACCGCCCTCCCAACCAAAGGCCTCACACAAAACGTAAGCTGTCGCGGTTGGTAAAATAAAAGCCCCCAATAAAGAAGCGGAAAACAAACCAACCGCAAAAAGCGCCTCGGCCAAATGACCAAGTAGTGGTTCTAGAGCGAGGGCCGCGTCTTTAGCGTTTTCAATATGAATACCTAGGGGAAAAAGCGTATTGGCGGTGGTAATAATAATAAAAAAAGTAATGAGGGTGGTAAGCACCGACCCAAAATAAACCTCAAAACGCGTCAAGCCATACTGCGCGGCAGAGACTCCCTTATCAACAACATATGATTGGATAAAAAATTGTCCCCATGGCGTAACGGTAGTACCAATGAGAGCAATTAGCGCCACCCAGTACGGCAGGCCTTGCCCGAGAGAAGGTACTACCAGGTCTTTCGCGGTAGCTAACCAATCTGGTTTAGCCCAAAAAGCGGCAATAATGTAGACAACGTAAACCAAGGACATGATAAGAAAGATTCTTTCCGCGGTACGAAACGAACCCTTAAACAAAACTAGCCACACCACTAGGCCAGCTAATGGCACGACCAAATATTTAGAAATATTAAAAATTTCAAAACTAGCGGCGATACCAGAAAACTCGGCGGCAATAGTACCAAGATTGGCAACCAACAAAGCCGCCATAGCCAACACTGTTAAACGAACGCCGAACTGCTCCCGAATAAGCGCGGCTAAACCCTTTCCCGTCATGGTCGCCATACGTGCCCCCATCTCTTGCGTCACCGCTAAACTGAAAACAATAAGTGGCAAAACCCACAAAAGTTGGTAACCAAAATGAGCCCCCACTACGGAAGCGGTACTGATACCACCGGCGTCATTATTGGCAAAGGCGGTCACAATCCCGGGCCCGATAACTGCCAGCCACATCAACACTCGTTTTTTCCAAAAAATTTTAATTACAGCCATAACTAACCGACTAACATGGACCGCATCACGTCATCAGCCGTAATAATACCCACTAAATGTTTCTCTTTATCCAACACCGCCACGCACAAAAGGTGATACTTAGTCATGAGTTGCGCCACTTCCTCTTTCGTCTGACGAACAAACACCACCTGCGTTTTCTTAGGCTTCCCCATCATGCGCTGGACCGTCATGGTTGAATCAGCCACTAATAATTTACGGATAGAAATTACGCCCACAAACTTACCATCCTCTTCAGTAACATACACATACAAAATAGAACGAAAGCGCTGGCTGACCTGTTTCACATATTCCATGGTCTGTCCCACCGTCCAGGTCGGACGGACACTAACAAACTCGCCGGTCATCAATCCTCCGGCGCTTTCACTATGATAAGTCAAATATTTCTGTACGATCTGTAATTTACCCTGCTGGAAGTATGATAAGACTTCTTTGGCTTGATGCTTGGGTAAGTCTTTCAATAAATCCACTAACTCATCCAACGACATTTCCGACACAATAGCGGCGGCGCGCTCCGGTCCTAAGGCCTGCACCAAAACTTTTTTCACATCCGGGTCTAGAGATTCCAGCACCCGCGCCGCTGTCACCTGATCCAGTGATTGCACAAACTCGGTACGCTGTTTTACTGACAGCTCCTCTAAAATATGGGCCAAATCGGCCGCGTGCAATTTTTGTATATCCTTAAACGAGGTCTTAAGCTGTAAATACTGCGACTTACCACCAACCACGTGGACGTTTTTCCAATCCACCAACTGTTCGTCTAATCTTTTTAACGGCCCCCACAGCGGTACTCCGAGCCGCCGGAGCAAACCGCGCGTAGACACATCAATACCAACAACCGATAAGCGTCCCTCAATGACTGCCAATTTTAAATCGTTAACGCGGACCACGCGAATCCCCTCTACGTCTACAATTTGCATGTCCAAAATATCCCGTTTCAAAAAAATATCTTGAGGCTCCGATTTTTCAAATAGCAATTTACTCTTGACTTGCGCCAAGGTTATTTCACGTCCCCAAATTTCAATGTAACTGGCGGGTAAAAACACCTGGCCAGCCTTACCACTTGTCCTCACCTCCACCAGTACGACCACCGGATAAGGCAAACCCAAATCGCGTACCACCACGTCCGAGACTCGTCCCACTTGCTGATCGGCATTATCGGTCACCTCGCTACCCAGTAATTGGCTAACAAAAATCATATAACTACGATACATCGCCCTTAAGTCCCTCGGCCACGGCTCGTAATTTCTTAAGATAAACCACAGTTTCGGCCTTCAGACTGGCCTTTTTTAAATTAGCCAAGTCTCGTACCACGACTGCGTGCTCACGCTCCAATTTTACCAAAGATTGCTTGATACCCGAGCTGGCACTGGTCTTAGCGCTGGCCAATTGACGTTTCGTTTGCGTGATCTGGCTAGCTAGCTTTTTTTTCTGCTGTTCTTTTTGCTTACGGACCACGCTCGTATCATCCTGCCAATTAGCTCCACGATAGGCTAAGGCTTTAACCACGCGACTAGCGCCTGTGTTGTAACTCGCGGCCACATATTCTGCCAAGTCGTCATTGTTTTCTAACATATACTGGCGGTGATCTTTTGAAAGCTGGGTCAAATTGTGATCCGCCAACAACACGGCGGCCTCCACCGCGTTTTCATGATCCTGCATACCAGTAATAAAATCCGTTTCTAGTTCAGCTTCAGGATAACGCCCACGAATAAACTTATAAGTACTTGGAATAAATTGCATCATGCCAAAAGCCCCAGCCCGACTCTTGGTATACGCAAACGCGCCACCCTCGTTACTCCCCACAATCACAAAAAATTTTCCCAGTAGACGACTCAGTGAATCACTATTGCTAAAGGCCGCTGGGTCTAAATGTTCAATCACGGCCAGTTGTTGCATTAAATCCTCGGGAATTACTTCAGTGACCAAGCGTTCGGGAAAAGCGGCCGAGCGGACATGGTGTTCGGCTAAATCAGCATAAGCGGATTCAACCACTGCTTCCAAATAACTACGGCCCGCGTCCACTAATTCCGTCTGGTGTAAGGTTTTGGTATAAGGGGTATAAATTGCCTGCTCTAACTTTCCACCGACCAAAAGTGGGTACTTACCAGCCAAGACCAGGCCGGATTTGCCCGTGGAAGCTTCCCAGACCTGATAATTAGTGTTCACGCCATTGTCTTTTGGAACTTTTACCGTAAACCGTGACGAGACGCTTTGATATTTTCCTCCTTTCTCTTTTAAATGTACGAGTGTCACTTTCCCATTAGGCGTAAACTCAACAGCCAACACCACTTCCCGACTTTGAATTTTAGCCGTCACTTTGCCATTTTTCGCCTTAGCCATTGTCGTGGCTACATGTACCTCTTCCAACAAATCACGCGCCGAATTAATCCGCTCCACCAATGTCGGCTGAATAATTTCTTGAGCCCTAACGTTTTGAGGCAAAATTATCACCACTGCGATAAACAAAAATAAACGTTTCATAACACGTCTACAGTATATCATAAATCATGTAGCTTGTAACATGATTTGTGCTACATGAAATTAAGGATACACCTGGTTACCGTCTTCATCGTAAACAAAAATAGCTTGGGTTGGACAAGATTCAGCCGCGGCTAAAATTTCCTCATCCGTCGCCTCCAAACTTTTGACCACGGCCTTGGCTTCGTTGTCCAATTCAAACACAGTTGGGGCGAGCGCCACGCAACTGGCCGCGCCAATACACAGATCGCGGTCAACGACCACGCGGAAGACTTTCTTTTTCTTGGGTTGTTCGCTTGGTTTCTGTTCTTCAGACATAATGCAAGCATGTCATCGCGAGGAGTGAGCGAAAGCGAACGACGTGGCGATCTCCGGTTAAAGATTGCCACGGGCCGACTGCGTCGGCCCTCGCAATGACATTAAAAATTAGCCAAAATATTTTTCTTTATAAAAACGAATGAGCTGTTCCACTTCTTCAATCACGCCCGGGTTGCCAATCCCCACTTTAAGTTTGGCTTGCACGCCGTTTAAATCTTGCGCGCCGTCCAAGACCGCTTCTTCAATGTCATGATCGGTGATGTTGAGATCTTGGTCAATTACTTTGGCTCCGGCCACGATAATGCGCGCCGGCTGATTGGTCACGCGAAAATAATAATTAATGGCCTGACGAAGCGCCTTGTCTCCCAACACTGAACAATGCACCTTGCGATTAGGTAATCCCCCGAGCCGCAACATAATATCTTGCGGCGTAACTTTAAGCGCTTGTTCAATTGGTAACCCACTATTTTCCGTGACCATGACTGACAGCATGGAAGTCGCGGCAATGGCTGAAGCGCAACCAAAAGTTTTCCATTTACAATCAAGCACTTGCTCGGTTTTAGGATCAATCTTGAGCCACATTTTCATTTCGTCTCCGCAGGCCGGTGAACCGACGCGGCCAATGCCATTATACTGCGTTTCGTCAACTTCTTCCAGCATTAAATTGTGCGGATTAAAAAAATGTTCCTTAACAATTTCGCTGTAAACCCAGCCCTGACCCTTATGATCGCGAACATCGCTGTCCATAGAATTTAATGATGAATAATTTGCGCGTGTGAATTATGTTTGGGATCCAGTTCCAGATTAAGCGGTGAAACTTTGCGTAAAATTTTAATCACCCCCGGTAGAACCTCCAGCACATAATCAATATCAGTCTCGGTCGTGCTTTTACCTAACGTAAACCTTAGACTGCCGTGGGCAAACTCATACGGTAGACCAAGCGCCACAATCACATGCGAAGGATCCAACGTCGCTGAATCGCAAGCCGAACCAGTGGCCGCTTGAATACCATACTCATCAAGATAAAGGAGCATGGCTTCACCCTCTACATCTAACAGCGTCACATTAACATTGTTAGGTAAACGCTTGGTCGGATGGCCATTAAGCCGAGATTTGGGAATAGTCGCGAGCACCACTTGAATTAGTTTATCACGTAACGCGCTTAAACGCTCGTTTTCCTCCTTGCAGTTCGCTTGCGCTAATTCTAAAGCCGCCGCCAACCCCATAATGGCTGGCACATTTTCCGTGCCACTGCGTAAATTGCGCTCCTGCCCCCCGCCGTGAATCAAGGGTTCAATTGACGTGCCGCGTCTAATATAAAGCGCGCCAATGCCTTTGGGTCCGTAAATCTTACTGCCATTAATAGTCATTAGATCAACGCCCAAATTTTCTACGTTAAGATCAAGCGCGCCGGCGGCTTGACAAGCATCAGTGTGAAAAAAAATCTTTTTACCAAATCTGACCTTGCCGTCCTTGCAGACCTTGCTAATTTCTGGTAGTGGTTCAATGGTCCCAATTTCATTGTTAGCATACATGATAGTCACGAGCGCCGTGTCTTCAGTCAGCGCGGCCGCGACTGCTGCCGGATCAACCAAGCCGTCCCCGTCAACCTGAACTTTAGTCACGCGCCAACCCTCGTTCTTCTGTAAATAATCACAAGCGTGAAGCACGGCATGATGTTCAATGGTTGAGGTAATAATATGGCCGGGCTTTTTTTCTTTGCGCGCCCAAGCCCGCGCCACCCCCATAATGGCCAAGTTGTCAGATTCCGTACCACCGGCCGTAAAAATAATCTCGCCTGGGGTACAATTAAAAACTCTAGCGATTTTCTGTCGCGCTTCTAGTAAAGCATTTTTGGCTTGTAAACCCAAGCTATACAAACTAGAGGGGTTGCCGTAATGCTCGGCAAAATACGGCCGCATGGCTTCCACGACTTGGGGGTCAGTGGGGGTCGTCGCGGCGTGGTCTAGGTAAACTTGTCGTTTCATAAAGGAAGTAACTCCCCTCGCCCCTCTTAATCTAAGAGGGGGAATCAGACTTTCCTCCCCTTAGGTTAAGGGGAGGTTAGGTGGGGTTACGAGACAGTATACAGTATACCAACTATATTATAAAGCCGCCAAGCGTGGACTGCGAAACGAACGAATAACCGCCCGAACAATGCCTTGAATCGCCGGATTTTGCACGTAAATCGGCTCCATGGTTTTGTTGGCCGGTTGCAAGCGAATGCGATCAGCTTCGCGATAAAATCTTTTTAGCGTGGCGTAGGTATTATCAAGGAGTGCCACGACCACATCGCCGTTTTGCGGATAAAAATTTCGCTCCACCACCACAAAATCGCCATCCAAAATTCCATCATCAATCATACTTGTCCCCTTGACCCGTAAAACATAGGCTTGTTGTCCATCTACCACCAAATCTTTGGGCACGGCAATTAATTCTTTGGTCTCTACCGCTTCAATCGGCTCGCCGGCGGCAATAATACCGGCCAGCGGCAGAAGCAACGCTTGGGCCAAATTCATCATAGCCGGCTCAAGTTCCACAGCCCTCGCGGACCGCGGCTCAATTTTTAAATAGCCCTTTTGTTTGAGCGCGTGGATATGTTGATGAATCGTGGCGGTAGACTTAAGTCCAAACCTGGCCCCAATCTCTCTAAAGCTTGGCGCGTAGCCATGCTCTTCAAAATGGCCTTTGAGATAGTCTAAAATAGACTTTTGTTTTTTGGTAAGTGGTCTCATAAAATTTAATAATACCCCTGTGGGTTATCCACAGGGGTATTATAGCATACAACCGAACAAAAGACGAAATTACTGCAAAGTCACAATCATCAATACCTTACCGGTCCCCTTTTCCAATGACTCCAAAGCTTTACCAATAACAGCGCCCTGACATTTTTCTTTAGCCTCACAACGCATGGCATGACCAGGAGTGGCCGAGCTGACCAAAAGATCGCCAGACTTAATCTGGCCATTTTCCGTCGTGGCATTTACTTTAACAAAGCCGGACACCGCGAGCGGTTTGCGATTTTCCATGTTGGCCAAAACCAAAGACGGATTTTCCGAATACACACCAATGACACGAGCATCATACGCTTTAGCGCTTGATACATACTGACCGTTGTCAACTATGATAATATCACCAACCCTGGCGGACTTAACTATGGCTAGCGGCTCGGCTACGTCACCGATGTGAGAAGCAGTATGAGCGAATATATGGCCAGAAGCTATAATATTACCATTAATAAGTGCTCCGTTGTACCCCTTAATTACCCCATTAACAACGGCATCCGCATTAGTAATCAAACCACCAACCGACAACATTTTACTCATTGTAACATTCCCATAAAAAGTTGCGGCAGTACTATTTCCCCGATCGGCTAAAATCACTCTTGTACTAATTTCTCCATCACAAGTAGAACCAAAGCACGTTCCCTGGGCGACTACTGACCCATTAACCACTAAATCCGCAGCCTTTACAGGCCCCTCTCCCGACCCGAAAGAACCGCTATACCCGGGGTGCTGAATCGTTAACTTCTGACTGGCAGCAGTAGTAGAAGTACCAACGGTAATTGTCTTAGACGTACTGCCAATAATCAAATCATCTGCCACTAATAAATTACCAGCTGTTGCTAAAGTTCCGGTCACGGTAGTATCCCCACGAACAAGTAAGTTGGCCTTTTTAGAACTATCAGTAGCATACCCATTATGCTGGATATACAAAGTCTGAGGATTGGTTGAGGTGGCGCTATTGCCTAAAAAGATAGTGGCATAGGGCTGAGCGGTTGGATTAGTCCCTACCATAGTAATATTACCAACTGTCTGCGAAGCACCCCCACTGCCACCGCCCGTAGTTAGATTACCGCTGATAGATAAATTACCCGCCTCGTCTAACAAAAATGGTATTCCACCGGTTCCGTTCTTAACACGAAACTCCGCTTTGGTAGAATTATTATCATTGTCCAATTGGATATTAAGATTTTCCGGAACCGTAATCACTGGCTCCTGGTTAATCGGACTAGAATAACCAAGCCCCAGCGTAGAATCTATGTACACCGGCACATTAAAATCAGCCACACCCACGCCACCAGACGTTTTACTAAAATTAACCTTGCCATAAAAGTCAGCCGCGCTGGCCGCTGAAGCCAAATACACTTTATTGCCAGTAGCGGTGTCGCTAAACACGCCAGCCACTCCGCCCGCGTCAGCCAGACTCATGCCCAGCCAGGCCTCATTCGTAATAGTCTGGGTCGTACCGCTAATAAATTTATGAACAAAATGTCCAGCGACCGGTAAGGTAACCCCGGCCGAACTCGTCGCGGTACCAAATTCTGCTAAGGAAGTATCGGTGACGGTACCCACCAAGGTCTTCATACCATTAAATACCGAGGTATCATTAGCAGTAATTCCTCCACTGACTGACAAATGCGCCTTTTTGCCATCCTTGTGTACTAATTTTAAGGTACGGTCAGAAGTATCACCTGTCCCAAAACCTAACCTTATTTCCGGTACCTGTTCGCGCAAGAGTAGGTTCCAGGCATTAAAATCTCGGCCTACGATATTTGCGGCACCAATATCACCGGTCACACTAAGAGCTCCCGAGTCGGTTAAGGTCATAACCCGGGTAATCTGACTTTGTAACGTAGGGGGGTTGGTGGCAGTGGTATTGGGGTACACGCCCCAAGTAAAGTTTCGGCCGCCCGTGAGAATATCTTCAATACTCCAACGACCAGTAGCGGGATCTTTGCCTAAGTGGCGGGCGTAAAGATCAACCCCGGTGGTGGCAGTTTGGTAATAGATCACTTTTGGTTTAACATTAGTCGGATCAGCCGTGGCACCAAGCGCCAAGCTCCCAGTAATACTGGCACTACCTGTATCCGGAGTAATCGGTGAAGTTTGCAAATGCACAAAATTACCTGTCACGCCGATCTGATTCCAAGCAGTTTTACAAACTGACGCGCCACTTTCGTAAAGACAAAGGCCGTTACGTCCTGTGACCTTGCCGGAAACATCAAAATCAACCACCTTACCGCTGGTCGGGTGTTTAACAGTAAGTACGGACGAGGTGGCGCCATTGCCGACTTTAAGTGTGCTCGCACTGTTTACCAATACTAAAGAAGAGGCTCCTCCATTGACGGTGAGACTATTGTCAGTAACGACGTTGCCGCCGGTAATAGTCGTGCCATTCGGTGCTACACCAAAGACCGCGCTCGGAGCGGAAATAGCGTAAGGGGTCGGAACGGTGGCATCAATACCATAACCGCCCGCGCCAATTTTACCTGTTATAATATCTTTAGTCGTAACATTACCCACATCAGTTACTGCTTGAAGAGACGGCGTCACTCCGGTTACCGCAGACCAAGAAGCAATACAACTAGGAGCACCACCGGTTGGGAGACAAAGCTGACTGGCGTTGACCGCGCCATTCACATCTAAGGGATACTTGGGAGACGGCTGAACAATACCAACCCGATTATTAACAGTATCTATAATAAGCGTATTGGAATCAAGATTAGTAGAACCAGTGACATTCAAATTTCCTTTGACTGTGGCATCCCCGAGAACCGTAGCCCGGCCTAAAACAGAAAGATCCTTGCCAATAGTCCCCCCATCAGAAATATAAAAAGCTGATCCGGGTTGGACAGAACCTGGTGAAGAAATTTTATTCCAAATAACTCCAGGCGCGTTGGGATTGGGCGGACCAGATGATGGTCCACTCCAAACTTGCGCCAAACCATAATGCCAGCCAAAAGCTCCTACTGTCCCTCCGGCCAAAATTAAAACCGCCAAGACCACAAAGACTTGACGGCGGGCGCTACACCAAAACAACAGTTTAGTCCAACCAGTTTCTGGCGGAAGCGCGGCAGCTTTCATTTCTACAAATAAAGAAGACGGCTCGGCCTCCGGCTTTTTCTTCACCGAATAACGCCGTGGGGTCTGACTCGCTTTCTTGGTTTTAGTAGCTCTCCTTATCATGGTTTAAATTATACCACTTTTTTTAAATCTACGCCTGTGGACAACCCGGTAACAGGGCCTGTCACGGCGCACACCCCACAGTGCTCACCTTGGTTGCGCCTGTGGGGTCCCCAACGCCGTGCCACCCGTTACCTTAATCAATCGAATTTAATTTCTTGGCCGGGAGCGAGGGGTTGGCGCACGGCTGGTTGTCGGTTGTTAGTTGTTGGCAGTTGACTGTTCGAACTCCCAATAGGGGTTCGCTGGCCTTTTTGCTTCTTCCAACAATCGTCGCAGTAAACCGGACGCGTGGGGTCGGGATTAAAGCCGACTTGAAAACTTTTTTCGCAAGTGGTGCAAGTGGCCGAAAACTTGGCCGAGATTATAGGTTTTAGGTTTTGGGTTATAGGTTGTGGGGCTGGAACTGTCATCTTTTTCTTTTTACTACTACCAGTCGCTGTGGAAACAGATGGAATTTTTACAACAATGGGAGCCAAAACTTTATAACGCTCTTGCTCCTCCCCCACTCCGGCAATATTTTCACTGGCAGCTGTGGCGCGAAACGACTCCTCAACTCCGCTCCAACGAATAATTTTTTCTTCCACTTCCTCGCGCGGCGAAGAATAACGCTCGCGTGAAGCCCGAATTACTTTTTCACGATTACCGGTTTTCTCATGTTCCTCCAAAGGCGGCAAGCCCACCGCGGAAAAAGGCTCCGAGGCCACGCCATCAATCATCAATTTTAAATACATGTGATACTTTTCCAAACTCACAAAATCTTCTTCCACAAACCGCGGCGTAAATTCTTTAACTAAAATTTCCGCGTCCGCCCCGCCCACCCGAAACGTAATCAGCGTGCCGACGTTACCAAACACGGCCGCCTGAACCTCTTCTTCTAATTGCTCAACATACTGATGAGCAATAATAATACTTAGACGATATTTACGAGCTTCGGATAAGATATTGGCAAAACTTTCCGTGGCAAAATTTTGGAACTCATCAACGTATAAGAAAAAATCCACGCGTTCTTTTTCTAAAACATCCACGCGACTCATGGCGGCCAGCTGGATCTTGGTCACCATCATGGCACCCAGCAGGGCTGAATTGTCTTCGCCAATACGACCCTTGGCCAGATTCATCAATAAAATCTTTTTATTATCCATCAACTCACGCATGTTGATCGTGCTCTTGCTTTGGCCGACAATGTTGCGAATAACCGCGCTGGACAAAAATTGTCCAACCTTGTTTTGAATAGGCGCGATAGCTTCGGTCCGAAATTTGTCACTATAGGCTTCATACTCGTCAACCCAAAACGACTTGACTACCGGATCGGTCACACGCTCAATGATTTTCCGACGATACTTTTTGTCCACCAACAAACGATTGACCCCGAGGAGCGTATTGCCGGGCGAATCTAGTAACGCCAAAATACAATTGTTTAAAATATATTCCATGCGCGCGCTCCACAAATTTTCCCAAATCTTGGTAAAGACACCCATCAATCCCGAAGCCACTAAATGCTTGTACTGATTGGCCACATTTTCCAAAATGTTAAAACCAATAGGAAAATCCAAATCAGCCGGATTTAAATAGACCACGTCGTTGATGCGGTTGGAGGGAATGAAATCAAGAATTTTTTCCACTAAATCGCCGTGCGGATCCACCACCCCTAGCCCGTGTCCGGCGCGAATATCATGGACAATCAAATTTTCTAAAAGCGTAGACTTACCCATGCCGGTCTTGCCGATAACATACATGTGTCGACGACGATCATCGGTTTTAATGCCAAAACGACGGGGCTTGCTCCGAAAATCAGTCAAAGCAAACGGCGCAATCTCGCCGGCTGGCGAGGGATCCAGTGCCGAAAACGCTTGGGGCAAATATTCACTAGCGTGTTCATTGTGATCAGACATACTTAATGACGAGCTTATTTAAGAGGCAAATTACGCAACTCGCGCGCTTTGGGCGGAACAGCTTCATCCGCCACTACTGGCAAACGGAATGGCGGTTCGGCTTTCTTGGCTTCGCTCTTCTGGACCAGTGGCGCTTTGACCGTGACCACCGGGAAGTGCCACATAGTCGCCAATTCTTCAATATTCAAAACATAAGGCGGCACGCCACTATGATTACTGCGACCCGTGTAATTTCGCATGATGCGGCGCTGGCGATAGGCCGTACGAAATTTTACAAACACGTAATGAACCTTGGTGGTCATGCGCTTGTTGTTCGGTTTCAAAGCGTTTAAGTGCACGGTATTGAATTGCTTGATCGCGCCAATCATACCAGAAGCACCGATAGTTTTCCGAAACACTTCTTTGCGTGCCCAATAAATAACCCGCATCTTGGATTTAAAACCAATCTTAGTCATTTTATTTTCTATGGCCGCGGCAATGTCTTTTTGCCCGGGCGACATGTGCATCATCATGGACGGCGGTTTTTCTTTGCCCCCACCTTTCTTGGCTTCAACCGGCGGCTGAAATAAATTACCAACCGTCGTGATAGTCCGACCGCCCAGATCGGCCACCTCACCCAAAAACATTTTATGTAGTCCTCTGCTTTCATGAACTTCGGCACCGATTAATTTCTTGACCTCGTGTTCCGAACGTTTTTTCCATTTGTCGTTAATCGGCTCCACAATAATCTGATACCAAATTTGCTCACCCGGACCAATCCGTCCCATCAACTCCAACAAGGCGGCTAAAGGATCTTTAAGCTCGCCGGCCAAAGTATCTTCAAAATCTTTATAGGTACGCAAAGGATAAACATCCTTTTGGACATTAATCATTTCCGTGCCCCAAAGTTCATACTCGGGGTTGGGAAAATTTTTAGGCGCGGCCGCGGTATAATCTTCCACCTGCTCAATTTCCGCGTCAGGATATTGCGCGTAAAGAGCCGCTTCAATTAAATCTCGATACATGGCCGGCGTATACACAAAAAATCTAATTTGCCCGCCAAAACTGACAATCTCCACCGCGAATCCCTCTTGACTCTTCCCCTTGCCGTAAAGTTCCCACAGGGTCATGGTACCGTGGTGCGCGCCCGCCATGGCGGTAAAAAATGATTCCACCGCTCGCAGAGTCTGCTCGGTACTTTTTGGTACGTTAATAGCCAGTAAAATCATCTTAATGGTGCGCATGTAGGCATGCTGTTTATGATGTAGCCACACCCGGTAGCTACCATAAGCAATGACCACTAAATACAAAACCCACCCTCCATGTAAAAGAAAGTAGGCAAAAATTTCCCACGGCGGCTTGTCAGCTAATTCCAAGAAGCCGGAAAAATCTATATAGAAATTGCCAATGGTCATGTTCTCCTTTATTTTGAGCTATTAGCTTAAAGTAGCGACAGTGTAGGTACCGTCAGGTAGACGATTGAAACGACGGCGATTGGCCAAGGTTAAAGCCACGGTTTCCGGCTTGACCAAACGTTGTTTTAAGACTCGGTCTACGACTTCATCTTTAGTGAGCGGACTAACCGCTTTTTCCAACACACGCGCCACCACGTCCGAGACCACGCCCGGCTCATAGCCCCACTCTTGCAAGGCATACACGCCGCGGCCCACCAAGACAAACCGTTTGTCTAAAATCAATTCATTGTGCACGGTTTCCGGAGAAGCCTTTTTGTGATCAAAGTTATGTTCAAGAATCAAACGAGCAATCTCCTTATAGTGAAGCGGTTTGGTGTAATGCTGCAGAATCACATATATCTTATCACCAACGCGCTTCGGTGTCACCTCCGGCCACTCGCGCAAACCAAAACGGCCAACCGCATTCTGTCGGATATCATCAGAAGCGCGCACATAGGCTTGCAAAGTATCATCAGTCAAAGGATAGGGATGACGGCCTAAAACTTCAGCGTGTTTATTCAGGACATCGCGCTTGGCAAAACGTTCTTGAAATTCTTCCCAAGTTAAAGGCTTTTTGGATTCGACAAAGACTGCTTTAATTTCAGCCATCACCTGTTCCACCGCGTCCCAATAAACTTCAGGCGCAGACCAACCTTCGCGCCAATGAGATCGTTCCTCTAAAGAATCAACCTCACCGGCCAACAAATGATCCATGAAAAAATGCCAGGCAGACTTGGCCTGTTCAACAACAGAACCGCGCTCGCGCAAACGATCAAAAAAATGATCAGAAGCTAAAACACCGCCATGTTGGGTAAACAGACTGCGCACCGCCTGGCTGATGGTTTTAAGGGCTGAAGAACCGTCTGCTTGTTTTTTAATCTTGCGTAAAGCCACCTGTTCAATTTGACGTACCCGTTCGCGAGTAATGCCGTAACGTTTGCCAACTTCTTCCAGGGTTTCGCCCGCCAGACCATGCAAACCATGACGTCGACGTAAAACTTCAGCCTCACGTTTTTCCAAACGAGAGAGTAAATCTTTTAAAACCAAAACCGGATCTGCCTCTTGGAGATGATCATTAGCTTGGCTGGCCATAACTTTATCCAGAATAGATTCGTCCATATTTTTGGCTAAAATAAGAGAAAAAACCGCTTTTAATAATTGATAAGAGTATTATAGCATAAACCCTAATTTTGGTCAAGAAATTGAAGTTCTTCGTATAATTTACGTGCCTGCCGATTTAATTTTTCCGGGATCTTAACCAGGACCAAAACCAAATGATCGCCCCGACTTGATTTTTGTAAAGCTGGTACTCCCCGGCCTTTTAGACGGAGCTTGGTGCCAGACTGAGTGCCGGGGGGAATGTTGAGTTCCACCGGACCGTCCAGCGTCTCCACGATTTTCTTAATACCCAAAACTGCTTCAGAAATTGACACAACCAGAGTTGTAGAAATAGTCTGTCCGTCGCGCGCAAAACGCGAGTCGGGTTTAACGCGAACCGTAATATATAAATCACCCGCTCCCCCGCCATGACGTCCGGCTTCGCCCTGATGCGACACGCGCAAGGTCTCGCCGTTATCAATCCCGGCCGGAATCGTCATCGTGACCGCCTCTTGTTTTTTAACAATACCCTGGGCGCCACAGTTGCGGCAAGATTTTTCCGCTTTCTTGCCCTCGCCTTGGCAAACCCGGCAGACCGTTGCGGTTTGAAAATTTCCCAAAATGGTACGCTGAACGTGAACGGTTTGTCCTTGGCCTCCACAAGTCTCGCAAGTTTTAATGGCTGACCCGGGTTCAGCGCCATTACCCTTACAATGCTCGCACGTCACTGTCTTGTACAGCTCAACTTTTTTCTCTGTTCCAAAAACTGCTTCGCGAAATTCTAAAGTCAAAGTCATTTCAATATCCTGTCCGCGTGCCGTTCTGGTTCTGGCTCTCCCCTGTCCACCCCAGCCAGAGGCTGGTCGGCCTGTGGCCGAAAAGATGTCGCCAAAGCCCATGCCAGAAAAAATATCACCGAAGTCTTGGGCAGAAAAACCACCGGCACCAAATGGTCCATTACCAGAGGGGCCATCCCAGCCACCCCGCCCCTCGCGAGGAGCGGGGCCGCCTCTATCAAAAACCTGACCAAACTGATCGTACTGCGCGCGTTTTTTAGTGTCAGACAAAACCTGATAGGCTTCGTTTATTTCTTTAAACTTGACCTGATCGCCGCCTTTGTCCGGATGGTGCTGATGCGCTAAACGACGAAAAGCCGACTTAATGTCGGCTTCGTTGGCGCTCTTGGTCACGCCTAGAATTTGGTAGTAGTCTTTGCTCATACCTGAGGTTTTAGTTATTAGGTATTAGGTGTTAGGGATACGATGCGTGGCTAATACCTAAAACCTATAACCTAGCACCTAACCTTCTTTTTCTTTAAACTCCGCGTCAACAACTTTTTCTTGGTCAGCTCCAGCCACAGGCTGGTCAGCCTCTGGCTGAGGTTGTGGCTCTGCCGCTTTGTAAAGTTCAGCGCCAACTTTTTGAATAGCCTCGGACATTTCGTCCATGGATTTTTTAAGCGCCGTGACATCATCACCGTCTTTTATTTTTTTAAGTTCAATTAATTTTTCCTCCACCGGTTTTTTCAGTTCAGCCGACACTTTATCGCCAGCATCCTTGAGCGTCTTTTCAGTCAGATGAACCAAGGTATCAGCCTGATTGCGTAGTTCAATCAGTTCTTTGTGTTTGCGATCTTCTTCGGCGTGGAGCTCGGCTTCTTTTTTCATGCGCTCAATTTCTTCTTTTTTAAGCGCGCCGGAATCTTTAATGGTGATGTGTTGTGATTTATTTGTAGCCTTGTCTTTGGCCGAAACAGTCAAAATGCCGTTAGCATCAATGTCAAAGGTCACTTCAACCTGCGGCGTGCCGCGCGGGGCCGCCGGAATGCCGTCCAACAAGAAGCGGCCGAGCGTACGGTTGTCAGCCGCCATAGGTCGCTCGCCTTGCAGTACATGGATCTCTACTGAAGTTTGACTGTCCGCCGCGGTAGAAAAAACTTGTGACTTGGAAGTCGGAATCGTGGCATTGCGTTCAATCAAGGGCGTCATCACACTACCCATGGTTTCCAAACCAAGCGTCAGCGGCGTCACGTCAAGCAAAAGAATGTCTTTAACACTGGCGTCGCCTGACAAGATGGCCGCTTGAATCGCCGCGCCCTTGGCCACGCATTCCATAGGGTCAACACCGTGCTCAACTTTCTTGCCCACATACTCTTCCACGAATTTTTGAATAATGGGCATGCGTGTCGGACCGCCAACCAAAATAATCCGCTGAATATCGTTCGGTGTCAGCTTGGCATCTTTGAGCGCTTGCTCAATCGGCCCGCGACAGCGTTCCACAATCGGTTTAACCAACTGCTCCAAAGTCGCGCGAGTAAATTTCAAAACCACGTGCTTGGGGCCCGACGCGTCAGCAGTGATAAACGGTAAATTGATTTCGGTTTCCAGGGTTGTGGAAAGTTCAATCTTGGCTTTTTCGCCAGCTTCTTTTAAGCGTTGCAAAGCCATGGGATCTTTGCGCAAGTCTATGCCTTCTTTATTTTTAAATTCTTGGGCCAGATAATCAATCAAGGCTTGGTCCATGTCAGTGCCGCCGAGTTGCGTATCGCCGCTGGTTGATTGCACTTCAAACACGCCTTGGCCAAAATTCATGATGGTCACATCCAACGTCCCGCCACCCAAATCAAATACCAACACGTGCTGATCTTTTTCTCCCACCTTATCCAAACCAAAAGCGAGTGAGGCCGCGGTTGGCTCGTTCACAATGCGCACGACTTCCAGACCAGCAATGGCGCCGGCATCTTTAGTCGCTTGGCGTTGCGCGTCATTAAAATAAGCTGGCACGGTAATGACGGCCTTGGCCACCGGCTCACCCAAATACGCTTCGGCATCGCGTTTTATTTTTTGCAAAATAAAAGCCGAGATTTGCTGGGGCGTGTAGTCTTTGTCGTCAATTTTTATCTTGTGGTCGGTGCCCATTTTGCGCTTAATCGCCCAAATAGTGCGCTCGGGATTTGACACAGCTTGGCGACGCGCCGGTTCGCCCACTAAAAGCTGGCCGTCTTTGGTAAAAGCCACATAGGACGGAAAAGCTTTGCCGCCAATGCTCGTCCCCTCGGCTGACGGAATAATCACCGGACTGTCGCCCTGCATGACCGCGGCCGCGGAATTTGAGGTGCCCAAATCGATACCGATTTTTTTTGACATACGTTTTAAGGTTTTAGTTATTAGGTTTCTAGATTTAAACTGTACTGTCATCCCGGGCTTGACCCGGGATCCAGTTCCTTTTGTTTCAGATACTTGTAAACAAGAGGTAATGGATCCCGCATCCTGGTGCGGGATGACAGTCAAGACTTATTTACTAACCACCACCTTGCTAATTCGTAATACTTTACCTTTTAATAGAAACCCCGTCTGCACTTCCTCTAAAACAATTCCCGGCTCGGCTTGAGCCACGGTTCTCGTCTCAACCACTTCATGGTAATGCGGATCAACTACTTCGCCGACG
>CAZHTB010000074.1:0-2802 GCA_964535685.1 uncultured Gammaproteobacteria bacterium
CAAGGACAAGCCAGTGACTTTGACGTTGGCATTGGTGCCGTTGTGGACGTCCAGGTACACCAAGGGGGCGTACATAGAACCCATAGGCAAGGTTGAGGCTGAAGGTTGCATGGATGCCAAAGCTACGGTCACTTGACCGGAAGGAGTAACGTTAAGTTTGGTTGGGGGCGGTACGCTAAGCGTGCCTTGGCCCCCGCTCAACGGGGGCGACGCAGGCTTTTTAAGTACAGATTTTTTAACTACGGGTTTTTTAACAACTGATTTTTTAACTACGGGTTTTTTAATAATTTTTTTAGCCACAGAATTAACTGGCGCTTTCTTGGGCGTAGCCATAACCGGAGCAACAAAAAAAGTTCCGGCGCCCCAGAGGATGGTTGAAAATAAAACAACAATTAAAATTAAACGCTTCATCAAAAGTTATTATAGCACAAAACCCAAAAAGGTGCGGATTTATCCGCACCTAGCTTTATAGACCCCACCTCGCCCCTCCTTGCTAAGGAGGGGTTAGGGGTGGTCTTTTATTACTTTAAATACGGCACGGCTTCACTAACCCGCGCGCCACCTTTTACTTCTTGGAATACAGCGCTGGCCGGATAATTTCCATATTGCACCGCGCGCACATAACGATCCCAATCCGGCTGATTGATTTTATCAACTTTGGCACGACCCAAACGGCTATTAAGCCAACGGCGCAACCCCAAATAACGATAATGTTCTTCTAAGATATTTTTCACTCGCGGTTTACCATAAGCGTAAAAACTTGGATCTTGAGCCGGACGAACAGTACTCGCCGGAGTAATAGTAGGGCGACGCGCTGGAATGTTTGGCGCGTAGCTTAAGGTTGTAACCTCAACCTCGTTTGCCACCTGATTATTATTAACATCCCTAGAACGCACAGTAAAACGATACTTGGTTCCTGGCTGTAAATCGGTAATGGTAAACTCATGATCTCGCGTCCAAACATCTTGAGTAACTATCCGCTCCACTGGCTTACCCGTACCCGCGTCTCGTTCCAAATAATGAACCTCGGCATCACTTAACTCATTGGTCTGCCACGTCAGCGTCGCCTCACGATCGCGCACCTCGGTCAGCTTAAAGTCCTTCGCGGTTGGCGCCCAAATATCAAAAATACTAAAATAGGCTTCAATATTTTTATCACCTACAATTTTTTGATCGCGGCTGTCCGCCCACACCACGCCAAAACCCGTACCGTTCCAAGCCAGACGAGGACCTAGCGAGCTTGGCGAATTAGAGAGCAACCAATCCCACATAATTTTTTTACCGGTCGTATCCAAAGCGGTAATAAAAGTCTGGGTCTTTTTAAATCGCTCATCCTGCCAGGCTAAAAAATAACGATCCCCGGCCCAAATCACAGACGGCTTAGCTGTCATGCCAGTCTGATCATCCCGAGCTATCATGACCGGTAAAAGATTATCACTCCCCTGCTTACCAAACTCTACCGCGTACAAATCAGAAATCGGCGCGCGAAAATCTTCATAGACCAAAAAGTAAGTCTGACCATTCCAAACCAGAGTCGGTGTGATGGCTGAATGTCCGAAACCGCTCACCACCCCCAAATAATTCATGACCCGACCCGTAACTGGGTTCACCCGCGCGAACAAAACTTGACTACCACCAGAAACACGATTTTCCCAAGCCAGACCAAAAGCCTCACCGTCCCAAACAACAACCGGCCGCGTAAAATTCTGATGGTTTTGAGTTACCGATACTTCCGGATACGCTTTAACTCCGTTACGCACTACTAAAAAATAAATTTCCGCGGTAGTCGTCCGGGCATCGGCAAAAGCAATACCAAATTCCTTGCCGTTCCAAAAAATTGCTGGCTGAAAGGCCCCGGCGGCTTTATCAATGCGCCGCGCTTGACCCTCAAGAATATCAAAATTTTGCATAGTGGCGTCTCCGGCCTGACGCGTCGAACCTAAATCAGTATGAAAAGTCAAACGTAAGCCAAAACCCAAAGCTTCTCCCCCGCTCCGCACAAACCGCACATAAATTTCACTAGCGCCAAAACGATCATCCTGCCACACAATAGCATACTTTTCTCCATCCCAAGCAATATCAGGAAAAAAAGCATTGCCGGGCGAATCAGAAATAATCTGCGGCGCACTCAAAACCACTCCGAATTCATTGGCCTCCCGAAACTGAACTTGAAAACGAGTCCCCACCTGCTCTTGCCACACAAAGCCATAAGTTGAGCCGGTCCACACCATACGTACATGGCGAGAATCACCAATACTTTGAGACAGATTAGTATCCCAAAGAGCGCGGACTGGAGATGGCAAAAAACCACCTAGGGACAGGGCCAGGGTAAAGATTAAGAGGCTAGTTTTGTTGGATTTATTGGTCATACAATTATGTTTTAAGACACGACACCCCACTCTATCACAGCCCACCATAAATGTCAAGCCCCCCACCCTTTTGCAAGGATGGGGGGATGACATTTCCTAGACTATCCGTCCAGGTAATCAATGACTTATGTCAAGTGATTACAAGTAGAGGATGGTCTTACCCGTAACGATATACGAATCAGAGATTGTGTGATTCGCTGCAGGATTAGCACTGCTCGTTGGGGTGTAGGACCAGACAATACCGTTGGTGCCGGTCACAGCTGTGGCACTAACAACGTCCGCGGTGTTGTCCGCCCGATTACCGAGCATACGCACGGTAGTGGAAGCGGTGGAACCACTGGAGGTGTTGTTCTTAACACGAGTTGTGTCGGCAATCAGCATGTAGCCCTTGGAAGAGCCAACGCCGATGGTGTCTGGGGTAGCCGCCGCAAAG
>CAZHTB010000075.1:0-14129 GCA_964535685.1 uncultured Gammaproteobacteria bacterium
TTGGTTATAGATTTCACAGACAATACAGCGTGGGTCGTTACATTCTAGACTTTTACTGCCCACAAACCAGACTAGCCATTGAACTCGACGGTGGTCAACACATGGAGTTACCGCAAGCCATCCACGATTCAGTGAGAACTGACTTTTTAAATCATCAAGGAATCCTAGTGCTAAGATTCTGGGACAATGAAATTTTTAACAACCCAGAAGGGGTAATAGAGATGATCTGTAATGCATTAATAAATCAACATCATAACCCCTCCTAACCTCCCCTTAACCTAAGGGGAGGGAATGCCGTTGCCGACCTCGCTGACCTCGCTCTATGCATTACTATATTTACGATTCTTTTCTAAAGCAAAAAAAATACCAACGAGTGCTGGGTCGGATTGAGGCGCGCTTGACCGAACTTGGCATGAAAGGAAAAGTGGCGCGCATCTCGCTTCTGCGAAACATTCGCGACGCGGTCCGCGAGGCGGCACGTTCTGACGCGACCAGCATCGTGGCGGTTGGCAACGACCAAACCTTGAGTGAAGTCCTGAACTCCCTGCCAGATTTTAACACGGTGCTCGGCTTTATCCCAATCCCGCCAGACAGTTATTTTGGGGATTTACTTGGTATCCCGCCCCAAGAATTCGCTTGTGATATTTTATCAAACCGCCTGATTCAACACCTAGATATTGGCCAGGTGGGGGAGCGCTATTTTCTTTCTGGGGTGGCTTTAGAAAAACATCCAACTGAATTGGAGTGTGATCACTCCTATCGCTTGAGTCCGACCCACAGCTACCAAAATATTTTTATCTACAATCTCGCGCCAGCCGCCGTCACCGGCTCTACTCATGTCAGCCCTTCGGACGGCCGTTTAGCCACAGTCGTAACAGACCAGCCATCATTTTGGCACCAATTATTTGGCAAAGAACCAAAACGGCCAACTGTTATTTCCACCAAACACGTGGCGATCAAGGACATAGCGCCAATTTCCATGCTGGTGGACAATGCCGTAACCATGCGCGGTCCAACCACCATTACCATGACCGCTAAAAAAATAAAAATGATTGTGGGGAAAGAGCGGCAGTTTTAAGAGGAAAAGTAACTCCCCCAACCCCCTCTTAATCTAAGAGGGGGAATTCCCTCCCCTTAGGTTAAGGGGAGGTTAGGAGGGGTTATGAAAGAGTTGGCTTGACTTCACCAACACCACGGAACATCCACCACTGTTGGGCAATAGACAGTAAAGTAATGACCAACCAATAAAGAATCAAACCGGAGGGAAGCGTAATACCAATCACCAGCGTCATGATCGGCATCATATACATCATTTGTTTGTTCATCATCGCCGTCATGCTCTCGTCTTTAGCGCCGGGCGTACTGTTCGCGAGCGGCGGTTTTTTATGCATGAGCATACGAGTTTGCCAATACTGGCTCAAAGCCGCGAGGACCGCCAGCGGCACGCTTTTTTGCGTTAGATCAAGAAAACCAAAAGCAATATGGTTAACCGTCGCTGGTGCCTGAATAAATGGATAAAGCAAAGCCGTCTCGGCCACGTTAATACCTTTATGTAAAACCTGATACACGGCAATTAAAAACGGAAATTGAATCAAGACTGGCAAACAAGAAGAAAACGGATTTACTTTTTCATTTTTATACAGCCCCATCATGGCTTTGGACAAACCAGCTTGGTCACCTTTGTATTGTACTTTGAGTGCCTCCATCTTGGGTTGAATTTCCTGCATGGCCTTTTGCGCGTGCAAAGCCTGTTTGGAAAAAGGATAGAGCACAAGCTTAATGGCCGCGGTAATTAAAATAATCGCCACGCCCAAATCGTGTCCGGGCACGACGTTGTAAAAAAAGACCAGGAGGTTGTAAATTGGTTGGTAAAAAATTATGTGAAAAAGATTTTTCATAACAAGAATTAAGAATAAAGAATTACGAATTAAGAATGCGGTCAGCTCTTAATTCCTAATTCTTAATTCCTTATTCTCAAACTGGATCATAGCGCGGCTTCGTCCAGGGCGTACAGCGCAGTAAACGCCACATGGCTTTAAGCCCGCCACGGATCATGCCATATTTTTCAACGGCGGCGATGGCGTACTCGGAGCAGGTTGGCTTAAAACGGCAGAAGCCAAGCGGGTAAAGGACTTTGTACAAACCATGGTCGCGTGACAAAGTTCGCTGATAAAATTTTATGGATTGGATGGCTGCGAGTCTGGGCCAGATACGAAATGAGTCTAACATACTAATTTCGAATTTCCCAAAAGCTGGGCCTTTTGGAGCAGATACTCCAACCGTTCACCTAGCATATCATAAGTAAGGAGCGGAGCGCCAGGACGCGTGCCAATAACTACATCATAACCAGAAGCCAAACCGGCTAGATGATCCTGCACGAGCGCGCGCAGTCTACGCTTTAACAAATTGCGTACATTGGCTTTTTTAGCAATCTTAGTTGAAACCACGAACCCAAATCTTGAAACTGTTAACCCATTCCGCACGTATTTTAAATTAAGCTCACGCGCAGAAAAAAATTTCCCCAGGCGATACACCCGGGAGAAATCTTTGTCGTGAGTTAGGCGGTACTGTTTCGGTAACATAACTTCATTAGCTTCATTAGCTTAAGGAAAAAACCTAATTAGCTAACGAAGCTAAAAAGCTAAACAGAAAGGCGTTTTCGTCCGCGGACTCGACGGCGCTTTAAGACATTGCGGCCATCTTTAGTTTTCATGCGCGCGCGGAAACCATGCACTCTTTTATGACGTCGTTTTTTTGGTTGGTAGGTTCGTTTGGGCATACACTTTTTTATGTAACATGTAGCATGTAACTTGTAACGCAAGTTGATTGAAAGTAGTTTAGCTGTAAAGACAACTTTTGTCAACCACAAAAACGTGGTATACTTAAACAACGATTTGCTTCATGCTACCTGCCTTGCCGCCTGCCTGTCCGGTAGGCAGGGCAGGCAGGCAAGCTACATGATATGAACCTCAATCAACTTTTTGCACAAACCATCAAAGAAGGGGCCTCTGATTTGCACATGGTCCCGGGAGAAAAACCAACCGTGCGTGTGCATGGCCAACTTAAAGAACTGGAGTTGCCAGTCATTGAGCCGGATGATTTGCGCGTGGCACTCAAAAGCCTCTTAAATCAAGAACAACTGGCGCGACTGGAAAAAGAACAAGACTTGGATGTGGCGTACGCGGTTGATGGCGCGCGTTTTCGTTTAAACTTACACAGCCAACGCGGCAGTTGGGCTATGGCCGCGCGTCTGGTCCCCACGGAAATTCCTAACCCGGAAAGTATTGGCTTTACTGAAACCCTATACGAATTAACACATTTACACCAAGGCCTTATTTTGGTTACTGGCCCAACCGGCTCTGGTAAATCTACTACGCTGGCGGTCATGATCAACATGATCAATCAAGAACGCCGTAGTCATATTATTACCATTGAAGACCCCGTGGAATTTGTCTACACTAAAAAACAAAGTCTGATTGAACAGCGCGAAGTCAGTAAAGACACGCCAAGCTTTGCCCATGCTTTAAAATATGTGCTACGCCAAGACCCCAACATTATTCTGATCGGCGAAATGCGCGATTTAGAAACTATTGAAGCCGCCCTAACCGCGGCTGAAACTGGGCACTTAGTTTTTTCAACCTTGCATACACCGAGTGCCGCGGAAACGGTTGAACGCATTATCGGCGGCTTTCCCGCCAACCAACAACAGCAAATCCTCGTGCAACTGGCTGGCTCACTTAAAGCCGTTATTGCTCAACAACTCTTGCCCAAAGCTGATGGCACAGGTTTGGTGGCCGCACGCGAAATTTTAGTGAACACCCCAGCGGTCGCCAACCTGATTCGTGAAAATAAAATCTCGCAAATCAATAGTGTCATCCAAACTTCACGCAAAGACGGCATGATCACCATGGCCTCGGCTATCAAAAAACTCATGGAGGAAAAACTGGTGGCTGAAGACGTGGCTAAAAATCGCATTGGCAACATGGAGACGGCCACGACTTATTTTTAGCATGTAGCATGTAGCATGAAACATCTTAGCCGCCTTGAGGCGGCCTCTTGGTTTGGCTACTTTGAGTGGATAGTGAATTGACGTTCTGTAACACTGGTGATATTATTTTTTCATACCCAAACCCTTGGCTTTTTTAGCGGGGAAAGGACAACTACACCATGCCGAAAGACCAGAAGAAGGGAACAAGCACGACGACCTGGATGGGGCGCCTGCTCCAGCTGACGAGTGCCTTCGCCAACTACTTCAAGTACGACGACGCTGGCGATGCCATTGAGGACGACGAGACGGCCGCGGCACGTGCCACAGCGTTCCACGTCCTGAGCCTAAGCGGCTACATCCCCAACGACGAACCCGAAGGAGCCGACCTCGGCTTCGCGCTGTCTGGCATCATGGCCTTCGTCACGGCGCCCGAGGGTACGACCCTGCAGTTGACCGGCGACGACCAGGCCGCACTCCCGCGCGTCGCCGAGGAGATTCACCGCTTCCTGAAGACGCATGGCTCGACCTGCGCCAATGTCAGTGAGGCGGCGGGCCCCTTCTTTGCCCAGTTCGGCTCCACGATCAACTTCGTCGATGACGTGGATGCGGGGCTGCCGAACCGCTACACGGTGCGCAAGGATGGAGTGATCCTGAACGCCGAGAGGAACGACAACGGCTCGCTCCAGAAGAAGCCCGAGTAGAACCGACTCATCGGCATGTCGCCGACACCCCACCACCAGCCAGATCTTTGGATCGCGCGTCCACTGATCCGGCTGGTGTTCTTTTTTTATCAACTTCCTAATTCTTGAAAAATAGCCCATACTAATGGCCAAGGGAGGTGCCCCATGCCGAAAGGGAACTCACAGGAAGTTCACGAGCTTGCCTTAAAGCGTCTCAAAGTTCTCGCCGCTGGAGGACGTGAGGCCAAACCTCTGTCGTACAGGATCATTATGGGTGATGAACTCCAAGCAGACGATGCCGCCGATCAAACCCACGACGACCTCGTCTGGGCCGCCCAGATCATCCTGACCGGACTCACTGGTTCGAACGGCCACCCGCTCAAGATTCCCTTGGAGTCGGTCTGCCTCATCGTCAACGCGGCGGTGAAAATCCTCCTCCAAGCAAAGGAGTCGCAACTGCTCTTGGGGCTCGCCATCCAACGCTTTGTTGGACAATTCCAAGAAGTAGAAATAAACCCCTTGGCAGAATGTCGGGCAACTGATCCAGGATCCTACGTCGTCTGGTGCGACCTCATCGTACATGAACGAAGTCCGTCCATCGGCCGTGACCGCGATCTGGTTTCTTTCCGTCCAGAACCAAGGGCCCCGGAACCGGCTGGCACGCGACGCCGTGCTAAACCACAAACCGGGGCAGTGACTGACAAACCAGCCACCGGCTAGCCGCCCCGTACCCGCGCGGCACCACCCGACTCCCAAACGTCCAACCAGACGCGACAGGGTCGGGTTCTTTTTTTGGGGTTGACAAAATCTCTCGCCTATGCAATGATAATAGCCTAAGATGTAAATTAAGAAGTCCCACATCCAACGGAGGTAACTCCCATGGAAACCGGCATACACCGGCTGATTCCACGGGGGAGTGATCTCCTGTGGTTCATAGAACTTTTCCACCGAACGGTAGAGGCTTTGCGTCAGGACGAGGAGTTGCAAAAGGTCTTTGTCCAACGCGTAGTCCCCCACACCCCTGGACGTAAAAAGGAAACCCATGATCGTCAGTCGTATGCTGACGTAAGGGCCAATAGCTTCATCGAGCTATTTTTGGAGGCTGCCCTCAACGCGCGCTTCGCTCCAGGATTCATAAAACTCTGGGGCGAAGAAACAGGCGACCAAACCAAACGCGGTCCTTTCGAGCATGCCCCCGATGGCTTTTACATCATCTGGGACCCGATTGATGGGACCAACAACATCCTGCAGGGTCTGCCGTTCGCGACTGCTTTCTCGCTGGTGTGGAAGCATAGCGGAACGATTACGATTCTGGCCAGCTACGTCTTTGACCACTTAAACCAAGTGGAGTGTACGGCCACCATCGACGGCTCCTGCCTACAGCAGGAAGTCTACACCTGCTATGCTATGCCGCCAGAAGTAGATGGACGGCCTTGGTTCCTAAACGAGGGCCTCACATATGGCGCGATGTCCGCGGGAGCATCCAACAAAGCCAAACGCGCCAGGTTCATCCACTCATGTCTCGAGAAACACATGGGGAGCTACAAAACGATCGGCTGTTCTGCGGTCGTGCTCTCCAACATCGCTCGTGGGACAGGGGCACTGCTTCTAGTCCACGGCGACCCCAAGATTGAAGACGTGGTTTGTCTTCTCTTGTTGATTGTAAGAGCGGGAGGCGCGGTGAGCTGGAACCAGGACATGCCACTCATCGCGGCCGCCAACCAAGCAATCCATGACCAGGCCCACAAAGTCATCATGGATAAAATCGCGGCGGGCGCCAGGGCTGGCATGCCGTCCCTGAACTTCCCCCGGATTAGTCAGCGTCTCTCCTTCACGCTGTGACTCCACCTCTCGTTCCGACTCGCGGTCGGTTCGATGGGTGGAGGTCTTTTTTTTATACAAGAGTCACCGAAGCCACTTGATCAGCTTCTTCTTTAAAGCGCATTAAGCGGACACCTTGAGTGGCGCGGCCCAGAACAGACACGCCCTTGAGTGGTAGCCGAATAACCTGACCCTTGGCGGAAATAATGACCATATCTTGCGGACCAATTTCGGCATCTTGTTTGCTATCAACGCGCATGGCCGCCATAATCGCGCCGGTCTTGGGTGTAATCTTGGCAGTTTTAATACCGCTCCCACCGCGACCCTGAACTTTGTAAGCCGTCAGACTAGTCCGTTTGCCAAAGCCATGTCCCATCACCACTAAAATCTGCCCCGTGTCTTTGACCGGCAAGACTTCCATGCCAACCACCAAGTCATTGCCTTTTAAACGAATGCCGCGCACGCCGGCGGCGTTCCGACCCATGGCGCGAATTTGTGTTTCTTTAAAACGAATGGCTTGACCCTTGGAAGTCACCAGCATAATTTCATCCTTGCCCGTAGACGGTTTAACCCAACTCAAATTGTCATCACCCTTTAGTTTAACCGCGATCAAGCCTGAACGACGAATACTGGCAAAATCTTCCAGCGCCACTTTTTTGATTATGCCATGATCAGTCACCATAACGGTAAATTTCTTGTCGCCAATTTCCTGCTGTGACAAAATCACGGAAACTTTTTCCTCGCCGCCCAGCTGAAGGAAATTCTGAATGGCTTGTCCTTTGGCCGTTCTAGAAGCTACCGGAATGTCATAAGCTTTGAGTTGGAAAACGCGGCCGCGAGTGGTAAAGAATAACAAATCCGCGTGCGTTGTAGTCGCGAACAAGTGCTCCACTGAATCTTCGTCTTTCGTGGTCTGGCCAATCACGCCCTTGCCGCCGCGGCCTTGTACTTTAAACGTGTCGGGCGGCAAACGTTTGATATAGCCATCGCGCGTCATGGTCACGACCGTTGATTCGTTGGGAATCAAATCTTCAGTGGAAAATTCTCCGACCGCGCCTTTAACAATCTGCGTGCGGCGTTCATCGCCAAAACGCGTTTTAATATCCAAAAGTTCGTCTTTGATCACGCCCAAAATTCGCTTGGCGCTCTTGAGTAAGTCTTCCAAATCTTTAATCAGCTTTTTCTTTTCTTTTAATTCTTCTTCCAGACGCAAACGCTCCAAATTGGCCAACTGCTGGAGCCGCATCTCTAAAATCGCGACCGCCTGGCGATCGGAAAAACTAAAACGCTTGATCAAATTTATTTTAGCCTCATCTTTATCTTTGGATTTTTTAATGGTGGCGATAATTTTATCAATTTCTTCCAGCGCCATGACCAAACCTTCTAAAATATGCGCGCGGTCTTTGGCTTTTTGCAAATCAAACTCGGCGCGACGACGCACCACGCTTTGGCGATGCTTAACATACTCTTCCAGTACGGCTTTGAGCGTCAAGACGCGCGGCTGAATGCCATCAACCAAGGCCAGCATGTTCACGTGAAATGTTTCCTGGAGTTGGGTATAATTAAACAGCTGGTTTAAAATTTTCTTAGGGTAGGTATCTTTCTTAAGTTCAACTACGACGCGGACGCCATCTTTATCCGACTCATCGCGCAAATCTTTAATGCCTTCAATTTTTTTGTCTTTCACCAATTCGGCGATTTTCTCCACCAACTGCGCCTTATTTACTTGATAGGGGATTTCGTGCACCACGATTTGGAACAAGCCGCTTTTCATTTCTTCAATTTCTGTTTTGGCGCGCATGACAATGCCGCCTTTGCCGGTCGCGTAAGCTTTGGCGATCTCACGTTGGTCGTAAATTATGCCGCCGGTCGGAAAGTCCGGACCCTTAACATGCTGAATTAAATCTCCAACCTCACACTCGGGATTATCAATAAGGTGAACAATGCCGTTAATGAGTTCGGTTAAATTATGCGGCGGGATATTGGTCGCCATACCAACCGCGATGCCCATGGTACCGTTCAAGAGCAGGTTCGGCAGTTTAGCCGGCAAAACTTTTGGTTCTTGGTGCGAGCCGTCGTAGTTCGGCATGAAATCCACGGTTTCTTTTTCAATGTCAGTCAGCAAATCTTCAGCCACGGTCGCGAGTTTCGCTTCGGTGTAACGCATGGCCGCGGCCGAGTCGCCGTCCATGGAGCCAAAATTTCCTTGCCCGCGAATCAGGGGATAGCGCAAAGAAAATTCCTGCGCCATACGTACCATAGAGTCATAAACCGCCACATCACCATGCGGGTGATATTTACCAAGCACTTCACCAACCACGGTCGCGGATTTGCGGAACTTGGCATTGGCTTTTAAACCGACTTGCCACATGGCGTACAAAATACGGCGATGGACCGGCTTCAAACCATCGCGTACGTCCGGTAAAGCGCGCGATACAATCACACTCATGGCATAATCCAAATACGACTCCTGAATTTCAGTCGTGATTTGCCGCGGCTCTAATTTACCTACGGGATTGCCTACAATTGGTTCACCGGTTTGCTTTTGTTTCATATTTTTTCATGACCTCCCAAGTTTTTCTGGCCTCTATTAAAGTTTCTTGAAATTGTTTTTGAAAATTTTTAAATTGTTCTGCCGAGGATGGAGTAACTGGGGATTCAGCTACCTGGCGAGCCGTGGCGCGAAAAGTAAAATACCAGCCAAGCACTATTGCCACACTAAACACCGTCACCCACAACCACAATAAAAATCGCTTGCGCGCTTCATTAATTTGTTGTTGCTCGTAATTCATGGATTTTGGAATACTACTAACTGCGTATCCTCAGCCGGTAAATCCTTTTTGGCAATTTTAAATTTCTCAACCGGTTCCGGCGCCTTACCGCCCCAAGACTTTAAAAATTTCTCCACGCCGTCAAGTTTAACCGTCAACCCCGGCACCGCGTAATGCATCGGAATAACCACGCGCGGCTCTATTTGCTGTACCAGTGCCATAGCCCCAGCCGCGTCCACGGTATAAACTCCACCAACCGGAATCATTAAAACATCAACCCGACCCAATTGTTCCATTTGCTGTTCAGTTAGTTCTTTCTGTCCAATATCACCGAGATGAGCCACTTTAATTCCTTCGCTTTCCAAAACGTACATTGTTACCGCGCCGCGTTCTTTGCCCTCAACATTGTCGTGCCAAGCATGGATGCCGTAAACCATCACGCCACCGGATTCGTATTCGCCGGGACCGCTGACCACTAACTGTTTACCTTCCGTCACTGGCGCGACAGCTCCGACTTCAGCATGGTCAAAATGATCATGCGTCTTTAGCACTAAATCCGCCGCCAAATTTCTCGGCAATTTCAAACCAATGTCTTTGTACGGATCAATGACAATTTTAGCCTCGCCGTTTGAGCTTTGCGTCGTAATTTGAAAACACGCCTGCCCAAGCCAAGTGATTTGCATACATTTTACGTCATCCCTAAGCCCACAACCGTCATCCCGAGCTATCCGTCTAGGCTCGGCGCCTAGCCGAGACTGAGGCCGAGGGATCTCCAAACAGTAATAAAATCTGCGTATAGTTTAGCAAAAAATTCGCCTCGTAGCAAGGGGAAAAAGGTGTACAAACCACTACCGCGCCGGGCTTTTTTATTTGACACCACCACAACAATCCACTAAACTTCAGTTATAAATGGCAACTGGGGGGCCTGCCGGCAGGCAGGTATGCCAATTTAACGGGCTATCCTCTTTTAATGGATGGCTTTTATGTTTTTGGAGGGAAACAACTACGCTTTTATTGACAGTCAGAATGTGAATTTGGCCATACGCAGTCAGGGTTGGGTTTTAGACTGGCGACGGTTTCGAGTTTACTTGCATGAAAAATACCACGTGAGTAAAGCCTTTCTGTTTATTGGTTTCGTTTCAAGTAACCAGAAATTGTACGGAATTTTACGAGAAGCTGGATTTATTTTGGTATTCAAACCAACCTTACTGTTGGCAGATGGAATGATTAAGGGAAATGTTGACGCGGAATTAGTACTTCATTCTATGATCCAGTTCGATAATTATGAAAAAGCTGTAATTGTATCAGGTGATGGTGATTTTTATTGTTTGGTAGAATATTTAATAAATCAAAATAAACTAAAGTGTTTACTCATTCCAAATTTTTATAAATATTCCGCTCTATTGCGTAAATTTGTACGCTACGCTGATTTTATGGATAGACTGCGAGAAAGAGTTGGACAAAACAAAAAGGGGCATTAACCGTCGGACAAAACCTAGGTGTGTCCCCTTATGGTGATGAACTAAGTATACCAGATCAAACAATCAAGTCAAGCCTATTAATCAGGCCAATTGACACCCAGTCCCAGTTTTGCTACACTACCGCCAGTTTAGTAAATTAAGTTTATAAGTAAATTAAGTAAAATAAGCTACTTAATTCACTTACCACACTTAACTAGCTTAATTTACTTAAAAATAACCAGGTTTTACTTCTCCCTCGGGCCTGGCCGAGGCCCCGCTGACGCAGCTACCAGCTCATAACTTCTAGCTACCAACTCCGGGGTAACCTTTGTGAGGCCATTCTCCCAAAGACGAATGGTTTTTTTATTAAATCCCCACCGGATTTAATAAACCCCGCCTACGGCGGGGTGAAACCTAAAGGTTTCATTTATTATGATCACCAAACCCCCGGCACCATCAGAAATGGAAACCCTGCTCGCTAACTACAAGCGCCCCATCCCCAAAGTAGGCGATTTAGTAGAAGGCACAGTCTTAACTATTGGTCGCGGCGAAATCATTATTGACATTGATGGCGTCTCCATCGGCGTGGTGCGCGGCCGTGAACTTAAAGACGAAAGCGGCCAATATGATCATTTAAAAAGCGGCGAAAAAGTAATAGCCACCGTGATTGAAGTTGAAAACGAAAAAGGCTCGTTAGAACTCTCTCTCCGCCAAGCTGGCCACCAAAAAGCTTGGGGCAATTTACTTCAATTACAAAAAGAACAGTCTATCATTGAAGTTGAGGTGGTTGATGCGAACCGCGGCGGTTTGTTGGTTCGCCTTGGCCAAGTTACCGGTTTTTTGCCTGTGTCTCAACTTAATTCCGAACATTACCCACGAGTAGACGGCGGCGACAAAACTCGCATCTTGGAAAAATTGCGCCAGCTGTCCGGCCAATTGCTTAAAGTAAAAGTTTTGGACGTAGCCGAGGGCGACAACAAACTCATTGTCTCGGAAAAAGCCGCTGGCGATGAAAAACAAAAAGAACTTTTGAGTAAATACAAAATCGGCGACACGGTTGAGGGCACGGTCAGCGGCGTGGTAGATTTTGGCGCTTTTGTCCAATTTGATGGCGGCACTGAAGGCTTGGTCCACATCTCGGAACTCGCCTGGCAACGCATTGACCATCCCAAAGACATCATCCAGCCCGGCCAACCGGTTAAAGCCCAAATCATTGGTTTAGACAATGGTAAAATTTCTCTCTCCCTCAAGGCTTTACAAGAAGACCCTTGGGTCAAGGCGGCTGAACGTTACCAAATTGGTCAAATTGTGAAAGGTAAAGTGCTTAAAGTAAACCCCTTTGGTCTTTTTGTTGAACTAGATACAGAAATCCACGGTCTCGCTCACATCTCACAACTCTCCACCTCAACGATTCGTAACATCAACGAATTCGCTAAAGCTGGCGATGCCCTAGACTTCAAAATAATCTCTATTGAAACACAAAATCATCGCATGGGTTTGTCCATTCGGGCCATTACCGAGCCAGTAGTTGAAAAAGAACCAGTCGCAACCACAACAGTGGAAACTCCAGCAGTAGAAGTAGCATCAGAACCGGCGACTGCCTAACCATTGCCAAAACTATATTTTTACGATAGAATAGGGTCACTTAACCCGTGTTTTTCTCTATGAAAAAAATCACCAAACAACTCTTAACCCTCCTCCTGGTCTTTATCATGGTAGCCAGCTTTTTCAGCTTGTTCACTGACCAGCGCAACAAAGTGGCTGATATTACTGTCAAGCAATTAGTAGACCAAATTTCTACCAACCAAGTAGACAAAATCTCGATCAGCGGCACCGAACTGGCCATCACCACCACTGACCAGAAAAAAGAACGCCTCTATAAAGAAGAAGGCCAATCAGTCATCCAGCTTTTGTCCGGCTATGGCATCTCGTCCGAACAATTGCGCAAACTCAACATCGCGGTCAAGAGCGAATCCGGCCTGTCGTTTTTTCTCAATACCGTCCTGCCTTTTGCTCTGCCGCTTTTGTTCATGGTCTTGATTATCTTTTTCATGGTGCGCCAACTGCAAGCAGTGAACAACCGCGCCATGATGTTTGGCCAAAGCACGGCTCGCGAAAACAAGCCTGATGATAAAAAAAAGAAAACAACTTTTAAGGATGTTGCTGGAGCCAAGGAAGCCAAGGAAGAACTACAAGAAGTGGTGGAATTCCTTAAAAACCCCAAGAAATTCACGGCTTTAGGCGCCAAAATCCCCAAAGGCGTTTTGCTCATGGGCGCGCCAGGCACAGGTAAAACCCTAATCGCGCGAGCAGTTGCCGGTGAAGCTAACGTGCCTTTCTTCCACATGTCTGGTTCAGAATTTGTAGAAATGTTTGTGGGCGTCGGTGCCTCACGCGTTCGCGATCTGTTTAACAAAGCTAAAAAACACGCGCCCTGCATTATCTTTATTGATGAAATTGACGCGGTCGGACGGCAACGCGGCGCCGGACTTGGCGGGAGCCATGATGAACGCGAACAAACCCTTAATCAAATCCTGGTGGAAATGGATGGTTTTGAAAACAACGCCGGAGTGATCATGATTGCGGCTACCAACCGTCCGGATATTTTAGATCCGGCTCTTTTGCGCCCGGGCCGTTTTGACCGCCGCGTCGTGGTAGATTTGCCTGATCTTAAAGACCGTGAAGCAATTTTGGATGTCCATTCTGACGGAAAACCCTTTGAAGAGGGAATTACCATGCGCCTGTTGGCTGAACGTACGCCTGGTTTTTCCGGTGCGGATCTTGGCAATCTTCTCAACGAAGCTGCCATTTTAACTGCTCGCCGCAATAAAAAGAAAATCGGCTTGTCTGAACTTTTAGAAAGCGTGGAAAAAGTTTTACTGGGGCCTGAACGCAAGGGGCGTTTTATTTCCGACCGCGAGAAAAAAATTGTGGCCTATCACGAAGCCGGTCATGCCTTAGTCGCGGCTGCTTTGCCACATTCTGACGCTGTGCACAAACTCTCTATTATTTCCCGCGGTCACGCGGCCGGCTACACTATGAAACTTCCAACCGAAGACAAAACCTTACACTCACTTAAAGAAATGCAAGCCAGTATTGCTTCACTTTTAGGTGGTTTCACTTCAGAAAAAGAGGTTTTTGGCGACATTACGACCGGCGCTTCCAATGATTTGGAAAAAGCCACGGACTTGGCCACAAAAATCGTTACCCGTTTTGGCATGAATGAGGTGCTGGGCCCACGGACTTTTGGCGATCATGAAGAAATGGTATTTTTAGGCCGCCAAATTTCCGAACAAAGAGATTATAGCGAACACACTGCCGAACAAATTGACAAAGAAGTATCAAAAATTATACAGAACGGATACCAAACAGCTAAAGATATCCTAACCAAACACCGCAAAAAACTGGA
>CAZHTB010000076.1:0-2988 GCA_964535685.1 uncultured Gammaproteobacteria bacterium
GGTCAAATCGAGTGGCGAGTTTGCCATTAACGGTCTCGGCAAATTAGTCAAAGTCAACCGCGCCGCGCGCATGGGCCGCAACCCAGCCACCGGCGCCAGCATCCAAATCCCGGCCAAAACGGTGGTCAAATTCCGCGTGGCTAAAGCCGCTAAGGAAGCGGTGTTGTAAAATCATGTAGCATGTAGCACAAGTTGTCATTGCGAGCCCCGACGCAAGGTCGTGGCGTGGCAATCTCAAAAAACGCTCGGCCGAAAGACCGGGCGTTTTAAAATTGAAGAAGACGGTCTTGGACGTATTTGAAACCATGGGCCAGCGCTATCTCGGCTTTTTGTAATTCCATGCCTATATCTAAAAGATGGTCTGACCGGCTTAATAATTCTAGTTGTGCAATCTTTTTAAAAATCACGCGCGCGGACACTCCCTCCAAGGTTAGTAATAACTCGCCAGTTGGACTTTGAAAATTTGCTACAATTTTTTTGTCCTGCGCAATAATAATAAAATACCCTCGCCGGTCAGCATCAAGACTTGGATCAAAAGCCAAACGCGGCGGACGTTCCCAAACCTCACACGCTAGTAATTGCTTGGCCTCACCCCAATCAGCTTCGTAGACATGCGCCGAGCCAACCGTAATTTGCAGTTTACCAAGTTTCAAACCAACCTCACCCGCTAAAACTTTTTGCCATTTACGAAGCCCAAAGGCGTTGGGAAGACCAGCCTTAAAAATATCCTGCGTCCGCATAGTGACCAAAGCATGTAAATATCCATGCAACTGAATAACCTGCACTTGGGTGACACAAGGCGGCTGTGGGCTATCTTTATCAATCTCCGGAATGAGGGTAGTCGCGACCGCGCGGCGAGTATCCAGAGAATCACGCAACTGCCGCTTCAAAATTTCCTGCACTTGATTGAGCGGACCAGCCGCGGTTGGATAACTCTGTAAGCGCGAACCATAAGTATAGGCAACTCCGGGCATGACTTCTGATGATAAAAATATGGAATAATATTGTTGGATAGCCTCGTTAGTGTAACCAATCAATTGTTTGAGATTATTTGGCCAATCTTTTTGTTCACGCACGGCGTCCGGATCCTCATCCTCAATAATCCAACTCAATCCTAAAATCTCACGCTGTTTGGCGCCATACTGCGTCCCCTTAACCGCCCCATAACGCATAACCCGATCAAGAGCACGTACCCAAACTTCCAGAACCGTACGACCGCGCGCTAAAAATCCTATTTCTTCTGAAGGAAAAACTTCGGCCGGCTCGGCCACGGGTTCGGAGAAACTTTGCGGAGACATATAAGGAACATTGACCTCGTCTCGCACCGCCGCCACGATTTGAGACAAAGTCTGCTCACCAACCTTAACCAACTCCACGCCCGCGACAATTTTTTGCACCGCCGCTGGTTCTAATTCTTTTTCTAAATCATCCGCTACGCCAGCCCAGACTTTCTCCAGTAGGGACGTACCACTTCTGCCAAACGTAGTCTTAGAAAGTGGACCAGCGTCCCACACATATAATTTCCGAATCTGGGGATTAAGGGCGAGATTGCGCAAGATCACGTTCACACCCTGCCGACTGTAGAGCGTCCCGATAATCGCGGCCTTGTTTGCAAGTTCCGGACATTCTTTAAGCACGCGCTCGGGATCATTCCACACACAACAAAAACCAACCGACTGCCCGCGACCGAGATAAACTTTGTATTTGTCTGGTTGGTAAAGAGTAAGCATACTGATAGGACATTCCCCAATTCCTCGGAATTGGGGAATGTGGTACGGCTCAAAACAAAAAACTGCCCCAGAGGGCAGTTTTTAAATAAGCTAAAAACCCTCTGGCTTTAGGTGTCTAGAGCGCCAGAAGTAAATCCTGACCAAGTTTTGAAATTATTTTTAAGAAGCATAGAATTGAAAAAGTCCTGGTGGACGGTAGAGGATTCGAACCTCTGACCCTCTTCACGTCAAGAAGATGCTCTACCAACTGAGCTAACCGTCCGGGCATTAGTTATGGGCAGTATACTCAAGGCTGGATTAAAAATCAAGAGGCGTATTTCCCTGGCAATTTACGCAAAACCTGCTACAATCACTCCATATGATCTTGGCTAGAATTCGTCTGTGGCTCGAAATCAACTCACTGCTCGCCCGTTTTCCGATTATCCGAGAACTCCTCAAAGCTTTTCCCGGCTCGGAAATGTACTTGGTTGGCGGGGCCGTCCGCGACCTGTTATCTGATCGTCCGACCAAGGACTATGATTTTGTCGTGCGCAATATTCCGCCGGACCAGCTGGAAAAATTTTTGTCAGAACGCGGGCAAGTGGATTTTGTCGGCCGAGTTTTTGGGGTATTCAAATTCACTCCCCTAAAACCTAAAACCCAAAACCTTCGGCCAAAGGCCGATCAGCCTCTGGCTGAAGAGCCTCTTGATATCGCCCTTCCCCGTACCGAGCATATCCTTGCCGGCACCGGTGCTTACAAAGATTTTGAAGTGCAGTCAGACCATACGCTTCCGATTACCGCCGATCTTGAACGCCGAGATTTTACCATTAACGCGCTCGCAGTTAATCTCGCGACCAAGCAACTTTTAGATCCTCACGGCGGACTTAAAGATTTAGCTAATGAGATTATCCGGACGGTTGGCGATCCAGACACGCGACTCACCGAAGACTACTCCCGCATTTTACGCGGCATCCGTTTTGCTTGCCAATTAAAATTTAAAATTGAAGAAAAAACTTGGCACGCTATGCGCGCGCATATTGTTCAGCATGTTTTTACTAAAAAAATCGGCGAGCAGTGGGTCGTGCCGCGCGAAACCATTGGCAAAGAATTTGTGAAAGCGCTTTATTTTCATCCGAGCCAGGCGTTTGCGCTTTTTGAACGAAGCGGAATTTTCAAAACACTCCTACCGGAAATTGAAGACATGAAAGACTGCCCGCAACCGCTCCCCTGGCACGGCGAAGGCGATGTCTTTGTGCACACCGAAATGGCGGTGCGT